>JBAOIH010000004.1:300000-552060 GCA_037045645.1 Nocardioides sp.
TCGAGCAAGGGTGCGGCCTCGACCGCGCGTTATGTCGACGACGGTGTCGAGGTCACGGTCGTGACGTGTACGGGTGGTGAGCGCGGCTCGATCCTCAACCCCAAGATGGACCGCAAGGGGATCCGTGACCGGATCGCCGAGGTACGCCGGCGCGAGATGGAGTGCGCGCGCGACATTCTCGGTGTGCAGCAGGAGTGGTTGGGATTCGTCGACTCCGGCTGGCCTGACGGTGACCCCAAGCCACCGCTGCCGGAGGGTTGCTTCGGACTGGTGCCGCTGGAGGAGGCGGCCGAGCCGCTCGTACGCCTGATTCGGGCTCTCAAGCCGCACGTCGTGACGACGTACGACGAGCGCGGCGGCTACCCGCACCCCGACCACATCAAGTGCCACGAGGTCTCGGTCGAGGCTTTCCACGCAGCCGGCGACCCCACGCGTTATCCGGACGCGGGGGAGCCGTGGCAGCCGTTGAAGCTCTACTACCACCACGGCTGGAGTTGGGAGAAGACCAACGCGTTGCACCAGGCGATGCTGGAGCACGAGTTGGAGTCGCCGTACGCCGAACGGCTGGCCAACTGGGAACGCGACCCCGCCTGGGACATGCGGATCACGACGCGGGTGCGCTGCGAGAAATACTTCGGCGTACGCGACCAGGCACTGCTGGCGCACGCGACCCAGATCGACCCGGACAGCTTCTGGTTCGCCATCCCGCGCGAGTTGCAGGAGAAGGCCTGGCCCACCGAGGACTACGAGTTGGTCCACAGCGAGGTCGCCTCGGAACTTCCCGAGAACGACCTCTTCGCAGGGATCCCGCTGCCGGTGAGCGGGGCCGGTGGGGGAGAATGATCTGGTGATCACCTTGTTGCTGCGGCTTGCCGAGACCGCGCCCGACGACGACGACGTGGTCGCCGGGCCGTGGGGCGCGCTGATCTTCGTACTGCTGATCGTGGGCACCGCGCTGTTGCTGTGGTCGTTCACCCGCCAGATCAAGAAGACCAACGCCAATGCCGAGGCGGGCGTCTTCGACCAGCGAGCTGCCGAGGCGGATTCTGGGTCTGATTCTGAGTCGAACTCTGGGTCGTGACGCCCACGCCCGCGTCGACCGTCCTGGGCAAGGCGCTCGCCGTGCTCCGGGCGTTCACCGCGGAGGATGACGGCGTAGGTTTCGCCGAGTTGCAGCGGCGTACGGGCCTGCCGAAGGCGACGCTGCATCGCACCTTGGCGTCTTTGGTGGACGAGCGGCTGATCGATCGCCGCGACGACGGCTATCACTTGTCGGGACAACTCTTCCAACTCGGCATGCTCGCCTCGGTGGAGCGGACCCTGATCGAGGTCGCGATGCCGTTCCTCGAAGACCTCTACGAGCGCACCCACGAGATCGTGCATCTGGGTGTGGCTGAGGGTGCCGATGTCGTGTATGTCGCCCGTGTGGGCGGGCACCGATCCGCGGAAATCGCCGACCCGGATCGGCGGCCGGATGCCGCTGCATGCCACCGCGATCGGCAAAGCTCTGCTCGCTCACCTCCCTGCAGACGAGCGTGCCTCGATCCTGGCCGCGCCACTCACGCGACTGACCGCGCGAACCCTCGTCGCGCCGGGTCGGCTCGCCTCACACTTGGAGGGCGTGGTCACATCGGGAGTGGCGTTCGAAATTCGAGGAAGCGGCGCTGGGGATCACCTGCGTCGCCGCTCCGGTGCTCGATTCGTCAGACCTACCCGTTGCTGCGGTGTCGGTTGCCGGGGCGGTGACCCGGTTTCGCCCCGAGCAGCACGCGAGCGCGGTGCGAGCCGCCGCCCAGGCGATCGGCGCGACGCTCGCCCGGCGCGCGGCGATGCGCCCCTAGCCCACCCCTAGCCCCCGGGCGGTCGAGCGGACCGTGGTCCGCTCAACCCCCAACGATCCGGGGGCTTAGCGGACAAAGCGGGGGCTGAGTCCCGATCGGTGTTCCGGTGAGCGGAACTCTCTGCTGGCTTGGCGCTGGTCGGGCGTCCAGGCTGAGGGCATGAGTGAGCAGACGCCCATCGAGCAGGCAGCCCGCCGCCTTCAGGAGGCTGAGTCGACGCGTACGCCCTGCGCCCCGGTGCGTGACCTGATCGGCTCCGATGACGTTGCCGCCGCGTACGCCGTGCAGTCACTGATCATCGCCGACCGGATCGTCGCCGGTGGAGTCGTCGTCGGCCGCAAGATCGGTCTCACCTCGCCGGCCGTACAGCAGTGGCTCGGCGTTGACACCCCGGACTTCGGGGTGCTGCTGGCCGACATGGAGTACGCCGAATCCGACACCGTGCCGATGTCGCGGCTGCTCCAGCCGCGTGCTGAGGCCGAGATCGCGTTCGTACTCTCTGCCGACCTCGCCGACGGTCCGTTCACGGCCGAGTCGGTGCGCGTCGGCCGTCGACCACGCGCGCGCGGCCATCGAGATCGTCGACTCCAGGGTCGCCGACTGGGACATCAAACTCGGCGACACCGTTGCTGATAACGCCTCAGTCCGGGCTCTACGTCCTCGGGGCTACCCGGCTGACCCTCGACGAGTTCTCGCCGATCGACGTCACGATGTCGATGACCTGCGACGGCGAAGAGGTCTCCACCGGCACCGGCGCCGCCTGCCTCGGCGACCCGCTCAACGCCCTCGCCTGGCTGGCCAGCGCCGCTCTGGAATACGGCGAGCCGCTCCGCGCCGGCCAGGTCGTGTTGTCCGGCGCTCTCGGTCCAGTCCACCCCGTGCCTGCCGGCGCGGTCGTACGCGCGGAGATCAGCCACCTCGGCTCGGTCACCGCCACATTTTCAGTAGGAGAACATCTGATGCAGCAAGACCAAGGTCGCCGTGATCGGCTCGGGCAACATCGGCACCGACCTGATGATCAAGATCATGCGCATCTGCCAAGACGCTGGAGATGGCCGCGATGGTCGGCATCGATCCCGACTCCGATGGGCTCGCGCGAGCCGGACGTTTCGGCGTTCCCGACCACCGCCGAAGGTGTCGACGGGCTGATCGCGATGGACGGCTTCGACGACATCGAGATCGTCTTCGACGCCACCTCGGCCGGCGCGCATCGCGCCAACGCGGCCAGCGCTTGCGCCATTCGGCAAGCGCCTCGTCGACCTGACCCCCGCGGCGATCGGGCCGTACGTCGTACCGCCCGTCAACCTCGACGACCCACGCTCGACGCCGAGAACCTCAACATGGTCACGTGCGGCGGCCAGGCCACGATCCCGATCGTCTACGCCGTCTCGCGGGTGACCACCGTGCCGTACGCCGAGATCGTCGCCTCCGTCGCGTCGAAGTCGGCCGGGCCTGGCACGCGTGCCAACATCGACGAGTTCACCGAGACCACGGCGCTGGCGATCGAGGAGGTCGGCGGCGCCTGGAAGGGCAAGGCGATCATCATCCTCAACCCGGCCGAGCCGCCGCTGATCATGCGCGACACGGTCTTCTGCCTGATCGACGACCCTTCCGGGGCTTTGCAGCCCAAGATTCGCGAATCGGTGGAGGAGATGGTGGCGTCGGTCGCAGAATACGTCCCCGGGTATCGCCTGAAGCAGGAGGTGCAGTTCACGCCGGTCGACTCGTCCGACCCGGTGCACACGCTGCTTGGCAAAGGCGTCGGCGAGGTGAAGGTCTCGCACAAGGTGTCGGTCTTCCTCGAGGTCGAGGGAGCCGCCCACTACCTGCCTGCGTACGCGGGCAATCTCGACATCATGACCTCCGCCGCGCTGCGCGTGGGCGAGCAGGTCGCGGCTCAGCCTGAAGGGTGCCTGACATGACCGAGCTCTATATCCAAGACGTCACTTTGCGCGACGGAATGCACGCGATCCGGCACCGGATCGATCCGGCTGACGTGGCTCTCATTGTGGCCGCGTTGGACGACGCCGGTGTTGACGCGATCGAGGTGACCCACGGCGACGGGCTGCAGGGGGGTTCGATCAACTACGGGCCCGGCTCGCATACCGACTGGGAGTGGATCGAGGCGGCGGCCGGTGTCATCAAGAATGCCAAGCTGACGTCATTGTTGGTGCCGGGCATCGGCACCGTGGAGGCGCTGCGCCAGGCGTACTCCCTGGGCGTGCGCTCGGTGCGGGTTGCCACCCACTGCTCCGAGGCCGACGTCGCCAAGCAGCACATCGAGACCGCCCGCGAGATCGGGATGGACGTGTCGGCCTTCCTGATGATGTCGCACATGTTCGCCGCCTGCTGAGCTGGCCCAGCAGGCGCTAGCTCATGGAGTCCTACGGCGCGCACTGCGTCTATGTCACCGACTCGGGTGGCCGACTCACGATGGACGGAGTGCGGGAACGGATCCGGGCCTACCGCGACGTGCTCGTCGCCCGAGCACCCAGACTCGGCATCCACGCCCACGAGAACCTGTCTTTGTCTGTGGCCAACTCGGTCGTCGCGGTCGAGGAGGGCGTCTATCGCGTCGATGCCTCGCTGGCCGGGCAGGGTGCGGGCGCAGGCAATTGCCCCATCGAGCCGTTCATCGCGGTGGCCGACCTGCTCGGCTGGAACCACCGGTGTGACGTGTTCAAACTTCAGGATGCCGCCGACGACCTGGTCCGTCCTTTGCAGGACCGGCCGGTGCGCGTGGACCGCGAGACGCTGACGCTGGGCTATGCAGGCGTGTATTCATCCTTCCTGCGCCACGCAGAGGCCGCATCCGCTCAGTATGGAATCGACACCCGCGACCTGCTCGTCGAGGTCGGCAAGCGGCGCCTCGTCGGTGGCCAGGAGGACATGATCGTGGACATCGCCCTGGACCTGGTGCGGTCGCGGGCCTGAGCTTGGTTTGCGGCACCCCGCCGTCGCACGCGCCCGTCCGCGGCGCGCCCGTGGTCCCGGCCACGGTTACTAACTAAGGCAGTTCGCCGATTCTCAGCCCAATCATGCCGGGGTTTGCGCGGGGACCTAGTCCGCGGATCCTCCAACTGCCTTAGTTAGTAACGCCACTTCGGACCGCCCCTCCACCGCCTGAGCGGCGCCCCCTGTGGAAACGCCGCGTGCGATTCGCGGCAGTCACGCATGGTGGGCACGTGGAGCCGGAGCCAGTCACCGCAGTGGAGGCTGTGATGCGCGCCGGCGGGGTGGCCACGCGTGAGGAACTTCGACGCTTCCTCACCGCCCGGCAGGTGCGTGAGTCGGTGTTGGCCGGAGAGATCGTCAGGTTGCGCCGCGGAATCTATGGGTTGCCGGACGCAGTCGACGCGCAAGCGGCCTTCGCGCGGGTCGGAGGCGTGTCCAGTCACTTGACCGCCGCTCTTGGTTACGAGTGGAAGGTCCAGTTCGCGCCCCGCAAACCGATGGTCGTAGTGCCGCGGAACCGCAGCTTGACGCCGGAGCGTCGCGCAGGCATCGACGTGCGGTGGGGCGACCTCGGCCCAGACGACGTGGATGGGCACCGCACGAGTCGGCTGCGAACCGTGACCGACTGCGCGCGCACGCTGCCCTTCAGCGAGGCGCTCAGTGTCGCCGACTCCGCGCTACGCGAGGGGCGGATCAGCCATCAGCAGTTGATCACCGAAGCCGAGGGAGGTCCGCGCACCGGACGAGCGGCGGCGGTCGCCGTCGCCCGCGCCGCAGACGGCCGGGCGGCAAACCCCTTCGAATCCGCGCTACGCGCCCTGTGCATGCAGGTCCCCGGACTCTTGGTGCAGCCGCAACTCTGGGTCGACCACATCGGTCGAGCCGACCTGGTGGATGTCTTGCTGAGCCTGGTCATCGAGGCAGAGTCGTGGGAATTCCACGGCAGCGAGGACGGCTTCGCGCGCGACATCCGGCGCTACACCGACATGGTGCGCGCCGGGTGGATCGTGGTGCGCTTCACCTGGCACGAGGTGATGTTCGAACCCGAGCGAGTGATCGCGGTGCTCGCCGAGGTCGTCGCCCGCCAGCAGCGCCGGCTTGCTGCCTGAGGATCGGTCGCTGTCTTGTCGGTGGTCACTGCTGGACTCTGCTGGTGAGCACCATGGCCAACCGTGACGCGCTGCCGTACGCGGTAGTGACTCCATGGGAAGGCAAGTACGCGCCTGTGCAGATCGCCTCCAACACGTGCGAGTTGGTGGTGGAGGCGCTTCGGGCCGCAGAGTTGCTGCACAGCTTCGAAGCAACGATCGATGAGCGCGCGCGACTGGTCACGGTTGAGTGGATCTGCACCGACAACTGGGATTCGCTCTGGCAGCTCTTCGTCCCCGACGCTGCCGACGCGCTCAACGAGGCGGGCATCGATGCGTACGGCTTCCTGGAGACCTTTGATCTCCAGATGCCCGATGGGGAGCTGGTGAACATGCTGGAGGCCCGGCCGGCGGACTGGTGTCGGTGCTCAGCATGGCTGCGGAGGTACCAACTCGCTGCAGCGCCGTCGAAGTGCGAGGCGAGAGTCTTGGCGGTCGTGGCGATGCCCGACGACACGGTGTGGTACTTCGGGAGCCCAACCGCTGTGCGAGAAGCTCCACGCCGCCACCGCACCGCACGATCCGCAACAGGTCTGGCCGAGTCATGACGTCGACGGCCAGCTGGTCGGTTTCGGGATGGGGGATCACGTGGATGGCACCCGATTCGTCCGTGCGGCGCGAGACATCAGGCTAGAGATCGGAATGCACGGATTCTGCTGGTGACTGAACCACCGGAATACCCGGGCGGGTGAGTCAAACCGACGAACCGCGGGCCCCCGGAGGGCCTTGGTGCGCTCTGCCACCTCCCTTATGCGCGGGTCTGACCCGGACTGGCGTACGTCACGGGAGCCCGGCGCAGGTGAACTCCTGCTGGAGCCGTGGCCGCCGCTTGTGCTCCTCGCGGAGGCTTGAGATCAGGGCGTCGACCCGCGCAGCTGAGTCGGGTGTGGGCGCGAGTTTGCGCATCGCCGCCAGTCGCTTGGCGGCTCGGCGATGGTGCTCGGCGCCGGTCTCGGTGAGCTCGTGTCGGACGAGTCGCTCGTGGATCGGCAGGACCGCGAGTGGGTCGATCTTCCGGTAGGCGTCGGCCAGATCGGCCCAGCCGTAGTCACTGTCTAGGCAGAGGTCGTGCGCGAGGTCCCAGGCGACCTGCGGGCTTGTCCGAACCAGTCTCGATCGGCGGTGGTGATCTATGCGGCGGACGCGGAGCGCTTCACAGGTTCAGGTGCTCTGCGCCGAGCCATGCGCATCGGCTGCAGGTGCAACCGAGGCGATGGTCGAAGTCGTTGAGCAGCGAGGCGGCGGGGACATCTTTCGATGGCTGGTCGTCCGTCCACGTGATCCTCTTGGTCAGGTGCCAGCCTCGGCAGCGTTCGCATCGGTAGACGCGAAGGGGCCGACCAGAGCGCTTGGACGCGCCAATCGCCACCCGAATCGCATGGGAATTCGTCGCGTATCGGTCTTTGCCGCACGTCGCCGAACGTTGTTGTGGCACCTGTTCTCCTCCTCGATCGAAACATAGGCGAGCGCACCGACAAAGCGGCGGGGCGGTGTCGGCGGCGCTCGAAAACTGAACAGTTTCGGCGGTGAAAAGTGAGCACTCAACGATTGGAGTGTGATCACTTTGGAGGACTGGGCGCTGATCAGAAGGCTGGCTGCGGATGGGGTGCCGAAGGCGCGGATCGCTGAGCGGCTGGGGATCTCGCGGACCACGGTCATCAAGGCGGTGAATTCGGACGCGCCGCCGCGGTACGTGCGGACGCCGGGGCCGACGTCGTTCACGGAGTACGAGCCGCACGTGCGGGCGCTGTTGGTCGAGGTTCCGGACATGCCGGCCACGGTGCTGGCCGAGCGGGTGGGCTGGACGGGCTCGATCCGGTGGTTCAGCGAGAACGTGCGGCGGCTGCGTCCCGAGCACCGCCCCGTCGACCCCGCGGATCGGATCACTTGGACTGCGGGTGACGCGGCGCAGTGCGATCTGTGGTTCCCGCCCAGGAAGATCCCGCTCGAGGACGGCACCACGAAGCTGTTGCCGGTGCTGGTGATCACTGCGGCACATTCGCGGTTCGTGACCGCACGGATGATCCCGACGCGGAAGACCGAGGACCTGCTGCTGGGCTCGTGGGAGCTGATCCAGCAACTGGGCCGGGTCCCGCGGCGGCTGATCTGGGACAACGAGCCCGGCATCGGGCGCGGCCCACGTCGCGCCGAGGGTGTCGCCGCGTTCATGGGCACCCTGGCCACCAAGCTCGTGTTGCTGCCGCCGCGAGACCCTGAGTCCAAGGGCGTGGTGGAACGCCGCAACGGCTGGTTCGAGACCTCCTTTATGCCAGGTCGCACGTTCACCTCACCGGCCGACTTCAACACCCAGTTCACCGACTGGCTGGGCCAGGCGAACGCCCGGACGGTCCGCACGATCAAGGCCGCGCCGAGCGATTTGATTGACGCCGACCGGGCGGCGATGTTGCCGCTGCCGCCGATTCCGCTGCACCTGGGGTGGCGCAACAAGATCCGGCTGGGCCGCGACTACTACGTCCGCCTCGACACCAACGACTACTCCGTCGACCCGCAGGTGATCGGCCGGATGGTCGACGTGGCCGCCGACCTCGACTGCGTCCGGGTCCGCGCCGAGGGCCGGATCGTGGCCGAGCATGCCCGCGCCTGGGCCAGAGGAACCACGGTCACCGACCCGGCACATGTCGAGGTCGCCGGCTGGCTGCGCAAACAGTTCCAACAGCCCAGCGCCCGCGCGGCCGCTGGCGATGACCTGGTGCGGGACCTGTCCGACTACGACCGCGCCTTCGGGATCAGCGGCGGCACCGGTGGTTGGGAGGAGATCATCTGATGGCCACCACGAAGAACGCCGCCAAGGCAGCCAGTACCGAGGCCGTCAAGCAGATCACCTACCTCGCTGCGGCCCTCAAAGCGCCCCGGATCACCGAGGCCGCCGTCCGGCTGGCCGACCAGGCCCGCGACGCCGGCTGGACCCACGAGGACTATCTGGCTGCGGTCTTGGAACGAGAAGTCAGCGCCCGCAACGCCTCAGGTGCACAGCTCCGGATCCGCGCCGCCGGGTTCGGTGCCGTGAAGACGCTGGAAGACTTCGACTTCGACGCCCAACCAACCGTCCGCCCCCAGGTCGGCGCGCTGGCATCGGGCGGGTTCCTGACCGAGGGACGCAACGTCGTCCTGCTCGGCCCGCCCGGGACCGGGAAGACCCATCTGGCCACCGCCCTGGGCGTTGCCGCCGCACGACACGGCCACCGCGTCCTGTTCGCAACCGCGACAGAGTGGGTCACCCGACTCACCGACGCCCACCGGGCCGGCAGGCTGCCCCAAGAGCTCACCCGGCTGCGCCGCTACGGGCTGATCATCGTCGACGAGGTCGGCTACCTGCCCTTCGAACAGGACGCCGCGAACCTGTTCTTCCAACTCGTGTCCAGCCGCTACGAACACGCCTCCCTGATCCTCACATCCAACCTTCCGTTCAGCGGCTGGGGCGGCGTGTTCGGCGACCAGGCCGTCGCCGCGGCGATGATCGACCGCATCGTCCACCACGCAGATGTGCTGACGCTCAAGGGCGCCAGCTACCGACTGCGCGGCAGGGGCATCGACAGCCTGCCCAGCATCCGCGCCACCACCGACCAGACCGAGCCCTAGACTCGGCAACACCGCTCACTTTTCAAGCGCCGAGAACGACCAGCTTTGGAGCGCCGTCGACAGGCGGTGGGGATGTGGTTTTCGAGACGGCCTTGCGGGCCCCCTCAACCACCGGGGACGAGCCTGCTCCACCACCGAAGTCGGCGCAGCCGCGTACGGTCGGGCACATGGCCAACCGTCTCGTCGCAGCCACGTCGCCATACCTCCAGCAGCACGCGGACAACCCTGTCGACTGGCGGAGTGGGGAAGCGAGGCCTTCGACGAAGCGCGCAAAAGAAACGTCCCGTGCTGCTGAGCGTCGGGTACGCCGCCTGCCGCTGGTGCCACGACGTTCAGCCTGAGCGGTCGTCGACGAAATTTCGACGAAACCGCAGGTCAGAAGGGGTAAGGCGGTCCGGGCCGGTTCAGGGAGTTTCGCCGTTGGACGCCGATTTCGGGGGCTCGTGCATCCTCTCGTGTATCACTCAAGCCCGTTTGGCGGAGGGTGACTTGGTGCCGCGAGGGTCGGGGAAGCCGAGGCTGATGTAACCGGGTGCGCGCTTGTTGAGTGCTGCCGTGAGGACTGGAACCTCGACGTCATGGTAGTCGTGCACCTCTGCAGTGCGCTTGCCTGGATGAGCTCGAAGGACCCGTCCGGCGTACTGCACGAGGCGTCCCTTGAACGAGATCGGCCCGGCCAGGAAGAGGGTGTCCAGTGCTGGACAATCGAATCCCTCCCCGACGAAGTGGCCGGTGGCAACGACGAGTAATGGTGGGCCGTCATCGGAGGGGACTAGGCGCTCGGTCGCCGCTGCGCGTTGCTTGGCGCCCATCCCACCCTTGAGAACCACTGGGTCCAGCCCCTGCGCGGTGAGCGCTGCTGCGAGGTGGTCGACGTGGCCCGTGCGTTGGGCCAGGACCAGACAGTGTCGTCCGCGCCCCAGGGCGTCGACCACATCGGCGAGGATCTGCTCGTTGCGCACCCCGTCCTCTGCGAGGGCCGCGTGGACGCTCGCGATCGCGCCCGGAATGGCGAAGTCGACCGGTTCCGACAACTGGAAGGCTGTTGGGTGGACGATGAGTACGGGGCGTGGCCTCTCGGCGTTGGCACCTTCGAGCGTGTCGGGGTCGGCGTGTGTGAAGGTGTGGCGGACCGGGCCGAGTTGAAAGCCGATCAGGTCATCGAGGCCGTCGCGCCGATAAGGCGTGGCGGTGAGCCCGACCCAGTAGCGCGCGGGGATGGCGCGGACAGCGGCATCGAACGCGGCAGCCGGGACGTGGTGACACTCGTCGACGATGACCTGGCCGTAGGAGCCGAGCTTCTCGGCGAGGTCGGTTCGGCGGGCGAGCGTCTGCAAAGTGGCGATGTCAACAATGCCGGTTAGCCTGGATCGGCCACCGCCGAGCTGCCCCGGCTTGATCCCGAGGAGGGCGGTGATCTCGCGGCGCCATTGATCGGCGAGCGTCTTGCGGTCGACCAGCACCAGCGTCGAAACGGTTCGCTGGGCTATGACTGCGCACGCCATGACGGTCTTCCCAGAGCCGGGCGGAGCGACCAAGAGTCCCAACTCATGCGGCAGTACGGCCTCCACTGCTTCCTGCTGCTGCGGCCTGAGGTCGAAGGTCGGCGAGAGGTGCAAAGGATCTCCGGCGACCCGCTGATCGTCGACCTCGACCTTGCTGCCGGCCCCCTCGATGAGCCGCGTCGCGGTGTCGCGCAGCCCGCGCGGGAGGACGAGGTGGTCGTCGAGCGTCTCATCGTAGGAGGTGATGATGCGCGGGACGTTCCACGTCGACTGCCGGCGGCGATGGCGGTCGTAGAACTCCGGGTTGTACGTCGAGGCGGCGTGCTTCAAGGTCGCGTACAGCGAGGGGCTCAGCTCCGAGCCGGGAATCCCTACCGTGCCGTCAAGGCTCAGATGAACGATCGGTGCCGGATTCGGCTGGGTCTTGGTCGACCGGGCGGGCTGGGCACGGTCGACACGCGCCCCGACCTTCGGCTCCCGGAGCGCCGAGGCGAGCTTTGTGACCTGCCTCGGGGTAAGGCGTTCCAAGGTGGAGAGGTACTCCCATTGGTCTTCGAACGGCTCCAGCGTGGCCAGGTCGAGAAAGACCGTGGTGCCGAGCCTTCGTGACTTGCCGTGGAGCGGGGCCGCGATCAGGTTCCCGAGGCCCTGGCCAGGCAGCACGTCCTGGGAGGGGAAGAGCCTGTCATAGCAGCGAAGGTCCATCCGGCCACGGATGGCGATCGCCTCGCGGACAAGAGCGGTCCCGAGCTGACGGGCGGCAACCGCTGGCACAGGATCAGTGAAGAAGATCCACACGTGCGCGCCGACACCAGAGCGCGAGACCTCCAAGGCTGCGGGCGCGCCAACGGCCCGTGCCGCCTTCAGATAGGCGAGCGCGTCGAGCATGGCGGCCTGCCCGTCGAAGTCGGCCGCGAGCCAACAGGTCTGGTCGCCGGCGAGCATCGGATAGAGCCCGATGTGGACGTCGCCAGTCAGATGCGCGGCCAGGACCTCGGGCGTGAGCGGGAGGTGCCGCACCTCCGAGGCTGCGCGGCCCTTGCGCCAGCCGCCCTCGACGGCAGGCATCCACTCCGACTTGTTCATGCGGGCGTTCTCCCAACGCACGGCGTGGACGTCACGTCTTGCGCAGAACAACGCGGCGTAGAAATCGACCTTGGCTCGCGAGGGGGAACGCGCGTCCACCGGACCCGGTGCTTTGTCGAACCACGCTGCCTGGGTGCCACGAACTGGAGTCGCCTCCGCGTCAGTCAGCTTGAGGAGCTTGCGCAGGCGGTTGTTCTCGGCCCGCAGACTCTCCAGCTCGGCTTGCAGATCGCTCACGGTGTCAATCCTCTTGGTTTGGAGCCGGGGCCCCGTGGCCGATCACGTCAAGGCTGAGAGTAGGTCCTGCGCGAGGAGGCTGACCGAAGCCGAAACCGTGTCTGGCTGGCCGACTCCTTCCTCGGCGCGACCGGCCATCATGGCACCGAGGGCGTCTGCGGTTGCGAAGAGTTGCTCCAGGTAGCCCAGCGCCTGTGTTGTGGCCCCTTGCGCGACTTCGTCGGCATGGAGGCGCTGCATGGTCTTGGCGAGATCGGGAGTCTCGGTAGCCACCAGCAGTCGGTAGATGTCGTGCGCGTCCTTGTCGTTGAGACGGTCGGGAGTGTCGACCCGTTCGCCCAACTCGTGGAGCTTCGCCACGAGCAGTGCCGCAGAGCCTGCGACGTTGATGACGGCGCTCCGGCCGTCGCCGTTCAGCGAGCCGACGGTCATCGGCGACTGGTCGATGAGCGCGGCCTCCAGGCCGGCCGCCCGGCGTGCCGCGTGCTTGGAGTGGGGCGGGATGCGGACGCCGCGTCGGCTGCCGGAGCCAGCAAGGTGCTCTGGGACCATCAGATCGACGGGGATCCCGTTGGGTGACATCCAGGCGCCGGGTTGCTGACTGACCGGGTTGAGAATGAAGCCTGCGCTGGTCATCGCCTCCTCGAGAAGGGGATCCTCACCAAGTTCGCGGGTGTCGATGGCGAGGTCGGAGTCCTTGGTTGCCTCGGCCAGGGCGAACGTGGCTTTGCCTGTGCGTAGGTAGATCGCTTGGGCACCGATGAGGATCACCGATGCCTTGTGCGCTTCGAGAGCTGCGATCGCGTCGAGCAAAGCGGTACGTGCCTCAACGATCACGTTGTCTGCGCCAGGCATCTGGGTTCTCCTTCATCCAGTCCAACAGGTATTCGCCTTCAGCAGGGTTTCGGCCGGGGCCGCCGAGTAGGTCGGCGACTGCCTGGCTGGGAGCAACGATGGTGATGTCTCTCCACTTCGATGTGCGCTCGAAGACAACGGGCGAACGCGGCGCCGTGAGGATGACGTTGGCGCCAGCATCCACGGGGCGCAGCCCAAGGTCTGCTGCGAGTTTCAGTGGGTCGTCTGCGTAGATGAGTCCCAACCGAGCCTCGGCGTATGAGGCATAGGGCTGAGTGGCCAAGGAGCCACTCACCGCGTAGCGCTGTGATGGCGGCTGTTTGCCGAGCTTCTCGACGAGGGTGTCGAGCCCGCGCGGTTCGAGGAAGCCACGCGTCGTGCTGGTGTCGAGATATCGAGCGTCCTGGCTCCACCGGCGAAGTAGCTCGGGCCAGTCGACATCCGTGATCGGCTCACGTTCGGTGCGAGTGAGTAGCCCTTCACCGATGAGGTAGTCGCTGAGGCGGTAGGCGGCGCCGAGCGATGCGCCGGCCAAGTCGGCGAGTTCAGAGACGGAGTACGGCGGGACGAAGTCAGCCAGTGTACGGACGAGCCGGGCGGCAGGGAGGCCCTTCAGGCTGGTCGTCGGGCGTCCGGGACCCCGCCACGGATCGGCGCTCGCGCCTCGATTGGACAGTAGGACCAGCGGGTCTTCCGACATCAGGTACAGGTTTCCGGTGGCGTCGGCGTAGGCGATGTCCCGTTCTTGCAGCACCCGCTGCTGCTGGGTGCTGAGGTAGCGAGCGATCAGCATCGGCCGCATCCTGGCCGGGTTGTCGCCCTGCAGGGCGAGGAGTTGATTGATGGCGGGGAGCAGGTTGCTCGAAGCCAGCGCACGCTTGGCCTCGACGGCGTACGTCGCCACGGTTTTGCCTTCCCGCACGAGAGAAAGCCGAGCGTCTGGGCGGAGGGAGGCGTCGGTGGCACCATCCAGTCCGCCGACTCCGGTCTTTGTCTTGATCGTCCAGCCCGCTGGGAGTGCAGCTTGGATGCGCGCAGCCGCCGTCAGTACGACGTCCGCCTCGCTCTTGGGCTCGTCGCCGTACCCTTCGAGGGGCAAAGTGAGTGTGCGCTGAACTCCGGACATTTCTCGATAATAACCAAGTTCCACGGATCGCGGAAGATTGCTATTTTCGAGAAATCGCGGACGGAAGACATCATGCCGTCGATGGAATGTGCCAGATGCTCGACAAGCCGACCGAGGTGCTCCTGGTGGTAGGCGGCGACCTCGGCGCGGGCCGCTCGACGCTCGGCCTTCGTGGACACGATCTGAGGCTAGCCAGACTCTCGGTTCTCGAAAATGGCTGAGTTCCGTTCGAAGCGTAAGGTCGCGGTTCCCGGGAAGCCAGGTGACCAACCTTGTTCGCAAGGAGCCTGGCTCGGTGGTGATCCGCGACCAGGTCATCATCGACGCGTACGGCGGCATTGACCGCATGGCAGAACAAGTCGACATCCTCCGGTATGACTAGCCTGAGACTCATTTGAACAGTATTCTGTTCAAATGAACTTCGGCGAACCCTTTGGTGGGCTGATGCCCGGCGCGCGAGGTGCGGTGCTCGCCGTACTGCTGCGCACCGGCGCACCGCTGACTGGGCGGCGCGTGCACGCGTTGATCGAGGATCGGCACAGCCTTGGTGCAGTGCAGCAGGCGCTTCGAGATCTCGACCGCCTCGGACTCATCACGACTGAGACCATCGGACGTGCTGGCGTGCACCGCATCAACGAGGGCCATGCGGCCATCGCTCCTCTTCGCGCACTGGCCAGCCCGATCGAGATGTTGACTCGAGTCGTGCGGGAGGCGGCGAGCGGGGTGGACGCGGTGATCGTCTTCGGATCCGTCGCTCGCGGGGATGCGCGCGCGGACAGTGACATCGACCTCGTCGTGATCGCCCCCGCTGAATGGGCCGGGAGGGCTGACCTGCAACAGAAGGTGCAGGAGGGTCTCGGAAATGACTGCGACGTCCTCCATCTCACGCGGGAGCACTTCGACCTGGCACCCGAGGAACGGGAGCCGGTCATCGCCGAGATCCTTCGGGATGGAGTCGCACTGGTCGGCAAGATGCCACGTCGGATCCGGGTGGCGTCATGACGAGTGGGGAGAGCAGGAACCACGCTCGGAGCTATCTCCACAAGGCGCAGCAGTACCTCGACTCGGCTCAGGACAACCTCGATCTGGAGCGCGCGACTCCCGCTGCTGGAGATGCGATCCACGCCGGCATCAGCGCCAAGGACGCGATCGTGACAGTGCTGACTGGCAAGTCCGGCAAGGCGAAGGACCATGCCAAGGCAGCGAAGGAGTTGCGTCAGGCCCTCGGAGCCAACAGCGATGCCGCGTCAGCGGAGAGGGCGTTTCGGGAGTTGATCTCCATGAAGGGCGAGGTTGAGTACGGCACCGCGCTCATCTCTCTTGCCAAGGCGAAGCCACTCGTCCGGCGAGCGGAGTTCCTCGTCGACCTTGCGAAGCGACTTGTCAGGCAGCCTTGAGCTGCGGTGCCGACTCGACCTGCCGTTCTCAGCCCGCGCGCCGTCGCTTGGGCTGCGGGAGCAGGTCGGTGATCGCGAGAGGCTCGCGTTGGGGCGTAACGGGTGACTCCATCGCCGCCTCGACCAACTCCATGCGCTTCTCCTCCCACTCCAGCAGCTGGTCCAGCCGCCACCGATCCGGGTGTGTCATGACCGGCGGCGGCACCAACTCGCATTCCTTGAGGTGCTGGTAGCCGCGGGTCTTCCCCCAGTCATACCGCGCCATCACCTCGCGCGCGCTCAGGAACACGTGGCGCGGGTAGTCCACGGCGATCACCGGCGGGTCCCGACGACGGGATTCGACGCGGTCCGCCGGCTGCGGATCCAGGCTCGCAGGTCGCCGACGGTCGTGTCGAGCCGTCGGCCGATCTTGAAGAACTCCGGACCGGTTCCCTCCTGCCGCCACCAGCGCACGGTGTTCGGCGAGGTCAGCAGCGTCTCGGCCACCTCATCGAGCGTGAGCAGTGCAGTTCGTCCTCGTGGCGAGCGTGAAACGGCATCTCCTGCTTGTTCATGATTCCTCCTGGTTGCCGCGAACCACGGCGGTCCGCTGACAACAGACAGGTGTCACGTACGGCCGGTACGGAGAGCGGTCGTGCCGCTTTCTCGACCACGGAGCAGTGGGTGCCGAACGCTGTCTTGGCATCTGATGTCCTCCTCGAGCGAGATGTAGGAGAGCGCACCGATAAAGCCGCGATGTAGAGAGCGTGGTTTCGAGACGGCCCTTGCGGGCCTCCTCAACCACCGGTGGGGCGTGACGGCCCTGCGGGCCTTCTCAACCACCGGTGGGGCGTGACGGCCCTGCGGGCCTCCTCAACCACCGGTGGGGCAATGACGGCCCTGCGGGCCTTCTCAACCACCGGGGACGAGCCTGCTCCACCACCGATGTCGGCGCAGCCGCGTACGGTCGACCACATGGCCAACCGTCTCGCCGCAGCCACGTCGCCGTACCTCCAGCAGCACGCGGACAACCCGGTGCACTGGTGGGAATGGGGCCAGGACGCGTTCACGGAGGCGAAGAACAGGAACGTGCCGATCCTGCTGAGCGTCGGGTATGCCGCCTGCCACTGGTGCCACGTGATGGCCCACGAGTCGTTTGAAGACGAGGCCACGGCACAGCAGATGAACGAGGGCTACGTGAACATCAAGGTCGATCGCGAGGAACGTCCCGACGTCGACGCGATCTACATGCAGGCGACGACTGCGATGACCGGGCATGGCGGCTGGCCGATGACGTGCGTACTCGACCACGAGGGCAACCCGTTCTTCGCCGGGACCTATTTCCCCGACGAGCCACGCCACGGACAGCCCAGCTTCCGACAGGTCCTCGCCGCGATCAGCGATGCCTGGGTCAACCGGGGTGACGACATCAGGCGTACGGCCGACGCTTTGCGCGAGCACCTCAACCAGCAGCGGCAACTCCCGCCGGGCACGTTGACGAAAGCCGATTTAGACAACGCCGTCAACACGCTGAGCAAAGACTTCGACGCCCGGCGAGGCGGGTTCGGGGGAGCGCCGAAGTTCCCGCCGAGCATGGTGTTGGAGTTCTTGGGACGGATGGGTGGTGGTTTCGAGACGCCGCTGCGCGGCTCCTCAACCACCGGGCAGGTCGCTCGCACCTCAAACACCGGGCAGGTCGCTCGCACCTCAACCACCGGTGAGAGCGCCACATCGATGCTGGACAAGACCCTCGACGCGATGGCGCGCGGTGGGATCCACGACCAACTCGCTGGGGGCTTCGCCAGATACAGCGTCGACAACGCGTGGGTGGTGCCGCACTTCGAGAAGATGCTGTACGACAACGCGCTCCTGCTCGGGGTCTATGCCCAGCACGGAGACACGGCTGTCGCCGAAGACATCGCCGGCTGGCTGCATGACGAGATGCGTACGGACGAGGGTGGATTCGCCTCGGCGCTCGACGCCGACTCCGAGGGTGTTGAGGGCAAGTTCTATGCCTGGACGCCGCAGCAACTGATCGAGGCGCTCGGTCCCGACGACGGAATCTGGGCGGCCGAGTTCCTGACCGTCACAGCGCGAGGCACGTTCGAGCACGGATCGTCGACACTCCAACAAATGCGGGACCCCATCGACGATGCCGAGACACAGAGATGGATCAGCGTCCGACACCGTTTGCTGCACAAACGAGCCGAACGCGTACGCCCCGCGCGCGACGACAAGGTCGTGGCTGCCTGGAACGGGCTCGCGATCTCCGGACTCCTCGCGCTGAGTCAGCGCAGCAACGAGCAGGCGTACGCGGAGTGGGCACTGCAAGCCGCACAACTCATCAAGGACCTGCACATCCAGGGCAGGCACCTCAAGCGAGTGTCACGCGACGGCGAGGTCGGGGCACCGGCGGGCGTACTGGAGGACTACGGCTGCGTCGCTACCGCCTTCCTCGACCTCGTGCAGCACACGTCCGACCCTGTCTGGCTCACCGCCGCGACTGATCTGCTCGACACCGTGCTCGCGCACTTCCGGGCCGACGACGGCGGCTTCTTCGATACCGCTGACGACGCCGAGGTCTTGGTGGCACGTCCCAAAGACCCCAGTGACAACGCCAGCCCGAGCGGGACCTCCAGCATCATCCACGCGCTGATCAAAGCTGCCGCGATCACCGGCGACGACCGCTACCGCACCGCGGCCGAGCAAGCGCTGGCCAGCCTGCATGTCCTGGTGACGCAGGCGCCACGCTTCGCCGGGTGGAGTCTCGCGGCTGCCGTCGCACTGCAGCACGGCCCGCCCGAGGTCGCGATCGTGGGGCCTGAAGGACCCGCGCGCGACAAACTGGCACGCATCGCCCGGGAGCACCCGACCGCCGTAGTGGTCGTCGTCGACGACGCGACAGCCGAGATCCCGCTGCTCGCCGGGAGAGAAGCGCTCGGCGGGCACCCCACGGCGTACGTCTGTCGTCGCCACGTCTGCCAGCGACCCGTCACCACTGCCGAAGAACTCGCGGCGCTGCTGGCCGAGACGACCCGATGACGAGAATCGGCAAGCAGGCATAGGTTCAACGCGCAGCAACCGATCATGGTGAATGGAGCCCCAGTGAGCACCTTCGAATCCCTCAACCCCCGCACCGGCGACGTGGTCGCCACGCATCCCGTGCACGCCGAGGAGGACGTACGAGTTGCCGTCGCCACCGCACGCGAGACCGCGGAGTGGTGGGGGCGACTGTCGTACGAAGAGCGCGCCACCCACCTCGGTGCCTGGCGCGCGACGATGGCCCGGCGCCTGCAAGAACTCGCGGACCTGATGCACGCCGAGACAGGCAAGCCGCACGGTGACGCGATCCTGGAGGCCTCGCTGGCGATCGACCATCTGGCCTGGGCCGCGGGCAACGCCAAGAAGGTGCTCGGTCGCCGCAAGGTCCCGAGCGGACTGCTGATGGCCAACCAGATCGCGACACTGCAATACCGCCCGTACGGCGTCGTCGGCGTGATCGGCCCGTGGAACTATCCGGTCTTCACCCCGATGGGGTCGATCGCGTACGCCCTCGCGGCAGGCAACACGGTCGTCTTCAAACCCAGCGAATACACGCCAGGAGTGGGCGAATGGCTGGCCCGCACCGCCCAGGAGGCGATCGGGCGTCCGGTGCTCCAGGTCGTGACGGGTCTGGGCGACACCGGTGCCGCCCTGTGTCGCGCGGACGTCGACAAGGTGGCCTTCACCGGCTCGACCGCGACCGGCAAGCGGGTCATGGCGGCCTGCGCCGAGACCCTGACGCCGGTCGTGATCGAGGCCGGGGGCAAGGATGCCGTAATCGTCGACGAGGACGCCGACATCGCAGCCGCCGTGGACGCCGCGCTCTGGGGGGCCTGCGCCAACGCCGGCCAGACCTGCACGGGCGTCGAGCGGATCTATGTGCACGAACGCGTCTATGACGAGTTCGTCGCCGAGATCACCAGGCAGGCGCGCGAGATCACCGCGCTGGACTCACCGACCGCGCAGATCGGTCCGATGACGATGCCGTCGCAACTCGACGTCGTACGCCGTCACATCCAAGACGCGCTCGATCGTGGTGGCCGCGCGCTGGTCGGCGGAGCGGAGTCGGTCAAGGAGCGCTGGGTCGAGCCGGTCGTACTCGTGGACGTGCCCGAGGACTCCGCGGCGATCCAGGAGGAGACCTTCGGTCCGACGATGACCATCACGCGGGTGCGCGATATGGACGAGGCGATCGCCAAGACCAACGGGACTCGCTATGGCCTCGGTTCGACGGTCTTCTCCCGCAAGCACGGTGAGTCGATCGCGCAACGCCTGCGCGCGGGTATGACGGCGATCAACGGCGTGATCACCTTCGCCGCCGTGCCGAGTCTGCCGTTCGGCGGAGTCGGTGACTCGGGCTTCGGGCGGATCCACGGCGCGGACGGTCTGCGTGAGTTCACCTATCCGCACGCGATCACGCGCCAACGCTTCAAGCCGCCGCTCGCGCTGACGTCGTTCACGCGGACGGAGAAGGCAGAAAAGCAGTTGGCGCAGTTGATCACGATGCTGCACGGGCGCGGCAGCAAGAAGCGCGATTAGCGCAGGGAGTACGTCGCCAGTGACACCCCGACGTAGTGGCTGACGAACGCCAGGATCGTGAACGTGTGGAACACCTCGTGGAAGCCGAACCAACGCGGCCACGGGTCGGGTCGCTGTAGTCCGTACACCACGCCGCCCAAGGTGTAGAACACACCGCCGGCGAGGGCGAGGATCAGCACCGCCGTTCCGATGCCGATCCCGAGTTCGGCACCGCCACGGATGTACGCCGGGAGGTAGAACACCGCGGCCCAACCCAACCCGATGTAGAGCGCGGTGTAGAGCCAGCGTGGCGCCTTCACCCAGAAGATCCGGAACAGCCCACCCAAAGCCGCACCGACCCAGACCACGGTGAGCATGATCGTCTGGTCACGGCCATCGAGCAGCAGCAGTGTGAAGGGGGTGTACGACCCCGCGATCAGCAAGAAGATGTTGGCGTGATCGAAGCGCATCAAGAACGCGTGCGTGCGCGGCCCCCAGTGGCCGCGGTGATACACAGCCGACACGGTGAAGAGCATGAGAGCCGACGCGGCGTAGATGGCCGAGCCCACCCGGGTCGGGGCATTGGGGGAGAGCACGATCAGCACGATCCCGGCCGCGAGCGTGAGCGGCGCATTGACCAGGTGCAGCCAACCACGCAGGCGCGGCTTGACTTCGGCGAGCACCGTCTCCACGCGATCGGAGACGTTCTCCACCACATCGTCGAGGTGAGCGCGTACGACGTCCTTCATGCCGCCGAACTTATCCGGCGATCTGGCGCTGCAACAGTCGAATCTACGAGAGAGTCGAGCCTCACATAGCTCGATGTGGCCTAACATCGGCGACGTGCCCGGGTTGAGGAACACCAAGGACGCCGTCCGGCGGTTGCTCTATCCCGCGTACGAGGCGCGGATGGTCAAGGCGCTGCCTTCGGATCGCATCCCCAAGCACATCGGCGTGATGCTCGACGGCAACCGACGTTGGGCGAAATCGGTCGGCCTCGACACGGCGGGCGGCTATCAGGCCGGCGCGGACAACATCTTCCCGTTGCTGGAGTGGTGCGAGGAGGTGGGTGTCGAGGTCGTCACGTTGTGGCTGCTCTCCAACGACAACCTCAGCAACCGTCCGGTCGAGCAATTGCAGGGCCTGCTGGGAATCATCGAAGGTGCCGTCGAAGCGCTCGCCGAATCGGGCCGGTGGCGCGTACATCCCGTCGGTTCGCTCGACCTGCTGCCGTCGTCCACGGCGGAGATTCTGAAGAAGGCCGCGGACGACACCCGCGAAAGCGACGGGCTGATCGTCAACGTCGCGGTCGGCTATGGCGGCCGTCGCGAGATCGCGGACGCCGTACGCTCCCTGCTCCACGAGCACGCAGGCCAGGGGACCTCGCTGGAAGAGCTCGGCCGAGCTCATCGACGTCGACCACATCGCCCAGCATCTGTATACGAAGGGTCAGCCGGATCCCGATCTGGTGATCCGAACGTCCGGCGAGCAGCGCCTCGGCGGCTTCTTGTTGTGGCAGTCGGCGCAGTCGGAGTTCTATTTCTGCGAGGCGTTGTGGCCGGACTTCCGGCGCGTGGACTTCTTGCGCGCGATCCGGGCGTACGCGGAGCGCGAGCGGAGATACGGCGGCTGACCGAGGAGTGAGGCGGAGGTACGCCGAGCGTTGCGAGGTGTGCTGGAGCCGAGCCCCGAAGTGTCGGCCGCAGTTCGGGACAGGCTGACCGAGCCCCGCAGTGTCGGCCGCAGTTCGGGACAGGCCGACCGAGCCCGCAACCCAACGTTCACCTCGTGGTCGGGCGTGTCGCCCCGAATCGTCTCTGCACGAGACGTACGTTCGCAGACATCGGCGAGTGGGGAAGCTCGCCGCCATCGGGAGGCCCGTTCGTGGAAGTTCACGACCTGACAGCACGCCGAGGGTTGGCGCGCGTGGGAGGCCGCCACTCCGGCCTTCGGGACTCTTCTCGGTCCAACCACGAGTTCTAAGGGCCGGGGCGAGGAGTGCGCGCGCCGGCTGTCAAGGGGAAGCAATGCCTGAGCAGTCCGCAGCCGAAGAGTCCCGCACTTACGTCATCGACACCAGCGTCCTGCTCGCCGATCCTGGCGCACTGAAGCGGTTCGCCGAGCACCAGGTGGTGCTGCCGGTCGTGGTGATCACCGAGTTGGAGGGCAAGCGCCACCACCCCGAGTTGGGCTTCTTCGCGCGTACGGCCTTGCGTCACCTCGATGATCTGCGCGTCAAGCACGGGCGGCTCGACACGGCGGTGCCGATCGGCGACGAGGGTGGCACCTTGCGGGTGGAGCTCAACCACACCGACCCCGAGTCGCTCCCGTCCGGTTTTCGCCTCGGCGACAACGACACGCGCATCCTGGCGGTGGCTCGCAACCTGGCCAACGAAGGCCACCGGGTGACCTTGGTGTCCAAGGACCTGCCGTTGCGGATCAAGGCCAGCGCGGTCGGCCTGGAGGCGGAGGAATACCGCGCCGAGGCGATCTCGGACTCCGACACCGGCTACAACGGCATGGCCGAACTCGAGGTGGCCGCCGAGGCGCTCGACGAGCTGTACGCCGATGGCACCGTCGACCTCGACGCAGCACGCGACCTGCCGTGTCACACGGGGCTGGTGTTGTTCAGTGACCGGGGTACGGGCCTGGGGCGGGTCGGTCCCGACAAGCAGGTGCACCTGGTGCGCGGCGACCGTGAGGCCTTCGGCATTCACGGACGGTCGGCCGAGCAGCGCATCGCCTTGGAACTGCTCCTCGACCCCGAGGTGGGCATCGTGTCGTTAGGTGGGCGAGCCGGCACCGGCAAGTCCGCGCTCGCGCTGTGCGCCGGCCTGGAGGCGACGATGGAACGGCGTCAGCACAAGAAGGTCGTGGTCTTTCGGCCCCTCTTCGCGGTGGGTGGCCAGGAACTCGGCTACCTGCCGGGCTCGGAGTCGGAGAAGATGAATCCGTGGGCGCAGGCGGTGTTCGACACCCTGGGTTCGATCACCAGCCGAGACGTGATCGACGAGGTGCTCGACCGCGGGATGCTCGAGGTCTTGCCGCTGACCCATATCCGGGGCCGCTCGTTGCACGACTCCTTCGTGATTGTGGACGAGGCGCAATCGTTGGAGCGCAACGTGCTGCTGACCGTGCTCAGCCGCATCGGCGCCAACTCCAAGGTCGTCCTCACGCACGACGTCGCGCAGCGCGACAACCTGCGGGTGGGTCGCCACGACGGTGTCGTCGCGGTCGTGGAGAAGCTCAAGGGCCATCCGCTGTTCGGTCACGTCACCTTGACCCGGTCCGAGCGTTCGCCGATCGCGGCACTGGTCACCGACATGCTGGAGAACGTCACGCTCTGATTCGAGGCGGTCTAGACCAGTCGCAGGAATCCTTGATCTCGATTTGATAACGGACCCTACTTTGGTTCATCGTGACAGACCTGTCCTGACGTCGACCCCCGTGAGTTCACACCTGTGTCGAAGCACGCCAAGCCGGTCTCGTTCCGCGTCAAGTATGCGACCGCCAAGCCCACCGCCCCCGTCGGTCGCCATGCTGCACCCGCGAAACACCGCGCCAAGAGCAACCACGGAGTCGTACGCCGCACCGTGACCGTGGGCGGCCTCGCCGCTGCGGCAACCGGCGTTGCTGTGACGGGCGGGGTCCTCTCGACCAACGCACCGGTGATCGCGGCAGACGCGCCCGTCTCACTCGGCCGGTCAGGTACGCAGGCAGACATAACGGCTGCGGACCTCCAGCAGCGCCAACAGCCTGCGGTGACCCGCTCGGACCGGCGTACGAACAAGGACGCGACCAAGGTTCGCGTGTTGGGCACCGGCGCCGGCGGCGGCGTCGCGCAGAGCGAGAACCTCGACGGCGCCGACCCTCGTACGATCGGGCGCGCACTGCTGGGCGAGTACGGCTTCGCGGACTCGCAGTTCGCCTGCCTCGACGCGCTCTACGTCTCCGAATCCAACTGGCGCGTGGACGCCGACAACCCGACCTCGTCGGCCTACGGCATCCCGCAGGCCCTGACCGGCCTGCACGACATGCCGGCCGGGTACTACACCGACGCCGAGGTCCAGATCCGCTGGGGGCTGGACTACATCCAGCGCGCGTACGGCACCCCGTGCAACGCATGGTCCTTCAAGCGCAGCCAGAACTGGTACTGAGCTCCACCGCATACGTTCCACCCAGAAATTTCCCCCGGAGTGCCCGATTGGCGCTACCGTGACTCTCAGGTCTGAACCCCCCCAAGATGACCGGAGTCCCCCCAATGCAATCCCCCCGAATTGCGTGCCGGCGTACCCTGATGAAGACAGCCGCGTGGTCGGTGCCCGCAATCAGTGTGATCACCACCGCGCCCACGTATGCCTCCAGCGCAGGCACGCTGACGTTCGATCCTCAGTCGTCGGGAGCCGTCGTCCACGACGATGGTGGCTCGCGGTACTTCGACTTCGAGTTCGCCGGCGGCGCGTACGTCCTGGTGGACGGCGATCCGAAGGTCGGCGCCCCCTTGACCTTGACCGTGAGCTTCACGCCCTATCCGGGCGCGTTGTGGGATCCGGACCTCTACGTCCAAGCGGAGATGCCGGGCTGGACGAGTTCGGTTGCCACGGGCGGTGCCAGCCAGACGTTGCTCTACTCCTACCAGGGCGCGGTGGCCAAGGGCGATCGCATCACGATCCCCGATGGCGTCTACTTCGGTCCGGACTTCCCCGACGAGGGCGGCACCTATCTGCTGGTGTTCGCTCTCGACCGGCTGGCCTCTGCCTCGACCAGTTTTGCAACCGCGCGCCCCGGGTGAGCACGCTAGCGTGATCGGGTGATCCCCACTCGCGCTCTGTCCGACGACCACACCCTGCCCGCGATCGGGCTCGGGACCTACGGCCTGCGCGGCGAGGAGGGCGTGGCGGCAGTCTGCTCGGCGATCGTGGCCGGCTACCGATTGATCGACACCGCGGTCTCGTACGAGAACGAGGCCGAGGTGGGCCGCGCGCTGGCGCGGTCCGGCGCTGATCGCCAGGACCTCGCGATCACGACCAAGGTGCGCGGACGCGATCACGACCGGGCGCGCGAGTCGGTCGAGGAGTCGCTGGAGCGGCTCGGTCTGGAGCGACTCGACCTGGTGCTGGTGCACTGGCCGTTGCCGTCGCGAGATCGCTACGTCGCTGCCTGGGAGGGCCTGATCGAGGCCCGCGAGGCGGGTCTCGTGCGCTCGATCGGTGTCTCCAACTTCCTGCCCGAGCACCTCGAACGGATCATTGCCGAGACCGGCGTGACCCCGGTCGTCAACCAGGTCGAGCAGCATCCGCGCTTCGTCCAGACCGCACAGCAGGCCGTACATGATCGTCTCGGGATCATCACCGAGGCGTGGAGTCCGTTGGGCAACCGGCGTCCGGCGTACGACGAACCCGCGATCGCAGACGCCGCGACCGCCCACGGTGTCGCACCCGCTCAGGTGGTGCTGCGCTGGCAGCTCCAACTCGGGGCGATCCCGCTGCCCAAGTCAGCCACGCCCTCGCGTCAGACCGCGAACCTCGACGTCTTCGACTTCGCGCTTTCCGACGGCGAGGTCGCCGCGATCTCGGCGCTGCACCGCGATGACGGGCGACTCTTCGGGGGCGACCCGGCGACGTTCGAAGAACTCTAGGCCCGACCTGTCATCGCGATCAGGTCGAGCGCCTCGTCGAGTTGGGCCTCGGTGAGTTCCCCGCGGTCGACGAAGCCCAGGTCGAGCACCGCCTCGCGGATGGTGCTGCCCCGGGCAAGTGCATGCTTGGCGATCTTGGCGGCGGCCTCATAGCCGATCACCCGGTTCAGCGGCGTGACGATGCTGGCCGACGAGGCGGCGTACGTTGCCATCCGCTCCGCGTCGGCCTCGATCCCGTCCACGCAGCGTTCGGCGAGCAGCGTGATCGAGGTCGACAGGATCCGGATCGACTCCAGCAGATTGCGGGCGATCACCGGCATCATCACGTTGAGTTCGAAGTTGCCAGACGCGCCCGCCCAGGCGACCGTGGCGTCGTTGCCCACGACCTGCGCGCACACCATCAGCGTCGCCTCGGGCAGCACCGGGTTGACCTTGCCGGGCATGATGCTCGACCCCGGTTGCAGGTCGGGCAAGTGGATCTCGGCCAGGCCGGTCGTCGGGCCGGACGACATCCATCTCAGGTCGTTGCAGATCTTGGTCAGCCCGACGGCCACCGTACGCAACACTCCCGACAGTTCCACCAGCGAGTCGCGCCCCGACTGCGCCTCGAAATGGTCGCGCGCCTCGGTGAACTCCTGACCCGTGCGCTGTGACAGATCCGCGATGACCTGGGCGGCGAAGCCCTCCGGGGTGTTGATGCCGGTCCCGACCGCGGTGCCGCCCAGCGGCACCTCTCGTACGCGTGGCAGCACGCTGGTCAGTCGCTCTCCGGCGTACGCGATGGTCGCCGCGTAGCCACCGAACTCCTGGCCCAGCGTCACCGGAGTCGCGTCCATCAGGTGCGTACGCCCACTCTTCACCAGGTCGGCGAACTCGACCGCCTTCGTCGACAGCGACTGCTCCAGCACCTCCAGCGCGGGCAGCAGATCATCCACCACGGCGAGCGCTGCCGCCACGTGGATCGCGGTCGGGAAGGTGTCGTTGGACGACTGCGAGGCATTGACGTGGTCGTTGGCGTGGGTGCCTGCACCTGCGAGCCGGGCCAGCACCTCGTTGACGTTCATGTTGGTCGAGGTGCCCGAGCCGGTCTGGAAGACGTCGAGTGGGAACGCGTCGGTGTGCTTCCCGTCGGCGACGGCTGCGGCGGCGTCCGCGATCCGCTGCGCCACGTCGTGGTCGAGGACGCCGAGGGCGGCGTTCGTACGCGCGGCGCTGCCCTTGAGCAGCGCGAGCGCCCTGATCAGACTCGGCTCCATCCGCGTGCCGCTGATCGGGAAGTTCTCGATCGCGCGCTGGGTCTGGGCCGCCCACAAGGCGTCCGCGGGGACCTCGATCTCGCCGAGGGAGTCGTGTTCGGTCCGGGTGTCCACGACTTCGACGCTACCTGTCGGGTGCGGGGTGGTGGTCGGTTGCGCTGGGCTCAGAGGGGGATCGCTAGCCTGACGGACGTGGATTTCACCGAGATCGCACGAGCCGAGTCCCCGCGCGGCGAGGTGGTCCTGCGGCAACGCAGGGTGCGCAACGGCCCCGCCGTGCTGGAACTACGCGCCAACGGGATCTTCGTGATGGATACGGCCGAGACCTCCACCGAGGTGGCCCTGGCTGCCGAGGCTCTGGCCGCGATCGCCGACCCCCGCGATGTGGTGATCGGGGGGCTCGGGCTGGGCTTCACACTCGAAGCGGTGCTCGCCGATCCGCGAGTCGAGCACGTCACGGTCGTCGAGATCGAGGAAGCACTGATCGGGTGGTTGCGCGACGGCACCGTCCCACACGGCCAGGCACTGCTGGCTGACCGTCGGGTCAAGATGGTCAACGCCGACCTGGCGATGGCGGTGGTCGAAGCGCGTTCGTCGTACGACCTGCTCCTCCTCGACGTCGACAACGGTCCGGGCTACCTGGTGCACGACGCCAACGGCTCCCTCTACGAGCCGGAATTCCTGCGCCGGTGCCGGGCGATCCTCAACCCGGGCGGTCTGGTTGCGATCTGGTCGGCCGCCGAGGCGCCGGAGTTGGCGGCCACGATGCGTGCGGTGTTCGACCACGTGGAGCAGCGCGCGCTCCCGGTCAGCCTGCAAGGACGCGAGGTGACGTACTGGCTCTATCTGGCTGGAGAGCAGCGCCCAGTTACTCCGCCGACCGCACCCGGATCCCGGTGATCGGCACGGTGACCGCGCCGGAGGGGTCGGTGAAGAAGTCGTTGCCCTTGTCATCGACCACGATGAACGCCGGGAAGTCCTCGACCTCGATCTTCCAGATCGCCTCCATGCCGAGTTCTTCATATTCCAGCACCGACACCGACTTGATGCAGTCTTGCGCCAAGCGCGCGGCCGGACCGCCGATCGAGCCGAGATAGAAGCCGCCGTGCTCGTCGCACGACTCGGTCACGACCTTGGAGCGGTTGCCCTTGGCCAGCATCACCATCGAGCCGCCCGCGGCCTGGAACTGGGAGACGTACGAGTCCATCCGGCCCGCGGTCGTGGGACCGAACGACCCCGACGCCATCCCGTCCGGCGTCTTGGCCGGTCCGGCGTAATAGACCGGGTGATCGCGCAGGTAGGCGGGCATCTCCTCGCCCGCGTCGAGGCGCTCCTTGATCTTGGCGTGCGCGATGTCGCGGGCGACCACCAACGGCCCGGTGAGTGACAACCGGGTCTTGACCGGATGTTTGGACAACTCCGCCAGGATCTCCGGCATCGGCAAAGACAGGTCGATGTCGACCACCGAGCCGCCCGAGATCTCGTCCGAGATCCCGTCGGTGGGCATGTAGTGCGCCGGGTCGGTCTCCAACTGCTCCAGGAAGACGCCTTCTGCGGTGATCTTGCCCAGCGCCTGCCGGTCTGCCGAGCACGAGACCGCGATCGCGACGGGGCAGGAGGCGCCGTGGCGCGGCAGGCGTACGACCCGCACGTCGTGGCAGAAGTACTTGCCCCCGAACTGCGCCCCGATGCCGAACGACTGCGTCAACTCGAAGACCTTCTCCTCCAACTCGACGTCACGGAAGCCGTGCGCGTGCATGGAACCGGTCGTCGGCAGATCGTCGAGGTAGTGCGCGGACGCGTACTTCGCGGTTTTCAGCGCGAACTCCGCAGATGTCCCGCCGATCACGATCGCGAGGTGGTACGGCGGGCAGGCAGCCGTGCCCAACGAGCGGATCTTCTCGTCCAGGAACTCCAGGATCCGCGTCGGGTTGAGCACCGCCTTGGTCTCCTGGAAGAGGAACGACTTGTTGGCCGACCCGCCGCCCTTGGCCATGAAGAGGAACTTGTACTCGGGCTGGTCGCTTGCGGGCGTCGAATAGATCTCGATCTGCGCCGGCAGGTTGGTGCCGGTGTTCTTCTCCTCGTACGTCGTCAGCGGCGCCATCTGCGAATAGCGCAGGTTGAGCTTGGTGTACGCGTCGTACACCCCGCGCGAGATCGCCTCACCGTCGTCGGTGCCGGTGAGCACCCGCTCGGACTTCTTGCCCATCACGATCGCGGTGCCGGTGTCCTGACACATCGGGAGCACGCCACCCGCCGAGATGTTGACGTTCTTGAGCAGGTCCAGCGCCACGAAACGGTCGTTGCCGGACGCCTCGGGGTCGTCGATGATCTTGCGCAGTTGCGCCAGGTGACCAGGCCGCAGATAGTGCGAGATGTCGTGCATCGCCTCGGCCGTGAGCGCTTGGATCGCCTCGGGTGAGACGCGCAGGAAAGTCTGCCCGTCGGCTTCGAACGTCGACACGCCCTCGGTCGTGATGAGTCGCCACGGCGTCTCGTCGGCACCGTTGGAGCCGTGGGTGGGAAGGAGATCTGAATAGCGGAACTCGGGGCTGCTCACAGGCTCAGGCTACTCAGTGTGAGCCCGGCTCAGGAGGGGGACGTGCGTACGCCGAGCAACGCCTTGGTCAGCGCCTCGACGAACTCCGGCGCGGCCTTGATGGGGGCGCGATCACGAGGCGCCGTGGAGTAACTGCCCCAGCCACGCGGTGGCTGCACCTCGACCCGGATCGTCAGGGCGCCCGGGTCGCCCGCGTTGCCGAGAGCGATCTCGGCCGTATGCACATGGCGGTCTCTGCTGGGATTCACCAGTGCCGGATGACCGGCGATCTCGGTCTCTGCCGCACCGCGCATCGGCTGGGTCGACGCGTGCAGCCTGACCGTCACAGCGTGATCGGGCCGCACCCACAGGCAATCGAGAGTGCGTCCACTCGACTCCGGACTCGAGAGCCCCGGGTTGAGATCGACGGTGGTAGCGGCGAATCCGGCGCCGAAGTGCTGCTCGACAAGCGAGGCCGAGGCGGCACACAGCACGTCCGGCTCCACCTCGCCCTGCGCGATCAGGTCGGCCGGATCGTCGGGCACGTCGACCTCGCGAGCCGGGGCACACTCCAGGCCGGCATCGGGATCGACGTCCACGCAAGCGCCCACACCCGGCACGTCTTGGTCGTCCCAGGCATAAACCAGTTCGGCCTTGGACGCCGCGGCGAGGGGAGCGGCTGGGATGGCCTCGATCACCTTGCGGGTGTTCTCGCGCCACGATTCGCAAGGAGAGATGACGCGCGCGATGAGACGACCACCGCCAGCAGCGGGGCCGTCGTACGCGCCGTAGTCGAAATGCGTGAGACATTCGTCCTCGTCGTCCCACGTGGTGAGTCGGGTCTGGGTGCCCGCGACGTCGACGTATCTGCCGTCCCAGCCGCCCTCGTCCACCCAGCGTCGTAGGGGCGGGCCCGCGCTGATCTCCAACGTGACGGCGGGCTCGTCAGCGGTTCCCGACGCCAGCGCGCAACTTTGCTGACCGCCGTCCGGCCGTTCGTACGACCGGTCGTCGTCCGCAGGTCCGAAAGCGGACTCCAGGATCCCGCAGGCGGTCAACCGCGCTCGCCCCTCCGGCCGCATCAGCGACTCGGTGTCGTCGAGCAGTTCGGTCGCGGCGGCAGCGGCGTATGCCTCCACCGTCGAGCAATCCACCTGGGCCGCGTACTTCTCGGCCTCCTCCAGCGTCAGCGCACCATCTCCGGGGTCGGGCTTGTCGCCTTCGGGGCGACCCCAGAACTCGATTGCGTGCGTCTGGCTGACGGGAAGCCAGACCGAGCAGAGACCGAGCAGGGGGCTCTCCCGATAGGCCACGACTCCGTTGAGGTCGAAGCGCTCCCTGCTCCACCGGGCGTCGGGGCCGAACGCTTCGAATGTCGTGACCCGGACGTCGTTGTCCGCCTCCAGGCGGCACGAATGCGGCGCGCCCAGCCGACGAACGCTGGGCATGCCGTCCAGACGGGGGAGGAGGTCGCACGGGGCCAGGGCAGCGGTCGTCACGTCCACCTCCGCGGTGTCCTTGTCGGCCGGGCCCTCAGGGATGGTGCGTGTGATTGTCTTGCGTGGCTCAAGCGTGTCCACGTCCTCGGAATCGCACGCCGACAGCGTGGCCGTGGCAAGCACGAGAGCTGTGGCGAGTGTCAGTGTCCGCATGGTGTCCTCCAGGGGTCCGAGCGTGGTCACTCCTTCCCCGGGCGCGGCATTCGACACCCCGGTTGCGGGACTTCCCCGATAGCCTTGCCGCCCATGGGAGACATGCAGCGCCCCGACCCCTCCAAGTTCCGGGTGTCCGACGACGACCGGCACAAGGTGGCCGAGCTGCTGCGCGAGGCGGCGGGCGCCGGACGCTTGGACCTGGACGAATTGGACGAGCGGCTCGAGAAGGCGTACGCCGCCAAGACGTACGCCGATCTCATCCCCATCACTGCGGACCTGCCGTCACAGGCGGCAACCCCCCAGGTGCCGGCCGCGCATGCCCGCGGTGACCACCTGCCCGTGCCCGGCGCCACGCACAGCGCCACCACAGCGGTGCTGAGCGAGGTCAAGCGCGAGGGGGCCTGGCTGGTGCCGGAGTTCAGCACTGCGTTCGCGTTCATGGGTGATGTCACGCTCGACCTGCGCGAAGCGACTCTGGAGAGTGACGAGGTGACGATCACCGTCACCGCGATCATGTCCGACGTCAAGGTGATCGTGGACGCCCACACGCGCGTCGAACTCGACGGCACGCCGATCCTGGGGGAGTTCAAACAGGGCAAGGAACACCTCCCTGCTCAGTTCGACGCCAACAGTCCGCTGGTCCGGATCAAGGGCTTGGCGTTGCTGGGTTCGGTCAAGTCCATCCGGCAGCCTCCGCGAGGTACGCCCCGGAAGTTCCTCGGCACCTTCTGACTCGTCACCGCCTGGTCAGGTGCACCAGGTGGATGCTCTGCGGCCTGATCCGTGGCATCCAGAAGCCGCGTCCGGCAAGATCCGCACCCGTCATCGGCACTGCGCCGGTCGGCCCGACCTCGAACGGCTTGACCGACTTGCTGGCCTCGTACGGGCAGACCGGGCCTTCCCAAGCCAGGTCGTAGGCCGCGTCGGGAGTCAGGCCCGGCACTCGCACCCAGACCCCGCGGTTGGAGTTGGGTTCGTCGAGTTGGACGTGCGCGATCAGCGCCTGCGCTGCATCCGTGGCCACCACGCCGTGCAACAGCACGGTCGGGTCGGCGGACTCCGGTCGCACCATGCGGCCTGAGTGCAGCAGGGGGCGCAACCGCTTGAACCGGGTGATCCACGAGGCCAGCGTGTCCAGGTCCTCGTCACTGGCCTGGGTCAGATCCCATTCGATGCCGAAGGCACCGAACATCGCGGTCGCGGCCCGAAAGTCCAGCGAGAATGTGCGCCACGTGCCGTGCTGAACCGGCGCCGAGACGTGCGCACCGGCCAGTTCGGGCGCGATCAGTTGAGTGGTCCAGCGCTGGATCTGCTGACGGGCCAGTGCGTCGGTGAGGTCACTGGTCCAGAAGCGCTCCACCCGCTCCGCGACGCCGAGGTCGATACGACCCCCACCCGAGGCACAGGACTCCCACGCGACCGCCGGATGGGCAGCACGCAGCCGGTCCAACAGGTCGTAGTAGGCGAGGGTCTGCAGGTGTGGCGCAGGAGCGCCGTCCGCAGCGCCGCGCCCGGCGTCGAGCAGGTCGCGGTTGTGGTCCCACTTGACGTAGGAGATGTCGTAACGCCCCAGCACGGCTGAGACCCGCTCGAAAAGATAGTCGACGACCTCGGGGCGCGTCAGGTCCAATACCTGCTGCTGGCGGTGCTCCAGCGGCAGCCGGTCACCACTGGACAGCAGCCAGTCCGGGTGCTCGCGATAGAGGTCGGAATCGACGTTGATCATCTCGGGTTCGAACCACAATCCGAACTCCATGCCCAGCCGTTTGGCGTGCTGGATGATCGGCTCCAAGCCGTCGGGCCAGACGTCCTCGTCGACATACCAGTCGCCCAACCCCGCGTGATCGTCGCGCCGGTGGCGAAACCACCCGTCGTCGAGTACGAATCGCTCGACACCGACTCGCGCAGCACGCTCGGCGATCGCCTTGAGCCGCTCCAGGTCGTGGTCGAAGTAGACCGCCTCCCACACGTTGAGGATGACCGGTTGTACGCCGGGATGCACCGGCAACGAGCGTTGCCAGGCGTGCCACTGCGCCGCGATCTGGTCGAGACCGTCGGTGGCAGCGGCGAACATCACCCACGGGGAGGCGTACGACTCGCCTTGGGCCAGACACATCTCGCCGGGCAACAAGTGTTCACCGCCGCCCAGGGTCGTCCCGGTGGCCGCGCCTCGCTCCACCCGCAGCACGCTGTTGCCGCTCCACGCGACGTGGCAGGCCAAAACGGTGCCGTGGGTGGTCCCGAATCCGGGCGTGCCGACGGCGACCAGTGTCGCGGCGTCGAGCCCGGGGCGCCCGCCGCGCCCCTCGCGCAGCCAAAGGCCGTCGGTGATGTGGTGGCGCTGAGGGGAACGTTCGCCCTCGTGGCGGCCGGTGAAGTCGAGCAGTTCGGTGCAGCGATCCTCGACCGGGATCACGACCTCGAGACCCTCGACGACGTAGGGATCAGCGCTCAAGTTGGTGACACTCGCGCGCCCGCGCAGGGCGCCGCCGGCCAGAGACTCGTACGTCACCGTCACCTCGAGCCCGGCAGCCTCGTCGCGGCCGGTGAACGTGAGAGAGACCTCGCTCGACTCGGTGCTAGTAGGCCGGAACCACGGCGTCCAACTGCGGCCGGGTCCGGCCGTGGTCAGTCGATGCCCCCTCAGGTGCGGGCGTACGAACCTCTCGTGCGCGTGTTCGCCCAGGAGCGGAAGTCCCGGTCCGTTGATGGCCAGGGGAGTGGGGCAGGCTCCCGAGGTCCCGCTCTGCGCCGCGCCAACCCAGTGGATCGTGGCCAGACGGTCGTCGTGCTCGGACCAGACCAGGCTTGTCGTGGCGGTGTCGGCGTGGGCAGGAAACAACATGTCGCAGACTTTCAGAGAGTCGGGTCGAAATGGAAGAGGCGCCGGCACGGACGAGCCGGGCCGACGCCTCTGGAAAGGCAGCACCTAGCCCTTGACGGCTCCGGCCGTCATGCCGCGGACGAAGAACCGCTGCAAGGCCAAGAACACCAAGATCGGCACGATCATCGAGAACACGCCACCGGCGGTGACGAGTTCCTGACCGCTGCCCATCTGGCCGGTGAGCTTGGTCATCGCCACCGTCACCGGCTCGTTGTCACCGGGGCCGATGAACATCAGCGCGACCAGCAGGTCGTTCCAGACCCACAGGAACTGGAAGATCGCGAAGGACGCGAGCGCGGGCACCGACATCGGCAATACCAGTCGGAAGAAGGTCTGGAAGTGACTGGCGCCGTCGATCTTGGCCGACTCGATGACCGTCTTGGGCAGCGTGGCCATGTAGTTGCGCAGGATGTAGATGGCCAGCGACATGCCGAAGCCGACGTGGGCCAGCCACACGGCCGGAAAGGTGCCGTACATCCCAAGTTGGCTGTAGAGCTTCAGGATCGGACCCAACGCCACGAAGTTCGGGATCACCAACAGGCTCACCACGAGCAGGAACAGGAAGTCGCGTCCCCAGAACTCCATGAACGTGAACGCGTACGCCGCGAATGCCGCCACCAGGATCGGGATGAACGTGGCGGGAAGGGTGATGGCGAAGGTGTTGATGAACGCCTGCCCCATGTTGGCGCCCTGGATGGCGTTGTCGTAGTTGTCCAGGGTCATTCGGCCCCACGCGTCGGGGTTGGTGAAGACCGTCCACCAGCCGGTGCGCTGGGCGTCCTCGAACGGACGGAAGGAGGTGATCACCGTGCCGAGGGTGGGCACAATCCAGAGGAAGCAGATGACAGCCAGGACCAACTTGGTCGCCCAGCCGGCCTTGGCCGGGTTGGGGTCGAAGTGGGTGGCGCGCTTCTTGCGCTTGGCTGCGGTCGGGGTCGCAGCGACCGGTGTCTGAACACTCACAGCCCAGCCTCCTCACGCTTGAAGTTGCGCACCTGGTACCACATCACCGGGATGGTTGCGATCATCAGCAACACCACGATCGCCGACGCGCGGCCGTAGTTGGCGTAGGTCGTGATCTGGTTGTAGAACTCGTTTCCGATGACGTTGGTGCCGAACTGGCCGTTGGTCGTCGCGAACACGATGTCGAAGATCTTCATGACGCTGATCAGCACGGTCACGAAGACGGTGATGATCGTGCCCTTGATCTGCGGTACGACGACGCGGAAGAAGGCCTGTCGCTCGGAAGCGCCGTCGATGCGAGCCGCCTCGAGGGTGTCTTCTGGTACGCCTTTGACGGCGGCGGACAGCAGCACCATCGAGAAGCCCACCTGCGCCCAGAGCAGGATGATCATCAGCAGGAAGCTGTTCAGCTTGAAGCTGTTCTCGGCCAGCCACGCCACCGGGTCGAGGCCTACAAGCCCACCCATCGCGTTCAGCATGCCGACTCGCGGGGCGCCCGGTTGCGGCGCCATGTAGATCAGTCGCCACACGATGGAGGCGCCCACCATCGAGATCGCCATCGGCATGAAGATGATCGTTTTGCTCAGGTTCTCCCACTTGGCGGGGAGCCGGTCTGCCAGCACGGCGACCGCCAAGCCTAGAGCCACGGTGACGGCTGGGACCACCAGCATCCACAGCAAGGTGGTGAACAGCGTGTCGCGGAACGCGGGTGTGGAGAACAGGTCCGAGTAGTTCTGCAAGCCCACGAAACTCGTCGAGGCCGCGTCTCGGAAACTGTTGATGATCGTGAGGACTGCGGGATAGAGCAGGAAGACCGAGATCGCGAGGTATGCGGGGAGGATGTAGAAGTAGGGCTTGATCCGGGCCTCGATGTGGTCCGGGAGGAGTTCGGCGAGCTTGTTGAGGAGCCAGTAGAGCGCCAGGGCTGCGCCTATGCCGATCACGACCGTGATGATTGCGGTCAACAGTTTGGCCACCATGGGATGTTCACACCGCCTTTCTTTGTGTGGTGGTCATGGTCAGAAGTCGAGCAACACGGGGGGCGGGAGCGGAGCGCTCCCGCCCCCCGGTGACGTTGCCCGATCGACGCTTGGGTCAGGAGGCGGGCCAGGCCGCGTCGATGTTCTTCAAGGAGGTGTCGAGGTCCTGCTGACCGGCCACCCACGCGGTGATGTCCTTCCAGAAGGCACCGGCACCAACCTCACCGGGCATCTGGTCCGAGCCATCGAACAAGAAGGCGGTGGAGTCGTAGGCCACCCCGGCAACCTGCTTGGTGAACTCGTTGGGGTAGGCGTCCATGTTGAACGTCTTGTGCGGGGAGATGAAGCTGCTCATGCCTGCGGCCTTCTCGCCGGCGTCAGGCTCGCTGAGCGCCGTCACAGCAGCCTTGGTGGCGGCGCTGTCGTTGAAGGCCATCAGCAGGTCGCCACCGCCGAGCGAGGGGTTCTCGCCACCGGCGGAAGCAGGCGGGAAGCCGAAGACGCCGACCTCTTCGTCCAGGTTGCTCTGCACGGCCTTGGGGAAGAAGCCGGTGATGAACGAGCCCTGGTTGTACATCCAGCAGCCCGGCTTGGCGTCGAACATCGGCGTACCAGCGGTCTGGAAGCTCGTGGTGGCGATGGCCTTGCGACCACCGGGCACGTTCCCGTCGGTGAACAGCAAGCTTCTCGAACTCGCCAGCGGCCTGACGCACGACCTCGGAGTCGAACTTGGTCTCGCCTGCCACCCACGAGTTGTAGGTGTCGACGCCGCCGTACTTGGCCACCAGGATCTCGAACCAGTCGGTCGCGGGCCAGCCGGTCGCGGCCTCGGACTCGATGCCTGCACACCACGGGGTGCCGCCGTCACTCTTGATCTGCTCGGTGAGCGCCTCGAGGTCGCCGATGGTCTCGGGGACCTCATAACCGGCCTTCTCGAAGGCCTTCTTGGGATAGAACACCAGGCCCTTGACGTTCATCGACACCAGCAGGCCGTAGAGCTTGCCGTCGATGGTGCCCGCGTCGAGGGTGCCAGGAACCATGGTCTTCTCCAGCGTGGCCTTGTCGACCAGCGTGGAGAGGTCGACGGCCTTGCCGCCGGCACGGTTGACGACGTTGCGTACGACACCGGGCTGCGGGATCAGCGCGATGTCAGGAAGCTGATTGCCCTGAATGCGGGTCATGATGAGCTGGTCGATCGCGTCGACCTTCTGCCAGTCGACGGTGTAGCCGTCGGCCTTCAGCTTCGCGGTGAGCGTCTCCTCGAGTCCGTCCTGAACGGGCTGGTCGACACTGGACAGGATGGTGACCGTCTTGTCGTCGGCTCCGCTACCGCCGTCGCCACCGCAGGCCGCGAGGCCCATGGTCGTGAGGGCGAGGATCGCAGCACCTGCGAACGTACGGCGCATGCTGGGGTTTCGCATCCCAGTGATCTCCTTCGTTGAGTGAGCAGATGATTCGACCTAAAGGGCTGTTGACAACACCTGCTGAATCGAATCAGCATGAAGATGTCAGTGACCCGGGTCACTGTCAAGAGACTGTGACCGGATCGAAACAAAAGCCGGGCGTTACCAGGGGGCGAAAGGAGTCAGATGTCACCGCCGAAACGACGCACCACCTTGGCCGATGTCGCTCGTGAGGCTGGCGTCTCCGTCACGACCGCGTCCTACATTCTCAACGGCCGAGCAGCCGAGATGCGGATCCGGCCACCGACTCAGGAGCGGGTCGAGAGTGTTGCCCAGGCCCTGGCCTACCGCCCCAACAGGTCCGCGCGATCCCTGCGTACGCGAGAGACGCGGACGATCGGCCTGGTGTCGGACCACATCGCCAGCGGCTCTTTCGCCAGCCGAATGCTCTCGGGAGCTGGGACTGCCGCTCGAGAACTTGAGCACCTCATGGTCATCGGGGAGAGTGAGGGCTATTCGGCGGCCGAGACCGCGTTGTTGCAAGAGATGGTCGACCGTGAGGTCGACGGGATCGTCTTCGCCCGTCTCGTCACCGCGATCGTGCAGGTGCCGACCCTGCTGCGTCAGCAGCGCGCGATCCTGCTCAACAGTGTCGACCGCGAGGGCAGGTTGCCGTGCGTGGTGCCCGACGAGGTCGAGGCCGGGCGGGTGGCGGCAAGGCTCCTCGCCGCGAGTCCTCGCACCGGACCGATCGTGATCGTGGGCCGTGACCCGAACCCGATCGCGACCGCCGGCCTCGACCGTACGCGTGGGGCCTGTGAGGTGCTGGTCGCCGAGGGCCGAGAGGTGCCGGAGATCATCGACTGTGACTGGACGGTCGCCGACGCCCGCGGTGCGGTCGCACGCTGGCTGGGCGCCGGCGGGCGCGCAACGGGCTATCTGTGCCTCAACGATCGGATCGCGATGGGCACGTACCAGACGCTGTGGGATTTCGGGCTCGCGCCGCCGCACGACTGCGACGTTGTCTCGTTCGACGCCTCCGACCTCGCCCAATGGCTGCGGCCGTCGTTGACCTCGGTGGCCGTACCGTATGCGGCCATGGGAGCCGAGGCGGTGCGCTTGCTGCTCGCCGAGACCGACCTGGCGCCGGGGGAGATCCGGAAGGTGGCGGCGACGGTCGCCTTCGGTGATTCGATCGCGACCTGAGAGGCTGCGCGGATGTTCGACCTCGACGATCGTTGGGTCTGGGACTTCTGGATCGCCGACGACGGCTCGATGTTCCACCTGTTCTTCCTGCAGGCGCCGCGCTCCTTGGGTGACCCCGATCTGCGCCACGATCACGCGAGTGTCGGGCACGCGGTGTCGCCCGACCTGACGACGTGGACAGAGGTGGGGCTCGCGTTGTCGCCGCCGGAGACGGGCTTCGACGACCGCACGATCTGGACCGGCTCGGTTGCTGGCCGACCTGGTGCGTGGCGGATGTTCTACACCGGGCGTACGCATGCCGACGGGGGCGCGGTCCAGCGGATCGGTGCGGCCGTCTCCTCGGATCTGTCCGTGTGGGCACGCGAAGAGGGTTGGCCGCTCGAGGCAGATCCGCGTTGGTATGAGAAGGACTCTGCGGCGCACCGGGCCTGGCGATGGCACGACCACGCGACGACGCCCGAGGAGCACTTCCGCGACCCGTTCGCGGTGCAGGACGCCAAGGGCACCTGGCACCTGTATGTCACGGCGCGCCATGCCGGCACCGGCCCTGGGCGCGGCGCGGTCGGGCATCTGGTGCAAGACGACGAGGGCCGATGGCAGGTGGCGCCGCCGTTGACGTCGGGAGCTGGCCCCTTCGAGCAGGCCGAGGTCATTTCCGTGCAGCAGGTCGAAGATCGGTGGGTCCTGCTCTTCAGTTGCCTCGGCCCAGAAATCGTCGGGGGTAGGCCCGGTGACGGTGGGGTCTGGTCGGTGCCCGTCGGCGGCGTCGGAGAGCCCGTGGACCTTGAGGCGGCCGTACGTCTGTGCGACGAAGGGCACTATGTCGGCCAGTTGGTGCGTGATCGGGCCGGGCGCTGGCAGTTCCTGGCTTTTCGCAATTTCGATGATGACGGCGACTTCGTCGGAGGCGTGATCGACCCGGTCCCGGTGCGTTGGCGAGCCGACGGTGCCGGATTGGAGCTTTCCGAAGACCCTTGCTGAATCGAGTCAGCAAGCTCTACGGTGAGGTCGGCTCCCGTGGCCACTTCACAACGGATCGTCCGGCACGTACCTGCCGGTGAAGACAAGGAGAATCACACACATGGCAACAGTGACTTTCGAGAAGGCCCAGCGCTGGTACCCAGGGGCCGACAAGCCGGCTGTGCCCGGCATCGACCTGGAGATCCACGACGGCGAATTCATGGTGCTCGTCGGCCCCTCCGGCTGTGGCAAGTCCACGACCTTGCGGATGCTCGCGGGCCTGGAGGAATGCAACGAGGGCAAGATCTTCATCGGTGACCGCGATGTCACCCATGTGGCGCCCAAGGACCGCGACATCGCCATGGTGTTCCAGAACTACGCGCTCTACCCACACATGACGGTGGCCGACAACATGGCCTTCGCGCTCAAGATGGCCAAGGTCCCCGAGGCCGAGCGCAAGAAGCGTGTCGCCGAGGCCGCCCGCATCCTGGGACTGGAGGAGTACCTCGAGCGCAAGCCCAAGGCACTCTCGGGTGGACAGCGCCAGCGCGTGGCCATGGGCCGCGCGATCGTACGTTCGCCGCAGGTCTTCTGCATGGACGAGCCGCTTTCAAACCTCGACGCGAAGATGCGCGTGCAGACGCGTACGGACATCGCCAAGCTGCAGCAGGACCTCGGTGTCACCACCGTCTACGTCACCCACGACCAGGTCGAGGCCATGACCATGGGTGACCGCGTTGCGGTGATGAAGGACGGCATCCTGCAGCAGGTCGACACGCCTCTCAAGCTCTACGACAAGCCCGTCAACCTCTTCGTTGCCGGCTTCATCGGCTCCCCGCAGATGAACCTGATCGCGGCGAAGGCTCACGAGGGCAAGGCCAATATCGGTGGCTACGACGTGCCGGTCGACGCGGCCGCGGCCAAGAAGATGCAAGGCAACATCACCGTCGGCGTACGCCCCGAGAACTGGCGCGTCGTCTCCCCGAGTGAGGGTGGTCTGCCGGTGCAGGTCACGGTCGTCGAGGAACTCGGCGCCGACGCCTTCGTCTACGGCACCTGCGACGTCGAGGGCACTCCCGGCAACGTGATCATCCGGGTCCAGGGCCGCGACTCGGTCCAGAAGGGCGACACGATCCACGTCACGACCGACCCGGCCAACGTGCACGTCTTCGACACCGACTCGGGGGCGCGGCTCTCCGACTGATCGAGCGGGCACAAACGCACGTCAAAATCACGCCGAGAGGGCACAAACGCACGAGCCGAAGGCGTCGATCGGGCACAAACGCACGCGCACGACCTGACGAGCGGGCACTACCTGACCAGGGTGGTGCCCGCTCGTTGCATTTCACGCGTGCGTTTGTGCCCGGTGGGCGAGTTTCGCGCGTGCGTTTTCGCCCGGTGGGCGAGTTTCGCGCGTGCGTTTCCGCCCGGTCGGCGGGGTTTACGCGTGCGTTTCCGCCCGGTCGGCGGTGCGGCGGATGGCTTCGGCGAAGTCCCCGAACAGGGCGGGCGGCATGTCATGGCCCATTCCCGGGACCAGGATCAGTTCGGCACCGGGGATGGCGGCGGCGGTGGCGCGTCCGCCCGAGACGTGCACCATCCGGTCGCTGAGGCCGTGGATCACCAGGCTCGGGACCCGCAGTTCCCGCAGTGCGCGGCTGCGGTCGGGTTGGTCGAGGATCGCCAGCATCTGCCGCATCACGCCGCTGGCCGAGAAGCCGCGATCGAAGGTCGCCTCGGCCAGGGCTCGGCTCTCCTCGACCGGCTTGGGATAGCCCGGCGAACCGATCATCCGCCACATCCGAGCCGAGGTCTCGGCGTACGCCGCCTTGCCGGGCCCGCGCGGCGCGATCAGCATCGGCAGCAGTTTGGGGTGCTGCCAGCCGACCGTACGACGCCCTGTCGTCGACATGATGCTGGTCATCGACAGCACTCGCTCGGGGTGGGCAAGGGCCATGGTCTGCACGATCATGCCGCCCATCGAGACGCCCACGATGTGAGCGGCGTCGATGTCGAGGTGATCCAGCAGCGCGAAGGCGTCGTCCGACATGTCGGTCAACGTGTAGGGCGGCGGGGCGCCGCGACCGGCGAAGGCGCGTACGAGTCGGGTCCGGGTCGCGCGCGCCTTGATCTTGGTGGAGCGCCCGGTGTCGCGGTTGTCGTACCGGATCACGAAGAAGCCGTGGTCGGCAAGCTGCTGACAGAACTCCTCGTCCCACCAGATCATCGGGCCGCCCAGGCCCATCACCAGCAACAGCGGGTCACCGTCGGGGGAGCCGAAGGTCTGGAAGCAGATCTCGACGCCGGTGCTCAGCGTCGCCAGTGATTCGGGGGAGGACATGGGGCCAAGTTAACCGGCACTTGGGCGGGGCAGGTCGTCGTACCACGTCATGGCGGTCTCCTTCGCCGCGAGCCAGACCTCGGTGCCGGGTGCCAGGTCCAGCGCCGCTGCTGCGGCGGGAGTCACGTCGGCCAACAGGCTGGGCGTGCTGGCGATGCGCAGTCGTACGGCATCTCCGTGCGGCACCGCGCTCTCCACGACGCCGGACCAGACGTGTCGCGCCGAGCCCTCGGGTCGAGTGCGGGAGACCGCGACGGCACTCGGAGGGAACGCCGCGCAGCGCCCCCCGGCGCGGATCACGTTGAGCCCGACCAGGCGCGCCACGTGATCGGTGAGTGGCCGCGCGGCGACCTCTGCCGGTGATCCCTGCTGCACGATGAGGCCACCCTCGAGTACGAGGACGCGGGTGGCGAGGGTGATCGCGTCGATCGCCTCGTGGGTGACCAGCAAGGTGATCCCGTCGTAGGACCGCAGGTGTCTGGCCAGATCGAGTCGCAGCGCGGTGGCGACGCCGACATCGAGCCCTGCGAAAGGCTCGTCCAGCAGCAACAACTCCGGGCGAGGAGCCAGCGCGCGTGCGATCGCGACGCGCTGCGCCTGGCCGCCGGACAGCCGCCCTGGTCGGCGCTCGGCCAGGGCGGCGAGCCCGAAGGCGTCGAGCCACTCTCGGGCCTGACGATCCGCGTCTGCTCGGGTCGCCCCGCGGCAGCGCAGTCCGAAGGAGACGTTGTCGGCCGCACTCAGGTGAGGGAAGAGCGACTGGTCTTGGAAGACGAAGCCCAGATCTCGATCCTTGATCGGCAACCGCGACCAGTCGCGGTCGGCCAAGGACACCTGGCCACCCGGCTCGATGCCGGCCAGCGCGCTCAGCATGGTCGACTTGCCTGCCCCGTTGGGGCCGATCACGGCGACGACCTCGCCGGGACCGATCTCGAGTTCGGCCGACAGGCGCTCGCCGACACGCAGGCTCGCGGTCAGTCCGCTCATGGCCGCACCAGCCAGCGGTTGCGCAGCAGGGCAAGCACGGCGATGCACACGCCGAGCAGGATCATGCTCAGGGCTCTGGCCAGGTCCGGATCGGCCTGCAGGGCCGTATAGATCAGGCTCGGCATCGTCTGCGTGGTGCCCGGATAGTTGCCGGCGAACGTGATGGTCGCGCCGAACTCACCCAGCGAGCGCGCCCAAGCCAGCACCGCGCCCGCCACGATCCCCGGCGCCGCCAGGGGCAACGTGATGCGGCGGAAGGTGGTCCACCGATCCGCGCCCAAGGTGGCGGCCACGATGTCGTACGAACTCCCGCCCGCGCGCAGCGCACCCTCGACGGCCAGCACATAGAACGGCAAGGCGACGAAGGTATGCGCGAAGACGACACCCGTGGTCGTGAACGGGATCGTGAGGTCGAACGCTTCACGCAGCGGAGCGCCGAGCAGGCCCATCCGGCCGTACGCCGTGGTGAGCGCGACGCCCGCGACGACCGGGGGTAGCACCAGCGGCACCGTCACCAGGGCGCGCAACAACGAGCGTCCCCGGAACTCGACGCGTGCCAGCACCCAGGCCAAGGGTGTGCCGAGCACCAGGCACAGACCCACTGCGCACACGCTGGTGATCAGGGTGATGAGCAGTGCTTCGCGGGTGACGGCTGCGTTGAGTAGTGCGGAGAAGCCCGACCACGGGGTTGCCATGACGAGCGAGACCAGGGGCAGCACGAGGAAGCCTGCGGCAATCGTCGCCGCCACCGTCAGCCCGAGTGGAGCGCGGCCCAATGAGGATCGGCTCATGGCGTGCCGAAACCGGCTCTCGCCAACACCTGCCGCCCCGAGGTCCCGGTGACCAGGTCGACGAACCCCTGGGCCAGGTCGTCGTCCTTGGACTGGTTCAGCGTGGCGATCGGATAGGTGGTCTGCTGGTCCTGAGCACCCTCGATCGCGATCGTCTGGACTGCATCACCGGCCGCGACCGCGTCGGTGGCATACACCAGTCCAGCGTCGGCCTCGCCCTCGGTGACCTTGGCCAGCACCGCCTTCACGTCGACTTCGCGACTGGCCGGCGCGGCGCTGATCTCTTGGGCACTGAGCACCGCGTCCGCCACCTTGCCGCACGGTGCGGTCTCGACACACTCGACCCAGTCGGTGCCCGCAAGATCGGCCAGGGAGGTGATGTGGGACGGGTTGTCGGCCGGGGTGACCAGGGTCAGCACGTTGGTGGCGAAGACTGTCGGATCACTGCCCAGCGCCTCACCCTGCTTGGCGGTGTCCATCGTGGTCTCGTCCGCAGTGGCGAGCACGTCACCGGGCGCGCCGTCGACGGCCTGCTGTGCCAGCGTTGCGGAGGAATCGAAGACAAGCTTCACCGTGACGCCCTCGTGTGCTTCCTCGAAGTCGCGCGCCAACTCCGTGAACGTCTCGGTGAGCGAGGCTGCCGCCAGAACGTGCAGGGTCCGGGTCTCCTCAGAGCCTCCGCATCCCGAGAGTGGCAGCAGGGCGAGCAGGGCAGCTGCGGCGACGCACTTCTTCATCGCGGGCACTTCCGATCTCAGGCGATCTCGACGACGACGTTCGTCGACTTGACCGACGCCGTGGCTCGTACGCCGGGCGCGAGCCCCAACTCGTCGGCCGCCTCGGCGCTCATCAGCGAGACCATCCGGTAGGGCCCGCAGATCAGATCGACCTGGGCCATCACGCCGTCCCTCTGGACCCGGGTAACCAGGCCGGTGAGTCGGTTGCGGGCGCTGACCGTGTGTGCGCGCTCGTCGGCTTCGGGGTTGACGGCTTGGGCTTGGGCCAGGGCCGCCAACTCTGCGCCTTCGACGGTGGTCGGGCTGGTGTCTGGTGACGGGGTCAGGCGGCCCGCCTCGATCCAGCGACGGATCGTGTCGTCGCTGACTCCCAACAAGAGTGCCGCTTCCGCGATTCGGTACGAAGCCATCTGTTCATTGAACCGCATCTGCGGTGAAATCAGCAAGGATCAACCGCAAGTGCGTAACGGAGCGAAGGATGGGGATGGCCCGACGCCCCTGCGCGACTGGGTCGATGGGAGGATCTGCAGCGTGAGTGAGCCCACCGGACGACCCGGCCGCTATCAGCGTTCGGCAGGCGGTCTGCTGAGTGCGATGCTGATCCTGCTGCTCGTGCTGGCGGCGTACGTCGGTTTCCGGGCGCTGGTGCGCAACGATCTCGCGGTCAACCCCGAGAAGATCGACTATCTCGAGATTGTCCGGTACGCCCAGGAGTCCGGGGTCGACGTCGTCTATCCCAGCCGGCTGCCGGAGGACTGGATCGCGACGGAGGCGCGGGTGATCCCGGGCAAGGTGATGGAGTGGCGGATCAACCTGCTCACCGAGCGCGAGGACTTCGTGGGCATTCGGCAACAGGGCCTGGGGCTGAAGAGGATGCTGGCCAGCCACGTCGACGAGGCTCCCGTCGAAGGGAATGCGGTCACGGCCTCGGATGGTCGGGAATGGCGCGTCTTCACCGACACGGGCGGCGACACCGCACTGGCGAGCCGCGAAGGAGACGAATGGCTCCTGGTCTATGGCCCGGCCAAGCTCGATCAGCTGGTCGAAGTCGCCGGTCTACTCGTCGACGACCGCATCCGCGGCTGAGACCGTCTTGGCCAGGCGCTCGCGCGCGCCGTCGAGCCAGGACTGACAGGCATCGGCGAGCTTCTCTCCGCGCTCCCAAAGCGCGAGTGACTCCTCCAGCGTGGTGCCGCCGGCCTCGAGTTGGCGTACGACTGCCACCAACTCCTCGCGCGCCTGCTCATAGTCGGCGGGGATCGGGGCGTCAGCCATTGCTGCCTCCTGATGCGTCGTCGGGGTCGAGGGTCGTGACGGTGGCACCCAGGCGACCGTCCGACAGCCGGATGCTCACGGTGTCGTCGACGGCCAGGTCGCGCACGCAGGTGAGTACGCCACCGTCGGCCGTCTGGACGACGGCGTAACCGCGCTTGAGAGTTTGGAGTGGACTCAGCGCCCTGGCCCGCGCGCGTTGGTGCTCGAGATCATCGACCGCGCGGTCGAGCCGATGTCCCACTTGCCGCCTCGCCCGGTCGATGAGACCGGTGACCTCGTCGCGGCGGCCGTCGATCAAAGACAACGGCGCGGCCAGTACGGGCCGGCTGCGCAGTGCGCTCAGCCCTTGTTGCTCCTGATGGAGTCGGGTGGTCACCAGGTCGCGCAGTCGATCGCGCGCCCAGGAGATGCCGCGCATCTCGTCGGCCATGTCGGGCACGATCAGGCTCGCCGCGTGCGTCGGGGTGGAGGCGCGCTCGTCAGCCACCAGATCGAGCAACGGACTGTCCTGCTCGTGGCCGATGGCCGAGACGATCGGAGTGCGCGCGCGGTGCACCGCACGGATCAGGGCCTCGTCGCTGAAGGGCAGCAGGTCCTCCACGGAACCACCGCCTCGCGCGATCACGATCACGTCGACCTCATCGAGACGATCGAGTCGGGCCAGCGCGTCCATGACCTCCTGCGTAGCACGCGGACCTTGCACGGTCGCGGGCGCGACCTCGAAGCGTACGGCCGGCCAGCGTGCCCGCGCCCGCTCCAGCACATCGCGCTCGGCCGCGCTGCCTGGAGCCGTGATCAGGCCGACGCGTCGCGGCAGGAACGGCAACCGTCGCTTGAGGTCGGGGGCGAACAGACCCTCGGCGGCGAGCAACTGTCGGCGTTGCTCCAAGCGGGCAAGCAGGTCGCCGAGCCCGCTGAGGCGAACCTCCCGGATGCTCAACGAGAGCGAGCCGCGGGCCGGGAAGTAGGACGGTTTGGCCAGCGCAATGATCTTGGCGCCCTCCACCAGAGGAGGGTTGAGGGAATCGAAGAGAGTGCGCGCCATGGTGGCGTTGACCGAGAGATCCGCCACCGGATCGCGCAGAGTCAAGAACACCGTGTTGATGCCCGAGCGCCTGTTGATCTGAGCCAACTGGCCCTCGACCCACACGGTGCCGAGGCGGTCGATCCACCCCTGCAGCGCGTTGGCCACCGCGCGTACGGGTGCCGGCGACTCGGGTGTCGCATCGCGCAAGGAGGCCATGCGCAGAACCCTAGACGCGACCACGGACAGACAGTTCGGTGAATCGCGACCCGGCGATGCGCTCCGTACACTCGACGTCATGAGCACTGACCTCGGCACCCCGCAAGTCCTGAGCCCGGACGAGGCCGAGCGGGCCGTCCTGCTCGCGGCGCCTCGTGGCTATTGCGCCGGCGTCGACCGGGCCGTGATCACGGTCGAGAAGGCGCTCGACCTCTATGGCGCACCGGTCTATGTCCGCAAGCAGATCGTGCACAACAAGCACGTGGTCGCGGATCTGGAGTCTCGGGGTGCGATCTTCGTCGAGGAACTCGACGAGGTGCCCGAGGGGCAGACGGTCGTGTTCTCCGCCCACGGTGTCTCCCCGGCGGTGCACGCCCAGGCGCAGGAGCGGAGTCTGAAAACCATCGACGCGACCTGTCCGCTGGTGACGAAGGTGCACCACGAGGCCAAGCGCTTCGCCGGCGACGACTACGACATCTTGCTGATCGGACACGAGGGTCACGAGGAGGTCGAGGGGACCGCGGGCGAGGCGCCCGAGCACATCCAACTCGTGCAAGGCCCGGGTGACGTCGACAAGATCGTCGTACGCGATCCCGCCAAGGTGGCGTGGCTGTCCCAGACCACGCTCAGCGTCGACGAGACCATGGAGACGGTCGCGGCGATCCGCGAACGCTTCCCACTTCTGCTCGACCCACCGTCGGATGACATCTGCTATGCCACTCAGAACCGCCAATTGGCGATCAAGGAGATCGCCCGTGACGCCGATCTGGTGATCGTGGTCGGCTCGGGCAACTCGTCCAACTCGGTACGCCTGGTAGAGGTCGCGCTCGAAGCCGGCGCCAAGTCTTCCTACCGCGTCGACGACGCGAGTGAGATCGACGAGGCCTGGCTCGATGGCGTGCGTACGGTCTCGGTCACGTCGGGGGCATCGGTGCCCGAGGGCCTGGTGGACGGCGTGCTGAGCTTCCTGGCCGAGCGCGGCTACCCCGACGCCAAGGCGGTGCATTCGGCGGAGGAGTCGTTGATCTTCGCCCTTCCGCCCGAGTTGCGTAAGGACCTGCGCGCGGCCGGGCGATCCTGATGGCCCGATATGTCGACCTGCACCCGGTCGACCCGCAACCGCGTCTCGTCGCCCAGATCGTGGAGGCGCTGCGCGACGATGCGCTGATCGCCTATCCGACCGACTCGGGCTATGCGCTGGGGTGCCAACTGGGCAACCGTGCCGGCCGTGACCGGATCCTGCGGATCCGCGACCTCGACGACCGCCACGACTTCACGCTGATGTGCGACTCGTTCGCCCAGATGGGCCAGTTCGTGCATATCGACAACTCGGCGTTCCGGTCGATCAAAGCCGCCACTCCGGGGCCTTACACCTTCATCCTGCCCGCCACCGGGGAGGTGCCGAAGCGGTTGATGCACCCCAAGAAGCGCACCGTGGGAGTACGCATCCCCGAGCACCGGGTCGTCCACGCGTTGTTGAGCGCCCTCGGCGAGCCGATGCTCACCTCCACGCTGATCCTGCCTGGCGAGACCGAGCCGCGCACGATGGGGTGGGAGATCAAGGAAGACCTCGACCACCAGGTCGACATCGTCATCGAGGCCGGCGAGACACCCGCCGAGCCCACCACCGTGGTCGACTGGTCGCAGGGCTACCCCGAGGTCATGCGCCGCGGCGCTGGTGACCCGGACCGGTTCGAGGAATGACGAACTCGGAGGTGTCTCCGAGCTCGGCCATTGGGTCCACGTGCACATGGTGGTCCTGGCGCAGCCGCCACCAGATCGTGCCGAGCGCCAGCGCATAGCCCGCCACCAGGGCCAGCGCATGGTCGGAGAGCCCGGACAGCAACGCCTGCAGGACGTTGTCGTCGGCGCGCGCGATCAACTCCGGAGCCACCGCCGCGATGAGCAGGAACGTGCCGGCCATCAGCAACGGCGGCAAGATGGTGACGCGGTAGAAATCTTCGAGTCGGACCACCCAGGCGAGCAGGACACAGGTCGACACGAACACGAGGTCGAAGAAGACGCCCAGCGACTCGGTGAGCACCAGATTGAACGCGACCGCCGACAGCACGAGCGCGAAACCAAGCGCCGTGACCGACCGTGCGGACTCGTTCATATCGCGAGCCTAGGCGGGTCGTCGTCGCCTCGGCGGGTGGCGCGCCGGGCGGCAGACTCGACCTGACGGGGTGTTTCGAGGCTCGCCCCAGGCCCGGAAAGATCCTCGAATCGGCGTGCCGACACCAGTACGCGGGACTCCAGTGACCCCATCGCGTGGTTGTAGTGCCCTACCGCGGCGTTGAGGGAGCGACCCACCTGATCAAGATGTCCGGCGAAGTTGCCGAGGCGTTCGTACAGTTCCCGTCCGCGCGCATGGATCTGGGCGGCCTCCCGGCTCAGTGCCTCGTGCCGCCAGCCGTGCGCCACCGTGCGCAGCAGCGCGATCAGCGTGGTGGGGGAGGCCAAGATGACGTCCTTGCCCGCGGCGTACTCGATCAGATCCCGCTGCCGCTCCAGCCCGGCGCTCAGGAACGATTCGGCGGGCACGAAGAGCACAACGAACTCGGTGCTCTCGGGCAGTGAGCGCCAATAGGCCTTGGAACCCAACGAGTCGATGTGGGTGCGCAGTTGTCGCGCGTGCCGGTCGAGGTGATGCTCGCGAAGCGCGTCGTCCTCGGCGGACGTCGCGTCGAGGAATCCTTCGAGTGGCACCTTCGCATCGACCACGATCCGGCGCTCACCTGCCAGGCGTACGACCAGATCGGGGCGCTGAGCGCCGTCGCGCAACCGCTCCTGCTCGGTGAAGTCACAGTGCTCGACCAGTCCGGCCAGCTCGACCGCACGGCGCAGGTGCAACTCGCCCCAGCGGCCCCGCACCTGCGGCTTGCGCAGCGCACTGGTCAGGCTGCGCGTCTCCTTGCCCAGGCCTTCCGTCGCGTGACGCATCTGCTCCACCTGCTCGGCGAACTGGCCCTGCCAGGAGGCACGCGAGTGCTCCTGGTCCCGGATCTGGTCGTAGAGCCGGTCGAGACTCTCGCGGATCACGTCGGCTTCCAGCGCTGGGTCTGGTTGGGAGGCCCGCAAGAGTCGCGCCACCGCGAATCCACCGAGCGCCAACCCGAGGAGGGCGCCCAACACCAGGCCGAGGAGCATGTCGTACGTCTGCATGACCCCAGGCTGCACGAGAGCACCGACATTCGGCGGGATCAGGCGATGTCGACGATCACCGGAGCGTGATCCGAGGGTGCGCCGGACCCCTGGGCCGGGTCGCGTTCGGCCCGGTCGACCCGTGCGGAAGTCACGCGGGCGGCCACCGACGGCGACGCGAGCGCGAAGTCGATCTTGAGCCCGCGATCTCGCTCGAAGCGTTGCCGGTAGTAGTCCCAATAGGTGTAGCCGGGGTCGTGGGCGCGGGTGACCTCTGCGTAGCCGTCCTCCAGCAACGCCTGGAACGCCGCCCGCTCGGCGGGAGTGACGTGGGTGGAGTTGCGAAACTGTGCCGGGTCGAAGACGTCGTCGTCGCTCGGACAGACGTTCCAGTCGCCGACCAGGATCGTGTCGGTGTCCAGCCAGGCCTGCGCGGCCCTCCGAAGGCGGGCCAGCCAGTCGAGTTTGTAGACATAGTGCGGGTCGTCGGGCTTGCGACCGTTGGGGATGTAGAGCGACCACACGCGTACGCCCCCACACGTCGCGCCGATCGCGCGCGACTCCGCCGCGACCGGCTCGCCCCAGCCGGGCATGTCCGGGAAGCCCACCTCGATGTCGTCGAGCCCGACGCGGGAGACGATCGCGACGCCGTTCCACTGGTTGAGCCCGGCGAGCGCCACGTCGTACCCCAATGCCTGCAACCCCATCAGCGGCACCTGATCTTCGCGCGCCTTGGTCTCCTGCAGCGCCAGCACGTCGATGTCGTGGCGTTGTACGAAGGCCTCGACGCGGTCGATCCGCGCACGCAGGGAGTTGACGTTCCAGGTCGCGAGTCGCACGGAAGGCAGGTTACCGAGCGGGGCGGTGGCAGGATTCACCCGATGTCCGCCACCGCTCCCGCCCGCAACACGATCGGGCTCGCGTCCGGCTCGATCGTCAGCGGCGTGCTGGCGTACGCCGTCTTCGCCTTGACCACGCGCGCGCTCGGCTCCGCCGACGCTGCGCCGGTCGCGGTGTTGTGGACCTATTGGGGGCTGTCGGCGGCTGCGCTCACCTTCCCGGTCCAGCACTGGATCGCGCGCAGCGTGGCGGCGCAGCAGTCCGAGGCAGGCGTACGCGCGGATCTGCCGCGGCTGGGCCTGGTCGTGGGGGCCAGCACCGTCGTGACGGGCTTGGGCGCGTACGCGGCGAAGGGACTGCTCTTCGACGGTTTGGGTGCGTTCGCCTGGCTGGTCGCGCTGACCACGATCGGGTCGGGACTGATGGGACTCGTCCGGGGTCTGCTGACGGCGCGCGGTCGTTTCGTGGAGGTCGGGCAGGTGCTGATCGCGGAGAACGCGGTGCGGCTCCTCTGCGTCTCGATTCTGGTGCTGATCGGGGTGACGAGCCCGGTGGCGTACGGCATCGCGCTGCTCGCGGGTTATCTGGCCTGCGCGGGCTGGCCGTCGGCGTGGTCACCGACCGGCGACGAGGCACAAGGCGCCGGCGTGCTCGGCTTCCTGGGTGGTGCGACCGGCGGCCAGGTGCTCGGTCAAGTGGTGCTGGTCGGCCCACCCGTGCTGCTGGCGTTGCTGGGTGGTGGCGCGGCTCAGGTGACCGCGCTGTTCGCGGCGCTGGCGCTGGCGCGAGCACCCTTCCTCGTGGTGCTCGGGCAGGTCGCGCAGTTGACGGGCTTCTTCACCCGGCTGGTCGTCAGCGGACGCCTAGAGCGCTTGGGTCGCCTGCATCGCACCATCACCGTGGGCGGGCTCGTGCTCGCCGGACTCGCCGCAGGCCTCGGCGCGCTGCTCGGACCGTGGCTGGTGCGGGTGGTCTTCGGCGCCGAGGTCGCCGTCGTGCCCGTCGTCGCGGCGTTGTTGGCGGCCGGATCGGCGTACGCCCTCGCCAATCTGGTGCTCAGCGTCCTGCTTTATGCGTACGCCCGGACGAGCCGGGTGCTGCTCGGCTGGCTGATCTCGGTGGCGCCGGGTGCGCTCACGCTGTCGATCGGACCGGGCACCCGGATCGAGACGGTGGCATGGGCGTTCCTGGTCACCGAAGCAGCGGCGTGGCTGGTGCTGGCGCTCTTCGCTCGACGCCGCTAGGGCTTCGTCGCAGCCAGCAGGATCGAGGAGCCGTACGCCAGATCGCGTCGCCGCAGCCACCGCGACTCCACCCGGCACAGACCTCGCAGGACTCGGTCCTGCCACGGCGACACGCTCGGCAGGCGGTCCGGTGACGGCCCACGACGTCGCCGCAGCAGGCGTTCGGCGGCGAACATCGGAAAGACCAGAGCGAACGCATGCGACGACCGCTCCACCCTCAGCCCGGCGCGAGTGATCGCAGCCTCCAGCCGAGAGCGGGTGTAGCGGCGATAGTGCCCCGCGCGTACGTCATGGTCGCTCCACGCCCACTGATAGGCCGGGACGCTGACCAGCAACCGTCCCCCCGGACGCAAGACCCGCGCGAGTTCGGCGACACCGGTCTCCTCCGGATCCAGATGCTCGATCACGTCGAACGCCGCCACCACGTCGAAGGTCTCGTCCGCGAACGGCAACGCCAACGCCGACGCGCACACATCCTGACCGGCGCTCAAGCCGCGCGGATCGGTGTCGATCGCCGTGCGGATCAGCCCGCCACGCAACCATCGCGCCGACGGACCGTCGGCGCTGCCGACGTCGAGCAGACGCCCCGAGGTCGGCAGCCAGTCGCGCAGGCCAGCCTCCAAGAGTCCCGAGCGTGCGTCGAACCACCAATAGTCGGCGTGCTCGATCGACGACGAGCCCGGCTGCCGCATGCTCATCGCACCGCGCGTACGAACGTCTCGACCACTCGATCGAGATCGGTGTCGGTGAGGTGGTGGTGAAACGGCAGGCGTACGAGCCGGCTGCTGACGTCGGTCGTCACCGGGCATTCGGTGGGACGCGCGGCGAAGGCCCGGCCGCCGTCGGAGTCGTGCAGCGGCACATAGTGGAAGGTCGTGTTGACCCCGTCAGCCTTCATCGCGCCCATCACCTCGCGACGACGCTCGGCCTCGGGCAGCAGCACGTGGAAGAGGTGGTACGCCGGCAGGCAGTCTGCGGGCACGTGCGGCAACGTCACGCCCAAATCGTCGACGAGCGGGCCGAGCCTGGCGAGGTAGCCCTCGAAGATCCCACGGCGCTTCTCCTGGACCCACTCGCGGGCCCGGAGCTGGGCGACCAGGGACGCGGCCAACGTGTCGGCCATCCCGAACGACGAGCCAGTGTCGCGCCAGGAGTACTTGTCGATCTGGCCTTGTAGGAAGGCCTGCCGGTCGGTGCCCTTGTCGTAGCAGATCCAGGCACGCGCCACGTCGGCCTCGTCGCGGACGACCAGCGCCCCGCCCTCACCGCAGGTGAAGTTCTTGGTCTCGTGGAAGCTCTGGGTGGCGAACCGGCCGAACGATCCCAGCGGCTGATCGCGCCAGCGGCCGTAGAGCCCGTGCGCGTTGTCCTCCACCAACGCCACGTCGGGCCGCTCCTGGAGCACCTTCAACAGAGCCTCCAGGTCGCCCGCGATCCCCGCATAGTGCACCGTCACGACCGCCTTGACCGCCGGGCCGTACGTCGGGTCGGCCAACAACTCGGCCACGCTGCCCGGATCGGGACCGAGCGTGGCCGGCTCGATGTCGCAGAAGAGGATGCGTGCCCCCGCGCGTACGAACGCCAACGCCGACGAGGTGAAGGTGAAGGACGGCACGATCACCACGTCGCCCTCGCCGATGTCGAGCAGCATCGCGCTCAACTCCAGCGCCGCCGTGCACGAGGTGGTCATCAGGGTCGCGGCCGCCCGGGTCTCGGCGGTGATCATCTCGGCGGCGAGTTTGCTGAAGGGGCCGCTGGAGGAGGTCTTGCCGCTGTCGAGCGATTCGATCAGCAGGCCCTTCTCGTCCGGGGCGACCCAGGGGACGTTGAACCGGATCAGGGGGTCCATCGGGCTCCTTCGTTGGGCCACGGGAGCGGGCGGTCGAGCAGTGCTGCGAGGCGCCGATCGGCTGGTGCGAAATGCGTACGCAGCCGATCCTGCAAGGCCCGATCAAGCTCGGGGACGTCCACGCAGGACGCATTGACGACCCCGTCCGGCGCGTTCACGGTCGGTGCCACACCGAGCCAGCGCAACATCGGACTCGGGTCGCTGAGGAGTTCGTCGAGGAACGTCACGCGCAACCGATCGCCGAAGATCGCCAGCCACGGCTCGAGTTTGTCGGCATAGCTGCCGCCTTCGAGATAGCCGAAAGGTGAGGTCGAGGTGAGGCTCGGATCCCAGGGCGTCGGGCCGGCGAGGTTCTCGCGCAGCGCGTGATCCAGCGGACGGGTCTCCAGTCCGTGCTGGGTGCTGAAGGCCCAGTGCGACACCGCGCGCGCGACCGGGTCGCGCAATTGCACGATCACCTTGGTCTGCGGACCGAGGGTCGCGTCGATCCGCTCGGCAGCGTCGGGTGCGTCGAGATAGCTGGTGCTCTTGTCACCCAGCAGGTTGCCCTCGCGCGCGTGCGCGAAGAAGGTCTCGTCGTACGCCCGGTGGTCGATGTCGCGCAGGAACGCCTTCGGCTCCGGGCGGGCGGGTTCGGCCATCGAGATCTCGGGATGCGCGGCCAGCAACTCGCGCAGGTAGGTGGTGCCGCAGCGTTGCGCCCCGGCGATCACGAGGTGCCTGTGAGTCATCTCCGGCGTCACCCGATCCGCTCCGCCACGTGATAGGCCGTCGGCTCGCTGACCGCATTGAGAGTGCGTACGACGTACTCACCCAGCATCGACAGCAGCGCGATGGTGAAGCCGTTGAAGACCGCCGACATCACCATGATCGAGGTCCAACCGGGCACATTCGTGTCGGTGAACAGGCGGCTCAACAAGATGCCGACGCCCATCAGGAAGGAGAGTCCGGCGACCGCGAAACCCAGCACCGCGCCGAGCCGGAGCGGGAACGACGAATAGCTGAAGAGGATCGTCATCACCAGTTTGGTGATGCGCAGCAGGGAGTACGTGCTCTTGCCCACCGGACGTGGGTCGTGGCGCACCGTCACGTTGCCGCGGTTGCTGGAGTAGAGCAGCGCCTGCCCGGTGATGTACGGGTGTGCGGTGCGGGATGCGCAGATCCGGTCGACCACGTCGCGGCGCAGGATCCGGAAGTTGGAGACGGCCAGCCCCGGCGGTTGGCCGAAGACGCGACGATTGATCGCGCTGATCATCTTCGAGCCGAGACGGCGGTAGCCGCGAGCCTGTTTGGTCTCGAACTCGCCGAAGACGACATCGTGGTCGCCCTCGCGGGCCTTCTCGATCAGCAGCAGCGCCTGATCGGGAGGGTTCTGCAGGTCGTCGTCCATGGTGATCACGTAGTCGCCGCGGGCCTCGCGCAGCCCCGCGAGATTGGCATGGTGCTGGCCGTAGTTGCGCAGCAGATTGATCGCGATGACGCCGGGGTGCTCTCGGGCGCGCGCGGCCACCACGGCCCAACTGCCGTCGGTGCTGCCGTCGTTGACCAGGATCAGTTGGTGGCGCAGTCCGGCCGCCTCGAAGGTCTCCTGCACCCGGTCGATGGTGGTGCCGACGATCGCCGCGCTGTTGAAGACGGGGATGACGATCGAATAGAGGTTGTCGTCGGTCGTCATATGGCGATCATGCCCCGCTCAGCCACGGACCGAATCACCCAGAGAGGCCAGGGTTTCGTCGTCGACGTCGTTGCGTACGAACCAGTACCACCCGGGACTCTTGCCGAACTCTGTGTAGTCCTCGTCCAGGGTGCGCATCAGCCAGCGGTACTTCGCCTTCTGGCCGACCAGCACCAGATCCGGTCGCTGCTGCGCGATCCAGTCGCCATAACCGCGCAGACCGCCCGGCCAGGTGTCGTTGACGAAGCGTTGCAGGCCGAGTCGGAACATCTGGTGCTGGCTGGGATTCACCCGATGTGCGAGCACCAGGGCCTGGGGCGCCTCGATCGACACCATGGTCGCGTCGGGCAACACCTCCAACACCCGGTCGATCTCTGCGCGCTGCTTGGGCAGGAAGTTCTCCGAGTCGCTGCGGACGTACTGCACGCCGATCGCACCCAGCGCCAGGCAGCCGGCGATCGCCAGCACCGTCCCGACGCGCCACGGCAGGTGGCGTACGAGCAGTGTGGCGACTCCGGCGAGGCCCAGCACGGCGTACGGCACGAGCACCAGCGCGTCGGCCCAGCCGTTGAAGGTGCGATAACTCCAGGCCAATCCGGCGATCTCCCCGAGGGTGGCAGCGATCAGGAAGCGAGCGTTCCAGTCGAGTTCGCGGCGCAACCTTGCTTGGATCAGCATCACGAGCGTGACGAGAGGCAGTGCGATCAGACCGGCGATCAGGATGTACGTCGACATGCCGAGCATGTTGAGCGTCTGCTCCCAGATCCGGCCGTCGTCGTCGCCGAAGCCGGGTTGCCTGGTGTAGGCGAGGTGGATGCGGATGAAACCGTCGAGCGCCTCGGGCAGGGCTCCCACCACGAGGAAGTACGCCACGAACGCGAGGGTGGTCGCCATCCCGCCGAACGCGATCCGGACCAGTGCCCTCAGTCGTTCCGCGCTAGCGAGGGCGATCGCGAGCGCCGTCACCGCCCCGGGGAAGAACACCGGTTGCCAGGTGAGAGTCGCCAGGGCCAGGCACACGCCGGCGGCGGTCCAGCGCCTGGCCAGCAACGCGGCGAGCGTGAGCGTCAGCAACAGCACCATCGTGGTCTTCTCGCGCGGGCCACCGGCGGCGTAGAAGATCCAGCCGGGAATCGTCGCGATCGCGAACGCGGCCACCGCAGCGGCCGGGCGGGAGTCGAGCACGCGTCGGGCCAGGGCGTACGTCGCCCAGACGGTGAGCGCCGACAGCACGAGCATCACCAGTCGCATGGCGAGCAGATCGTCCATCCCGACCAGGTCGCCCCACCACGCACCGAAGCCAGGCACCAGATGGGCGAGCGGACCAGAGCGGTTCATCACCCCGACGTACGGCGGGTCGCCCGCCGCCACGCGTTGTCCGGCGTACGCATAGAGCGCGAGGTCTCTGGACAGGATCCCGTCGAAGCCGCGGGCGACGAAGAGTGCGGCGCTGGCGAGGGCGAGCAGGGGCCCGATCGGATCGCGCCGTCGTGCCTGCTCCGTCACAGTTGCAATCTAGGCAGACGCTGGTGACGTGACCGTGAACGGCTGGAGTGCTGCCGGTGTCACCCGGTGGGCGACCCGGACCGCCGCGTCCAACGGAATGTCGACGATCTCCACGTGGTCGGGTCCCGCAGCGGTGGTGGCGACGAGTGTGGCCAGACCCACCCGGCGCTGGAAGTAGTTCTGCTTGATCTCCCAGCCGATGATCCCGTCGCGCTCGAGCACCTCGCGGGTGCGCTGATATGCCCCGTGGCGCGAGACCAGGTGCTCGGGTGTGAGCGCATGGCCGAGGCCGCGATATTCGAGCTCGGCGCCGATCAGGCCGAGGGTCAGTTGTGCGAGCGGGATCGCGATCAGCGCCCAGGTCGGCATCCAGCCGGGCCAGCCGGTCGCGTACGACACCACCGCCACGGCGGCCAGGAAGAGGGTGAACCACTGCTCGCGGATGTGGCAGCGTCGGTGCGCGCGTGGCCCGTGCGAGACGACCGGGACCGTCATGGCGTACGCGTTGTCCTCCCCGTGCCGCTCGTCCAAGATCGCGTGCCCGACCGCCTCGTTGACGTGGCGAGGAGACGGCGGCAGGACGTCGGTGACCCCGCCGGCGAGGCCCGTGGAGTAGGTGCTGAGCTCGGCGCCCTTGACCAGCCGAAGCAGCGGCGGCTCCTTCAGGCGTACGCCTCGGATGCGCGCCTCCTCGACGGTGATCGAGCGGGTGGTGAACAGCCCCGATGTCAGCCGGATGCTGTCGCCCTCGCGTTGCAGCACCAGGTTGGCCCACTGCACGACGTAGCCGCCGATCGAGATAAGCAGCCAGCCGAGCAGCGCGGCGAGGAAGATGCCCGCGATCAGCAGCGGCAGTGCGATGGCGGACACGCGGCCCCAGGCGCCGTCGACCGCGTTCTGGTCCAACACCGGCACCCGATCGTTGAACTGGAAGTAGAGGCCGACGATGCCGCCCAACACCACGAGGCGGGTGAGGCTGAAGGGCGCGAACCGCAGCCACGACCAGTCGATCCGCGCGAGCACCTCGGCGGGTGGGTCGGCTTTTGCGGGCCGGTCGAGGCCGTCCTCGGGGTGGTCGAACTCGTCGCCGGTCCGGTCGAGCGGAGTCGAGACGCTGCCCCGCCGCCGCAACAACACCGAGCGCAACTCCTCGGCTTGAGCCACCGACAGCGAGTCCAGTTCGATGTCGCCACCCTCGACTCCGGTGCCGACCTTGACCTTGGTCAGCCCGAGCACGCGATACAGCAGGGAAGCTTCGAGGTCGACGCTGCGTACGCGATCCAGTGGCGCGGTGAGTTGCTGGCGGCTCAGCAGGCCCTTGCGCTGCTGGAACTGAGTGCTCGTCAGCCGATATTCCGTACGCCACCAGGTCACGACCCCGATGACGATCGGCGCGATCAAGATCATCGGGATCGCCCAGAGCGGCATGTTGCCGTCACTGGCGCGGAACCCGAAGAACCCGATCAGGATCGGGACCATGAACCCCCAGAGCGTACGGATGGGGTGCACCAGCAACATGCGCGGATCGAGTCGCTGCCAGCCCTCGTCCGGCAGCGCGGTCGGCTCGGGCTGGGGATCCGGGGGAAGTTCGCTCACGTGGCGTCTCCCTCGGTGGCCGCCGTGATCTCGGTCAGTTCCGCGACGAGGTGCTTGGCGGTCTCGGCATCGAGGCATTCGATGCGGACCGAGCCCAAGGCGCTGGCGGTGGTGACCGTGACGGTCATCAGATTGAAGGGCCGCATCAACGCGGCCTGATGAGAGTCGACGGTCTGCACCCGCGACAGCGGCACGATCTGCTGGTGGCGTGAGAGCCAACCGGATCGGGTGTAGACCGCGATCGGGCTGACCTCCCAGCGGTGAATTGCGTACCGCACCGGCGGCATCACGAAGACCCGTCCGATCGCGAGGATCGCCAGCAGCGCGATCAGCGCCGTACCCCACCACGGGCGGTCCGGCCAGAACCAGAAGCCCGCGCCGAGCCCGGCGAGTTGGAACGCGGCCGTGATCGTTGCCTGAAGACGCCAATAGGACTTCGCGCGCGGCGAGACCTTGTGGGCGGGGTCGCGCAACGCCACGTGCGGCGAATCGGCCGGAGACTGCAAGGCGTCACTCATGACGTCGAGCCTTCCATAGCGGTGAGGGTCGGGATTCGGGGTGCCCTGTCGTACGCACCTAGACTCGCCGCTCGTGGCACTCACCATCGGCATCGTCGGACTCCCCAACGCGGGCAAGTCGACGCTCTTCAACGCGCTGACCAAGAACAATGTGCTCGCGGCGAACTACCCGTTCGCGACGATCGAGCCGAACGTCGGCGTCGTACCCCTGCCCGACCCCCGCCTGGCTGCACTCGCGGGCATCTTCGGCTCGGCCAAGATCCTGCCCGCGACCGTCGAGTTCGTCGACATCGCCGGCATCGTGGCCGGCGCCTCGCAGGGGGAGGGGCTGGGCAACAAGTTCCTCTCCCACATCCGGGAGTCGTCGGCGATCTGCCAGGTGACGCGGGTGTTCCGCGACGAGGACGTGACCCACGTCGACGGCCGCGTCGACCCTGCCTCCGACATCTCGACGATCCAGACCGAGCTGATCCTCGCCGACCTCCAGACGGTCGAGAAGGCGCTGCCGCGGCTGGAGAAGGAGTCGCGGATCAAGAAGGAGTTGCAGCCGAAGTTCGCTGCGACCAAGGAGGCGTACGACGCCCTCGCCGCCGGGACGCCGATCATCGCGACGTCGATCGACCGCGACCTGATCCGCGAACTGATGCTGCTGACCGCGAAGCCGTACCTCTATGTCTTCAACTGCGACTCCGACGAGTTGGGGGATGCGGAGTTGCTCGACCGGATGCGTTCTTTGGTTGCTCCGGCCGAGGCGATCTTCCTGGATGCCAAGTTCGAGTCCGACCTGGTCGAGCTCGGCGACGACGACGAGGCGTTGGAGATGCTGCAGGAGATGGGCATCGAGGAGCCGGGTCTTGAGCACCTGGCTCGCGTCGGCTTCGACACGCTGGGCCTGCAGACGTACCTCACCGCGGGGCCCAAGGAGACGCGGGCCTGGACGATCCGCAAGGGCGCGACCGCACCTGAGGCCGCCGGTGTGATCCACACCGACTTCCAGAAGGGCTTCATCAAGGCTGAGATCGTCTCGTTCGACGACCTGGTCGCCGCCGGCTCCATGCAGAAGGCCAAAGAGGCCGGCAAGGTCCGCATGGAGGGCAAGGAGTACGTCATGGTCGACGGGGATGTCGTGGAGTTCCGCTTCGGAAAGGCGTGAGGTGGGAGTCGTGGACGAATCCGATGGGCCGGAATTCCTGGTCCGCCTCTCGGCTCGCGGCGTCAGCGACGAGGAACTGCTGGCGGACGTGCGTCGGGTAGCGGAGTCGCTCAGCGTGACGACGTTGACCCGCCAGCAGTACGGCGAGCACGGCCGTTATCATCCCTCAACGATTCATCGCCGCCTGGGCGGATGGACGTTGGCATGCGAGGCCGGTGGGCTTCTGGCGGGCCGTCAAGACCTTGGTCACTCCGACGATGCGTGGATGGAGAACATCGTCGCCGTCTGGACGGCCATCGGCCGTCAGCCGACCTATGCGGAAATGAGAACGGGTCGGTTCTCACCGGAGGGCTATGCGAACCGCTACGGTTCCTGGCGAAAGGCGTTGACTCGGTTCAGCGAATGGGTGGTGGACGCCAACACCTTCGACGTTGAACCGGTACCCCAGCGCAAGCGACGTACGGGCCGCAGCCCGAATCTGCGCGTCCGCTTCGCTGTCCTTCAACGCGATCGCTTCACGTGCAGATCGTGCGGACGGTCTCCGTCTAGCGATCCCGGCGTGACCCTGCACGTGGACCACGTGACCCCCTACAGCAAGGGTGGCGAGACCGTCCTCGCGAACCTGCAGACGCTCTGTCAAGACTGCAACCTCGGGAAGTCCGACCGTCACGTTGGCGACTGATTCGCGGTCGAGTTCAGGTTTAACGTCTAGTCCCTCGTGGCTGACCCGGCTGACCACCACACGTTCCACCCGCCCGCCGATGGTTGCCCCTCTAGGGCAATGAGGGCGGGCCGTAGATTGCTGGCATGGAGTTTCTCGGAGACCTCGACGTGCCCTGGTGGGGGTTCCCTGTCGGGATCGGCCTGATCGTCCTTGGCCTGTGGACGATGTGGAAGGCAGTGCCCTTCACGGGCAAGAGCCGCGATTGGATCACGACGCAGGCCACGGTGGTCAAGGTGCGCCAGAAGAAGAATCGTGAAGGCGACGGGTACGACAAACTGGTGCGCTACCGCTTTCTCGATCAGGCGGGCAACGAGCACCAAGGCTCCGAGCAGCGGTTCCTCTGGGGCAAGAGGGGCGACACCTTCCGCGTCAAATATGACCCGTTGGATCCTGACCAGCATTTCGCCGTTCGTCAGCACTGGATCCTGCTTGGCGTGGGGACCTACTTGGTGGGAGCCGGTGTCGTGCTCCTGCTGCTCTCGCAGAAGCAGTTGAGCGGCTGACCTTCTCTGCGACGTACTTCGGCACAGGGCTGCGGCGACCAAACGTGGTTGCGGTGCTTGCAGGTGTCACTATGTGGCACCCCTAAGCATCGCAAGCGGCAAGATGGCGCGTTCCGGTATTGGCCTCGGCGGGACAGCAGCTCCGGGCTGACCGATGCGCGTTCCGCTTCAACGTGTGAATCACGGCGTTCCGCGAGCTCTTCCCAGCCCGCGGTCGTACGACTTCACGCGTACGCCTGAACTCGTACCGCTTGGAACCCTCCAACCCGTGCCAGTTCGGACGTACGCGTGAACTCGCACGGGACGGAGCGCCCACCCGACCTAGACGTCGCCGCCGTTCGCGCCGGACTCGTGGATCAACTTCACGCCGTTGGGCAGCGGGGGCACGATCTCGTCCTCGGACTCGGTGAACTTGATCGCCTGCGGGTCGTTGACGACGGGGGTCAGGGAGGTCTTGGACACGCTGACCTCGGCGCCCTGCAGGGCCTTCGTCGTCACGGGCACACCCGGCGCCGGGTTGAACTCAAACTTCGTACGCCCGGCAAAGATGTCGGCGAGGAAGGTTGCCGTCGCGTCGGCCGTCACGGCCTGCATCGCGCCTGGCGCGGCCAGTTTCGCGGGCTTGCAGTTGGGTGAGTCGACGCTGTAGACCATGCCGAGGCTGGGGTCTCCATCGCCCGCGCCCACGACACCGATGTGCGTGGTGTGGCCCAGCATGAGTTCCACGACGGGATTGCCGGCCTTGCCCTTGGCCACTTGCTGCGCGAGTTCACCCGGGCCGGTCGCGCCGACCTGTTCGTCACATTCGCCCGCGATGGTCAGCGTCGGCACGGGCGCGGAGTCCTTCGGCAGCCCGGAGTTGTCGGCCGGCTGGATCGCGACGACGGCATCGAGCCCCTCGATCGGTTCCTTGCCGAGCATCTCGGCGAGGACGTACCCGCCTCCGGAGCTGTGGCCGACCAGGGCCAGCTTGTCGAGGTCGAAGCGTCCCTTGAGGTCACCCGCCCAGTCGATCCCGTGGTCCTTGCCGGCGTTGAAGTCCTCGACCAGCGAGCGGTGGATCTGCAGCAGCGCCTTCTGCGCGGCCCGCGCGTCGGGCTCACCGCTCCACCAGGTCTCCTTGACGTTGACATCGAGGGCCACCGTCGCGATCCCTCGACGAGCCAACTCCTGGGCGATGTAGCCGAACGACGCCGAGGAGCGTACGTAGTCATGACCGCTGGAGAGCGGGTTGCCCGGCTGGGCCATGTCCGCGCAGGCTTCGGGCCAGGCGACGGTGTTCGCGCCGGTGCCGATCACCTTGTTGTCCTTCGCTGAGATGCACACGGGGTACGAGCCGTGCACCAGCATCGCGACCGGGTGCGGACCGTCGCCGGGGGGCATCGTGATGGTGCCCTCGATCCGGCTGAAGAGCTTGCCCTTGAACGGGCCGTCGGGGACGAGACCTCCGTCGATCATTCCGGCAGGGAAGCTGTAGCCGCGGGTAACGATCGGTGCTGTCGTGGAGGTGGACGCACCTGGCGAAGTCTTGACCGGCTCCGAGTCGGCGCCGCACGCGGTGAGGCTCACTGCGAGCGTCAGACCGAGTGCAGCGGCGGAAATTCGGGCGGTGTTGATGCGGATCACGATGCTTCTCCTTGACGGGCCGCTGGCGCGGACTGGTGGCGTACGACAACCCTCGATCGCGCGCGTCTCACGAGACTCACGCGCACATCACAGGATCGTGACATTCAGGAAGTCAGTCCCAGCGGCCGACCTGCGTGGGCAGCGCCGCTTTGAAGTCCTCGCTCAAGTGTGGGTCGACTGCCATCCTTTCGACCCAGGCCAGATGCTCGGGTGTCACCTTTCCATTCGTATTCAGCAACCGCGGATGATCACTGGCGAACTCGATTCCCAGTCGCAGCGCAGCCTGGCCGACGGAGTACGCCGTCCGTACGCTCCCCGTCTGCGCGGTTTCCCACAGCCGCGCCGCCGCATACACCGGATGCACACCGGCGAGGCGCGCCTCGGTCATGATCCAGGCGGCGATCGCGGCGTACTGCGGCTCCAGACTCTCGTCCACAGCTTGGCGCCACAGCAGGTCCCGCTGGTCCTCCATGCCTTGCCAGGCCGCGAGCACCGTCTGCAGAGGACCTGCCCACTTCTGCTTGAGCTTGGCGATCGCCTGCACCACCTCGTGCGCTTGCGGATGCCCCAGTTGCAGCAAACCCAACGCGTACGACAACAGTGCGGGCTGCGTGTTCTGGTAGTTGTCGTGCTTGCCGACGAGTTGCGTGCGCCAGATCGGCAACAACGCCTCAGCATCCGCGTGCGTGAACAGTCGACACGCCGCAAGCGGCTCCAACAGGTAGCCCCAGGCGTCCAGATCCAACGGCGTGGATCGCGCCGCGGCGGACTTGACCTGCTCGTGGAACCACTCGGCCTGCGCGGGCGTCAACGTCTGTACGTCGGGCAGCGTGTCGCGGCACTCGTACTTGTTGGTGACGTCCGGACCCCGCCAGCCTTCGTCGGGAAGCGAGGCACGCACCGCCTCCACGGCCGCCGGCCACTCGAACACGTGCCGTTCCACCACCTCGCGCGGCATTCCCCAAATCGCTCCGGGCTGCTGGAGATCTCGGCGCAGTCGCCCGAAGACCCTCTCACCGTGATCGGCCACTTTGGCGCGCAGCCAGTCCGGGATCGCAGGGTCTCGTACGACGTCCAGCACCGCTCCGAGGTCAAAGCCGCGATAGGGCCTGCAGTCATCGTCGGGTGCCAGCTCGATCGTCGCGAGCTGCGCGGCCAGGGCGTCCACACTGGTCTCGTCGGGTGCCGCCTGCGCGGCCACGGCGTCTTCGACCGCCACCGCGCGCGCGTCGCGACTCTCCAGGAAGGCGCGGATTCGAGCGGCGGCGACCGGATGCCTCAACTCACGGGCCTGCGCGAGGGATGTCGCGTCGGGCCAGGCGATCAGGGCACGCTCGCCGAGTTCGGGATCTGTGGCGAGCTCGCGTACGAGTGCCGCCGCAGGCGTCCACGAGCGCAGCCATGCCGACCGGATGAGCGCCAGGACGGCGATGTGCCAGCCGTCGGTGGTCCGCAGGATCTCGTCGCGCGCGGCGTACGCGACCTCAAGGTCTGTGTCGTTGACGGCTCGCGCGGCTTCGAGGAATTCGAGTGCGTCCCCCCGCGACTCGGGCGGGACGGAAGTGTCAGCGAGCAGGGTACGCACCCACGCGATCACGGAGTCGCTGGGTGGCTCGTCCAGTGATCGGATCCCGCTCAGGGTGCGGGTGTGGCCGGACGCGAACCGGTCGAAGACCTCGGCCACCTGGCCCGCGTCGTGAGCGTCGACGGCGCGCAGATCCAGCTTGCGATGCAGGGCGAACGCCTCGGTGTCCGTACGCCCGCCGGAGAGCTCGAACCCCTCGGGGACTCCACCCAACTTGGCAGTCACGAGCTCGCGATCGCCGCCGAAGTAGAGCAGCAGCGGCCCCGTCAGATTTCTGCGGCGGTCGAACGCCCGCTGGTGTGCTTGGTGGTGCCATACGACGTACGCCGTGGTGGGTGCGAGCCCGCGCGCGGCGATCAGTTCGTGGGCGTCCTGGTGCGCCTCGTCCTGGGTGTAGCGCTCGCTCGTCGGACCGGTCACCGCGACGAAGCTGTCGTCGTTCAGGCTGTCGAGCCAGCGGGTGATCACTGTCAGGTCGCTCGGGGTGGTGGCCACATGGGGAGGGTAGCCAGGGTGCTTGGCCGGGGCGTGGTTTCGAGACGCCCGCTGGCGCGGGCTCCTCAACCACCGGTGGGGTGTGGTTTCGAGACGCCCGCTGGCGCGGGCTCCTCAACCACCGGTGGGGCGTGGTTTCGAGACGCCCGTTGACGAGAGAGTGACACGGCACAGTCGCCGCTGTTATCTTGATGTCAAGATAAAGGAGAGGTGATGGCGACCTCCTGGCGACGCATCCTCCCGCCGACGAAGCTCGAGCGGGACCTGGCGCTGCAATGCGTACTCTCCGCGTTCGCCACCGGTTCCTTCCTCACCGGCACGGCCGTCTTCTTCACCCAGATCGTCGGACTGACGGGCGCTCAGGTCGGACTCGGCATGTCGATCGCGGCCGCCGTGACGCTCCTGCTCCAACTCCCGATGGGCCGCCTCGCCGACCGCGTCGGCGCGAAGCCGCTGTGGGTGTTCGCCAGCGCGGTCGAGGCCGCGCTCTATTTCGTCTGGCCGTTGCTCGGCGGCATGGTCGCGTTCGTCGCCATGCTCTCTACGCTCGCGATCTTCGAGACAGCCGGACGCAACGCCCGCAACGTCTATCGGATCGCGGTCTTCGAACGAGAAACCCGAGTGCGCGCCAACGCCTACATGCGTGCCGCCCGCAACGTCGGCTACACGCTGGGTGCGGGCGCGAGCGGGGTCGCCCTGGGGATCGGCGTCGGAGCCGTACGCCTGATCCCGATCCTGACCGGCCTGCTCCTCGTGCTCAACGCGGTCATGATCGCGGTGATGTTGCCGGCGATCCAGCGCACCGTTCACGTGCACACGTTCGCGGACACCGTCACGACCGCGCCCGCCGCGTGGCGCAACGTCGGGTTCGTCGCGCTGGCGATCTGCAACGGTGTGCTCTCGTCCAACCAGGTCCTGCTCAACGTCGTGGTCCCGCTGTGGCTCGTCGAGCGTACGGATGCCCCACATTCCCTGCTGGCCTGGCTCTTCGGCACCAACACCGTCTTGGCGGTGCTGCTGCAGGTCCGGGCATCGCGCGTCGCCGACTCGGTGAGTGGTTCGCTCAGAGCCGTACGCTGGTCCGGCTGGGCCTTCCTGATCTCCTGCGCCCTGCTCGCGGTCACGCACGAGACGGTCGGGTGGGTCTCGATCGTGCTGATCTGGGCCGGGCACGTGACGATCACCGGCGCCGAGTTGTGGCAGAGCGCGGCCGACTGGGGCTTCACCAGTGAACTCTCCGACCACCGTCGCCTCGGTGACTATCAAGGCGTATGGGGGATGGGCTACCAGGTCGAGTCCGTGGTGTTCCCGGCTCTCTACACATTCTTGGCTCTGCAATGGGGTACGCCCGGTTGGATCGTCATCGCCGCCATCGGCATCGCGGCGGCGGTGCTCGCGCACCCGGCTTCTACGGCCGCACAACGCCACCTCGAACGGGTCGGGGCGCCCGTCGGCGCCTGACCGCAGGCATCCCTAGACTGGCCTGGTGACCGCGCAGAGACTCGACGGGACAGCCACCGCCGCCGCCATCAAGGACGAACTCAAGACCCGCGTCGCCGCCCTTCGCGAGCGAGGCATCACGCCGGGGCTGGGCACCGTGCTCGTCGGGGACGACCCCGGCTCGCGGTGGTATGTCAACGGCAAGCACAAGGACTGCGCCGAAGTCGGCATTGAGTCCATCCGCGTCGAACTCCCCGAGGTCGCGACCCAGGATGAGATCGAGGAGGCCGTACGCGGGCTCAACGCCGACGAAACCTGCACCGGATACATCGTCCAGTTGCCGCTCCCGCGCGGTCGCGACGAGAACCGGGTGCTCGGTCTGATCGACCCAGCCAAGGATGCCGACGGACTGCACCCGACAAATCTCGGCTGGCTGGTGCTCGGCAAGCCCGCACCGCTGCCCTGCACTCCCTTCGGGATCGTGGAGTTGTTGCGCCGTCACGACGTGCCGATCGCGGGAGCCGACGTGGTGGTCGTCGGTCGCGGCATCACCGTCGGACGACCGCTCGGCCTGTTGCTGACCCGCCGCTCGGAGAACGCGACCGTCTCGCTGTGTCACACCGGCACCCGCGACCTCGCGGACTACACCCGCTCCGCAGACATCGTGGTCGCCGCGGCCGGGGTGCCGGGCATCATCAGTGCCGACATGATCAAGGAAGGCGCCGCCGTCCTCGATGTGGGCGTCAGTCGGGTCGACGGCAAGATCGCGGGCGATGTCGCCGACGATGTCTGGGACAAGGCAGGCTGGGTCTCGCCCAACCCCGGGGGCGTCGGCCCGATGACGCGGGCGATGCTGCTGAGCAACATCGTGTCCGCAGCGGAGCAGAACGCCTCGTGACCGAGGACCCGCGCGGACTCAAGCCGCCGGAGGACGTACCCCCGGTCTCGGCCGAGCGACTCGTCGACGGCGAGGTCGCGGTCGGGCCCGACGCAGAGGCCAGGCGTTATCCCTCCACCATCGGGGGCGCGTTCTATCTGGTGATCTTGGCGGTCGCGGTCACCGGTGTCGCCATCGCCTACTTCAGCGACTGGCGGGTGGGCGTACGCTGCATCGCTGCGGCGCTGGTGGCCGCGTCTGCGATCCGGCTGGTGCTCCCGACCAGGGACGCGGGCATGTTGGCCGTACGCTCCAAGCCGCTCGATGCCCTGCTGTTGGCCGGGACGGGGATCGCGCTGATCGCCTTGGCGCAGACGATCCCCGACCAGCCGACGCTCTAGGTCAGATCAGACCCAGTTCCTTCACCTGGTCGCGCTCGCTCTCCAGGCGCGCGACCGACGCGGCAATCCGCTCACGGGAGAAGTCGTTGAGGTCGACGCCCTGAACGATCTTCCACTCGCCGTTCTCCACGGTGCAGGGGAACGAGGAGATGATGCCCTCGGTGACGTCGTACGACCCGTCGGACGGCACCGACATCGACACCCACTCCGACGTGCCGTTGAGCCAGTCGCGCATGTGGTCGATCGTGGCGTTGGCCGCGGACGCAGCACTCGACAGGCCGCGTGCCTTGATGATCGCGCCACCGCGGGTCGCGACCTTGGGGATGTATTCCTCGGTGATCCAGGACTCGTCCACCTGCGAGGCGGCAGAGGCACCATTGACCGTGGTGTTGAAGAGGTCGGGATACATCGAGTCGTCGTGGTTGCCCCAGATCGCGAGGTTCTTGACCTCGTCGACCGCGACGCCGAGCTTCTTGGCCAGCATCGACTTGGCCCGGTTGTGGTCCAGGCGGGTCAGCGCGTTGAAGCGATTCTTGGGGATGTCGGGGGCGTTGGACTGGGCGATCAGAGCGTTGGTGTTGGCCGGGTTGCCGGTCACCAGGATCTTGATGTCGTCCGCGGCGTTGTCGTTGAGGGCCTTGCCCTGGCCGGTGAAGATCTTGCCGTTCGCGGCGAGCAGGTCGGCACGGTCCATGCCCTCCTTGCGCGGCATCGCGCCGACGAGCATGGCGGCGTTGGCGCCCGAGAAGATCGCGGCCGGGTCGGCACCGATCTCCACGCCCGCGAGCAGCGGGAACGCGCAGTCGTCGAGCTCCATCACGACGCCCTCAAGCGCGGGCAGCGCCGGCTCGATCTCCAGCAGACGCAACTCGATCGGACGATCGCCCAGCGCTCCGGCCGCCAGACGGAAGAGAAGGCTGTAGCCGATCTGTCCGGCAGCGCCGGTCACGGCCACCTTGAGGGGCGAGGTGCTCACGAGGATCTCCTAGAGATAGAGGGCTTGTCTGGCAACTTAGCAGCGGCGGGACTTCTGCTCGTCACGCGGTCAGGCATCCTGTGCGCATGCCACATCCCGCTCGCCGTACCGTGCTGAGCCTGCTCGGCGTCGGGTTGCTGACCGCTTGTGGGGGCGCCCCACCGGTGCTCGCGCCGACGGGGGTCGACGGGTTGCAGATTCCCACGCCGTCACCGCGTCCGGGCGACTTCGTCGACACGATCGACAATCCGTGGTTGGCGTACGAGCCGGGGATCACCTGGACCTACGACGTCACCGCCAACGACGCCGAACGAGTTGTCGTGAATATCGAGCCCGGCGAGGCACGCCAGGGCGTGCCGACGACGGCGCTCGTGTCCACCGCGTACGACGGCGCTGATCGCAGGCTGTGGGTCGTCCGCGACCTGTTGGCCCAAGATCGCGACGGCAATGTGTGGTGGTGCGGTCGTGAGGTCAGCGGTCGGCCACCGGCAGGAATGGAGTCGAGCGAAGCGAATGACGGTTTCGGCTTGTGGATGCCGCGCGCGCTGCGGCTCGGCGACGGCTTTGTCGTACGACCGGGGCAGGAGATCGCCAATGTCGCCGAAACGGGAGTTGCGGTGAAGACCTGGATGGCCGATTTCGAGGGGGCCGTCGAACTCAGGGTGGACGTGAGCGGACGCAGCGAGTCGCGGGCGTACGTCGAAGGGGTCGGACTGGTGGCCAGATCCGGCGGTCTCTGGGGCGATTGGAGCCTGAGAGCACGAGCCCGCTGACCCCGGGGTGGGATCAGCGGGCTCGCAACTGAAACTCAGTCGTTGGGGCGGATCTGGGTGCGACCGTCGTCGTCACCTTCTTGCCAGTCCTGCCCGAACTGACGCGGTGGCTCCGCCGGCTGCCCCCACTGTTGGGCGGGCGGCTGCTGGGCGGGTGGCTGCTGGGCGGGCTGGTCCCACTGCCGCGGCGAAGGCGCCCCTTGGGCGGGCTGGTCCCACTGCTGGGCAGGCTGCTGGGGAGCACCCCACTGCTGCTGGGGCTGGCCACCGTGCTGGCCCTGCCAGGCGCCGGCCTGCCAGTCCTGCTGGTTCCACTGCTGTTGATAGGAGTCGACCTCGTGCGTACGCGGGCCGCCGAAGCCGAGGCCGGAACCGGGCACGGCCTTGGGGCCACCGAAGAGCAGCGGGTAGAGCGCACCGGCAACGGCGGCGCCGAGCAGCGGCGCGAGGATGAAGACCCACAGTTGGGCGATGTGATCCATGCCCGCATACAGCGCCACGCCGACCGAACGAGCCGGGTTGACCGAGGTGCCGGTCGCGGGGATCGACGCGTAGTGGATCATCGCCAGCGACAGGCCGATCGCCAGGGGAGCCATCGCCGAGGTCTCGCTGCGTGCGTCGGTGGTGCCCAAGATGACCAGCAGGAAGATCGCGGTCAGCACGAACTCAAGCAACAGGGCCGCCCACCAGGCAAAGTTGAACTCGGTCTGGTCGCCGAAACCGTTGGTGGCGAAGCCTGCGTTCACGTCGAAACCGGGGAAGCCCTGCATCACCACGAAGAGGACGCCGCCCGCGAGGATGCCGCCGAGGCCCTGGACCACCCAATAGAGCGGCAGCGACTTCCACGGCAGCCGCCCGGCGATCGCCGCGCCGAGGGTGACGGCCGGGTTGAAGTGTCCGCCAGAGACACGGCCGAAGGCGTACGCCATCGTCAGCACGGTCAGACCGAACGCGGTGCCGGTCACCATCACGTTCGCGCCGCTGAGCAGCGCCGCGCCGCAGCCGATGAACACCAGCGTGAACGTGCCGATCAACTCGGCCAACATCTTCTGGACGATGGTCGCCTCCTCTTCGACGACCTCCACGCCTTCTGCAATCTCACTCATGTGTTGGGTCTCCTATGCGAGGCAAAGCAGGGGAGATCGCCCCCCGCGACGGGAGGACTCTACCTGGGGGCACGGACACTTTCCGGGACCGGTTTGCCGCCTGTCGGAGCGGGCGACTAGCGTCCCCAGGGTGAGCCAGCCGATCATTTACACGCACACCGACGAGGCGCCGCTGCTGGCGACGTACTCCTTCCTCCCGATCATCGAGGCGTACGCCGCGAAGGCGGGCGTGCCCGTCGAGACGCGCGACATCTCGCTGGCCGGGCGCATCATCGCCCAATTCCCCGATCGTCTGTCCGAGGAGCAGCGCATCGGCGATGCCCTCGCCGAACTCGGCGAGCTCGCCAAGACGCCCGAGGCCAACATCATCAAACTTCCCAACGTCTCGGCCTCGATCCCGCAGCTCAAGGCCGCGATCAAGGAGTTGCAGGAGCAGGGGTACGACCTGCCCGACTACCCCGACAACCCGAGCACCGACGAGGAGAAGGCGGCGCGCGCGGCCTACGACCGCGTCAAGGGCTCGGCGGTCAACCCGGTGCTGCGCGAGGGCAACTCCGATCGGCGCGCGCCCGAGTCGGTGAAGGCGTACGCCCGCAAGCACCCGCACTCGATGGGGGCCTGGAGTGCCGACTCCAAGACCAACGTCGCCACGATGGCCGACCACGACTTCAAGTCCAACGAGCAGTCGGTCGTACTGCCCGCCGATGACACGCTGAGCATCGAACTCGAAGCCGCGAACGGTGACGTGACCGTGCTCAAGGAGGGCCTGAAGGTCCTCGCCGGTGAGATCGTCGACGCGACCGTGATGCAGGCCGCCCACCTCGATGCGTTCCTGCGCAACGCGATCGCCACCGCCAAGGCCGAGGGCGTGCTGTTCTCGGTGCACCTCAAGGCGACGATGATGAAGGTCTCCGACCCGATCATCTTCGGGCACGTGGTGCGCGCGTACTTCGCCGACGTCTTCGAGCAGTACGGCGACGACCTCGCTGCCGCCGGTCTGAGTGCCAATGACGGACTCGGCGCGATCCTCGGCGGACTCGACGCGCTATCCAACGGCGCCGAGATCAAGGCGGCCTTCGAGCAGGCGATGAGCGAAGGTCCCGCGCTGGCGATGGTCGACTCCGACCGCGGCATCACCAACCTGCACGTGCCGTCGGACGTGATCGTCGACGCCTCGATGCCCGCGATGATCCGCACCTCGGGACACATGTGGAATGCCGCAGGCGAGGAGCAGGACACCCTCGCGGTGATCCCCGACTCGTCGTACGCCGGCATCTACCAGGCCGCGATTGACGACTGCCGGGCCAACGGCGCTCTGGACCCCGCCTCGATGGGATCGGTGCCCAACGTCGGTCTGATGGCCCAGGCCGCGGAGGAGTACGGCTCGCACGACAAGACCTTCGAGATCGCCTCGGCTGGCACCGTACGCGTCAAGAATGCGGCCGGCGACGTGCTGATGGAGCACGACGTCGAGGCCGGTGACATCTGGCGTGCCTGCCAGACCAAGGACGTGCCCGTACGCGACTGGGTCAAGCTCGCGGTCACCCGCGCTCGCGCCAGCGGCGACCCGGCGATCTTCTGGCTCGACGAGACTCGCGCGCACGATGCCAACCTGATCGCGAAGGTCCGCGAATACCTCCCAGAGCACGACACAGCTGGTCTCGACATCGAGATCCTGGCGCCGGCTTTGGCGTGTGCGCGTTCGTTCGAACGCATCCGCGAGGGCAAGAACACGATCTCGGTCACCGGCAACGTGCTGCGTGACTACAACACCGACCTCTTCCCCATCCTCGAGCTCGGCACCTCGGCCAAGATGCTGTCGGTCGTGCCGCTGATCAACGGTGGTGGGCTGTTCGAGACCGGCGCCGGCGGCTCGGCGCCCAAGCACGTCCAGCAGCTGGTGAAGGAGAACTACCTGCGCTGGGACAGCCTGGGTGAGTTCCTGGCGCTGGCCGAGTCGCTGGAGAAGTTCGCTGAGGCTGCTTCGAACGACGGCGCTCGCGTACTGGCGGCGACCCTCGACCGCGCCAACGCGTCGTTCCTGGACGAGAACAAGTCGCCGGGTCGTCGCCTGGGCTCCATCGATAACCGTGGCTCGCACTTCTACCTCGCGCTCTTCTGGGCAGAGGAGTTGGCCAAGCAGACCGACGACGTCGACCTCGCGGCTGCTTTCAAGCCGCTGGCCGAGTCGCTGCGCGCCAACGAGACCCAGATCGCCGAGGAGTTGATCGCGGTGCAGGGTCAGCCCGCCGACATCGGGGGCTACTACCGCCCCGATGCGGAGAAGACGGCGGCCGTGATGCGTCCATCGGCGACCTTCAACGAGGCTCTCGCCGCGCTCTGATCGCGGGTTAGGGTTCGCCCGTGCTCTCGGGAACTCGTACGACCGTCGTCGCTGCCTGCGCGCTGCTTGCGGGTCTGACCGCTCCGGCAGGTGCGCAGGCCAGCGAGACGGACTCGGCGACCATCGAGGCTCAGACGCGGATCGGCTCGGGATATTGGGACGGGCAGATCTCGGCCGACGGTCGGTTCTTCGTCACGACCGATGACGATCAGTTGATCCGGCATCGGCTGACCAGGAAGTCGATCAAGAAGGCCGTCCACAGCAAGTCGAGTCGGGCGCTCAAGAAGGCCGAATACAGCACCACGGTGCTGCACCCCGACGGCAAGTTCGCCTACGTCTTCGCCCACGGCTTCGGTCGTCGCTGGACGATCGAGATCGCGCGCATCGACAAGTCGCGGCCGAAGTTCGTGCGGTCGTACGACTTCTCCGCGGCTGGCGGGGCGCGGTCTCGGTTGGCCGATGCCGTGATCACCCCCGACGGCGAGCGGCTCCTCCTACAGTTGCGCGACGACATCGTCAGTCTCGACCTCAGCCGACCGGGCAAGCCCAAGGTGCACGCGGTCCTCGACGGTGGGCTGGGCGACGTGCCGGGCATCCAGGCGCCGCTGGCGCTCTCGCCCGACGGGTCGACCCTGCTCACCGCAGTCGCCGACGACGGCCCGCTCGGCACGGTGCGCTTCGCGGTGTGGGGCAGCGATGACGCTGGCGACCTCACTCTGACCGGCGTACGCGAGACGATGATCGATGCCGAGGCCGAAACCGACAGCCCGCCACGTCTGACCGAGATCCTGACGGATGCTGGTTCGGCCTACCTCCAGGTCGAGGAGGCCACGGACGACGCGCCCGTCACCTCGGTCGTACGGGTGGCGCTGGAGGACGGCTCGAAGCTGTCGACGCTGCCGGGCGCGTTCAAGGGCTCGAACGAGGAACTCGCGGCTCTGGACACTGCCTACGATCGGGTGATCGGGTTGCGCAACCGGCGCTGGAGCGGGGCCGAACCCCCTCGGGACAACGAACTGAGTCTCTTCTGGACCGATGCCGCGCTGGGCTCGATCAGTCAGGATCGTCGATTCGCTCGCGTGACGACGACGCCCGTGGTCTCGCACGCCGGCCCGAGCAAGGACAAGGTCTATCTGACAGTGCGCGACGGTCGGCGCACCCGGCTGCTCGCGGTCCGGCTGCCGTCGTCGCCGGGCGCCAACCCCTCCTGACAGGTCGGGCAGTAGTTCAGGGTGCGCTGGCGTCCCGGAGGCCCGACCGCGACGGCGCGGATCGGCGTACGACATCGCTGGCAGGGGAGTCCGACCCGGCCGTAGGCGAGCATCGCGGACTCGCCACGACCACGCCCGCGGGGCTTGTCGACCGCGTCGTGGATCAAGCGATGCGCGTGTTGGATCAGCGTCGCCAACTCGTCGGGGTCACGACGTTGCGAACCAGGATTGAGCCGCGCCGCAAAAAGTGCCTCGCTGACCCACATCGTGCCCAGGCCGGCCAGGACCTGCTGATCGAGCAGCGCCTCACCCAGGGCTCGGCCGTCCGCACTCAGGTTTGCCGCCGCTCGCTCGGCGTCCCAGTCAGCGCCGAGTAGATCGGGACCGAGGTGACCGACGAGCGCGTCCTCGCGCTCGGTGCGTACGACGTCCAGGTTGCCCAGCTGGCGTCCCACTGCGACCGGGCCCTCGGTATGCAGCACGGCTCTGATCCGGTGGTCGCGAGTCGGAGGAGCGGACTCGAAGATCCGCCACGAGCCCTCCATCTTGAGGTGCGAGTGCAGCGTCACGTCGCCGCTGAGTCGGTGCAACAGGTGCTTGCCGCGCGCGATCACTTCGAGAGTCGTACGCCCACTCAGGTCGACCGCCGCGACGCTGGGAAACCTAAGGTCCGAGCGGGTGATCTCGCGCCCACGCAACGCGGCGTCGAGTCGTCGCGCCGTACGCAGCACCGCGTCTCCCTCTGGCATCCCCCCATCATCGACCTGTCGCGTCTGCGCACGAAAGTAGCCTCGACCTGTCGCGTCTGCGCACGAAACTGACCTCGACCTGTCGCTAGTGCTCGAGTTCTCCACAGGATGCGGAGCAGATGCGACAGGTGGGCCGGGTTGCGCGGAGCAGATGCGACAGGTGGGCCGGGTTGCGCGGAGCAGATGCGACAGGTCGGCGAATGGACGCGGGTCCCGGTGACGTCCCATCATGGAGCCGTCGGTTCGCGACCTGCGACGGCCCGTGTTGGCGCCTGTTGGTAGGGGCGCCGACTCGCCTTCACCCGCACCTGCTGGAAGTCCACCGCATGACCGCGTCCCCAGAATTGAGCGCAGAACTGAGCCCAGAATCGAGCCCAGAATCGAGCGCAGAATCGAGCCCAGAACTCAGCGCCGCGACCGCGACCCGCGCCGACGTCGAAACGCCCGCCCGCCACCATCTGCTCGCGATGATCGCGCTCGGCATGGGTGGTTTCGCGATCGGTACGACCGAGTTCGTCACGATGGGCCTGCTGCCGCAGATCGCGGACGGCGTCGCCGTCTCGATCCCGCAGGCGGGTCACGTCATCTCGGCGTACGCCCTGGGCGTCGTCGTCGGCGCCCCCGTGCTGGCTGTGCTGACCACGAAGCTACCGCGCAAAGGGCTCCTGATCGCGTTGATGGCGACGTTCGCGCTCGGCAATGCGGCCAGCGCGATCGCAGGCTCGTACGGCCTGCTCTTCCTGGCGCGATTCGCAGCCGGCCTGCCGCATGGGGCCTACTTCGGAGTCGCCAGCCTGGTGGCCGCCGCGATGGTTCCGCCCAACCGCAAGGGCCGCGCCATCTCCCAGGTGATGATGGGCATCTCGGTCTCTCAAGTGGTCGGCGTTCCCTTCGGCACCTGGATGGGCCAAGAGCTTGGCTGGCGACTGGCTTTCTGGTCCGTGGCCGCGCTCGGTGTGCTCACTTTCGCGCTCGTCGCGGCATTCGTACCCGTGTCCGAGGGCAACGCTGATGCGTCCTGGCGTACGGAGTTGCGCGCCTTCAAACTCCCTCAGGTCTGGCTGACGTTGCTGGCCGGCGCGATCGGCTTCGGCGGCATGTTCGCGGTCTATTCCTACATCGCGCCGACCGTCACCGAGGTCGCAGGACTGCACGAGAGCGCGGTGCCGATCTTCTTGTTCGTGTTCGGCATCGGCAGCGTCCTCGGCATGTGGCTGGCCGGCGTGCTCGCCGACTGGTCGGTCTTCCGGGCACTGCTGATGGGGGCGGCCGGGCTGGCTGTCGTACTCGCACTCTTCTGGGTGACCGCGCCCACCGGTTGGGGTCTGCTGCCTGCGGCCTTCCTGACGCCGATCCTCGGGTCGCTGCTGGTGATGTGCTTGCAACTGCGACTGATGGAGGTCGCCGGTGACGCCAAGACCCTGGGCGCGGCGATGAACCACGCCTCGCTCAACATCGCCAACGCCCTGGGCGCCTGGCTGGGTGGCGTCGTGATCGCGGCGGGGTACGGCTATCGCTCGCCGGCGCTCGCGGGCATCGCGCTGTCCATCGCGGGACTGCTGGTGATCCTCGCCAGCGCGAGGCTGCACCTCAAGACCCGTTGAGTCAGTTCCCACTCACGAAACCAGGGATCGCCCGCTCGTACCATTCGGTTCCGTCGTTGCTGCACATCAGTGGGCCGTGGTCGTCGCTGCCCAGCATGCAGACCCCATCGCCGCTGGCGAACGGTGTTCGGTCCACGCCGACGACGGGAATGGGCAAGGCATTGCCCTCGGAGTCGATCATGATCAGCCCGCCGTCCGCACTGAGGTAGGCGTTGCCGTGGCTGTCCACCGCGATGCCGCTCGGATTCTGCGGAGCAGAGTTGCGGTCAGTGCCAGTGTCCAGTCCCTTCACGTCCAGCCAACTCTCGCCACCATCGGAACTGACCCAGGCGCCGGGGACGAAGAAGTCCTTGTCGCTCTGGGCGACTGCCACGGCAAAGATGTGGTCGCCGTGACCGGTCACGTCGACGTGGACGACGGGCACGTCGAAGCGCGGCCTCATCGAGGCTCCAGTTCTCCCCGTCAGCGGTCGAGCGCAGCGACCAGCCGGACTTCTGGTTGCCCTCCGCGACGACGAGCCGCCCGTCCGGCGTCTGATAGCCCGCCTGCCATAACGGCTGGTTGATCCGATAGGCGATTGCGCGCGTCGCGTCATAACTGACCATGCCGACGCCGTCCAGCATCACGACTTCGTCACCCGGGCGCGGCTCGGTCCAGTCGCCTTGTCGCAATTCCACACGATCGCCGTCGGAGCGCATGCGTACGAGCGTGTCGTCACCGAACTGTGTCAGCAGCCACCCGTCACTGACCGCGGCCATGCCCACTGGTTGCGAACCCAGCACGCGGCCGAAGACGTCGCCATCCGGGTCTTGCGTCACCACCGCGAACTCGCAGTGGCGCGCCCCCTTGCATGCGCGCCACGTCACGGCGACGGTCCCGTCCGAGGCGCCGTGCGGCGGCCAGGGGTGCACGAGTTTGCGCGACAGCAGTTCCCGTACGTCCGAGGGCAAGCGCGGGTCGACCCCGGGCCGGTCACTCGATTCGGGGACCGAGGGAGTGAACGTCGACGAGGCGACCGAGGGCGCGGACGTGGCCGGGCCCGTGTCGCTGCGCGGCGCGTCGAGGAACTGCCAGCCCACTCCCGCGATCACGGCCGCTGCGGCGATGGAGCCCACTGTCGCCCTGCGCTGTCGACGCTTGCGCGCGGCCGTTGCCCGAGTGCGTACGTCATCGAAGTGCGGGATCCGCACCCGCTCGGCGATCTCGTGGGGAAGCTCGGTGGGGTTCATGACGGGGCTCCTTGTGGGTCGTCGAAGTCATCGGCCAGCAGGTCGGCCAGTGCCGCTCGACCGCGAGACAGTCGAGCTTTCACGGTGCCCACTGGCACGCCGAGGGTGTCGGCGACTTCGTGCACGGGCAGGTCGGCGAAGTGGAACAACGCGAGCGCCTCTCGCTGGTGGTGGGGGAGTCGGCGCAGTGCTGCGAGCAGCGCGATGCGGTCGGCGGGCAGGTCTTCGTACGCAGACTCGGCCACCCACTGCGCGGCGCGATCGCGAAACCAGCGTTGCCGTCGCCAGCGGCTCCGTGCCACGTTCACGGCGACCGTACGCAGCCACGCCTCGGGATTGTCGGTGCGCTGGAAGGCGCGTCCGGCGTTGAGCGCCCGAGCAAACGCCTCCATCACCACGTCCTCGGCCTCGACCGGGTCGCCGGTGACGCCGGTGAGTTGGCCGACCAGGCGCCGATAGGAGGCCTCATAGACCTCCTGGACGTGCTCCTCGGCGCTCCCGGCCATGCCCCAGACTCCCACCTCGACGACAGCCGCCGAGTTCTTTGTGGTGCTCATGACCAGACGACTCACGAACCCCGGGATCGGTTGCATCGGCCGTCTTGGAAGAATGTTGCCCATGTCTGACGCACCAACCGCACGTCCGCGCGTACTCTCCGGCATCCAGCCGACCGCCGACTCGTTCCACTTCGGCAACTACCTCGGCGCGCTGCGGCAGTGGGTGGACCTGCAAGCCGACTACGAACCGTTCTTCTTCATCGCCGACCTGCACGCGATCACGGTCGAGCAGGACCCGAAGGTGCTGCGCGAACGCACCCGACGCGCGGCAGCGCAGTTGCTGGCGATGGGAATCGACCCGGAGCGCTCGGCGATCTTCGTGCAGAGTCAGGTGCCCGCGCACGCCCAGGCGGGCTGGGTGCTGCAGTGTCTGACCGGGTTCGGTGAGGCCCGTCGGATGACGCAGTTCAAGGACAAGTCCGCCAAGGGCGGGGAAGGTGCGTCGAGCGTCGGTCTGTTCACCTACCCGATCCTCCAGGCGGCCGACATCTTGCTCTACCGCCCGGCGTACGTCCCCGTCGGCGAGGACCAGCGCCAACACCTCGAACTCACCCGCGACCTCGCGCAGCGGTTCAACCACCGTTACAAGAAGACCTTCCGGCTGCCGGAGCCCTACATCTTGAAGGAGACGGCCAAGATCACCGATCTGCAGGAGCCGACGGCCAAGATGTCGAAGTCGGCGTCGTCACCCAGCGGCATCATCGAACTCCTCGACGACCCCAAGGTCTCGGCCAAGAAGATCCGCTCCGCCGTCACCGACAGCGAAGCCGAAGTGCGCTTCGACGTCGAGAACAAGCCCGGTGTCAGCAACCTCCTCACGATCTTCTCCGCCCTCACCGGTGCGTCCATCCCCGACCTCGAGAACGCGTACGAGGGCCGTGGCTATGGCGACCTCAAGGGCGACCTGGCCGACGCGGTGGTGGAGTTCGTGACGCCATTTCGTGACCGTACGCTCGCCCTGCTTGCCGATGGCGAGGAACTCGACCGCGTGCTTGCCTCGGGTCGCGAGCGAGCGGAGTCGGTCGCGTCCGCCACTCTGCGTGACGTGTACGACCGCGTGGGTTTCCTGACCACTTCCCAGGGCTAAAGTGATCCGATGCCCACAGTCGGAGTCTCGATCGCGGTGCCCGAGCCGTGGGCTACGCAATTGCAGGACTACCGCACCTCGATCGGTGATCTGACCGCGGCTCTGATCCCTACCCACGTCACGCTCGTCCCGCCTCAAGAGGTCGAGGATTTCGATGAGGTGGCGGCCCACTTGGAGCGTGCGAGTGCGGGGGTCGCCTCCTTCCGGATTCACTTGCGCGGGACGGGCACCTTCCGTCCGGTGTCCCCGGTGGTGTTCGTGACGGTGGCCGAGGGCATCTCGGCGTGCGAGGCGCTGGCGCAACGGTTGCGGTCGGGGCCTCTCGACGTGCCGCTGAAGTTTCCGTACCACCCCCACGTCACCATCGCTCATCATCTCGACGACGTGGCGCTCGACCGGGCGTACGCCGAACTAGCCGACTTCGAGTGTCTCTTCGACGTCTCGCAGTTCCACCTCTATCTGCACGATGACGAGGCCGGCTGGCAGCCGACTCGTGCGTTCCCCCTCGGACGAGGAGTCTGATGAGTTCATTCAAGACGCGGGCGACCGCGACACTGGAGCGCGCCCGCGAGACGGTGCCGTTGCTCGACCACGTGATCCGGATGGTGCAGCACTACGGCACCGTCAACGGCTCGATGCTGGCCGGCGGGGTGACGTACTTCGCCTTCTTGTCGTTCTTCCCCATCCTGGCCTTGGCCTTCTTCGTGATCGGGTACGTCGCGCGCGTCTATCCCGACGCGCAGCAGGATCTGGTCGAGGCGATCGGCACCGTGCTGCCGGGGATGATCGGCGACGGCAAGGGCGAGATCTCGCTGGCCTCTATGTCGAAGTACGGCGGCGCGGCCGGGCTGATCGGTGTGCTCGGCCTGCTCTATTCGGGGCTGAGTTGGGTCAGCGGGATGCGTACGGCTCTCCTCGCGGTCTTCGAGAAGCCGGCCGAGGAGCAGGGGAACTTCCTGGTCGGCTACGTGCGCGACCTCGCCGCGCTGGGCGTCATCGGGATCGTGCTCGTCGTCAGCGTGGGTCTGTCGAGCGTGGTGACCGGCTTCTCGGAGAAGTTGCTCGCACTCGTCGGGCTGGGCGCCGAACTTCGCCCCGCGTTGGCGGTGCTCACGGTGCTGGTGGGTCTGGCTGCCAACGCCTTGCTGTTCTTCGCGCTGTTCCGGCTGCTGGCGGCGCCCGACACCCCTCGGCGGTCCCTGTGGTCGGGCGCACTCCTGGGTGCGCTCGGTTTCGAGGCACTGAAGTGGGCCTCGACCTATCTGATGGCCTCGACCAAGAACCAGCCGGCCTTCCAGGCCTTCGGCATCGCCTTGATCCTGCTGGTGTGGATCAACTACTTCTCGCGGGTGGTCATGTACGCCGCCGCGTGGGCGCACACGTCGGCCGCCGCCCGCGCCCCCCGCGAGTCAGCAGATCTTCCCGCCGAGCCGGCAGGTCTTCCCGCCGAGTCAGCAGATCTTCCGGACTCGTCGGCCTTGGCAGCGAGGGTCCGCGAAGCGCGAACGTTGGATCCAGAGGAACTGCGCGAACTACGTGAACTGCGTGAGTTCCGTGAGTCCGTACGATCGGCCGGCGGTGGCACGCGAACGTCGCGACCGAACGCAGTCGAGCGGACGGCCAACTTCGCGGCGGGTGCGGCATTGATGTGGCTGCTCGGCTGGCTTCGGCGGGGCCGATGACTGCCGGCGAACTGCTCGCCGTCTATGACGAGCAGTTGCGTACGACCGCCGAGGTTCGCAGCGCCCAAGACGTGACGCGCGACGGGCCGCTGCTGCGAGCGCGTTTCGACCGAGGAGGCTTCGTCACGTATCGCGATCTCGGCGGACTCACAGGCGCCGAACTCGACAACTTGATCGCGCGTACGATCACCCATTTCGAGACCCAGTCGAACCTCGACGATTTCGAGTGGAAGTCACGCGGCCACGATGCGCCGCCCGACCTGGGGGAGCGGCTGATCGCCGCTGGCCTAACCCCGGAAGAGGTCGAGACGGTGATGCTCGGGGAAGCCGCCGGGCTCGTGGCGTCGCAGCCTCCGGCGGGTGTGACCGTACGCCGGGTCGATCAACTGCCCGACCGAGCCGACGTGATCGGTCGAGCAGCGGCGTTGCAGGCCGCTATCTTCGGCGCCGGTCCAACTGCCGACGAGGTACTCGCCAGGCTAGACCGGGATCCGGTTCACGCGCAGTTCTGGATCGCCGAGGCCGAGGGCGAGATCATCAGCGCCGGCCGACTCGAACTCGTACCCGGTACGGAGGTCGCCGGTCTTTGGGGCGGCGCGACTCATCCCGACCACCGTGGCCGGGGCGTGTATCGAGCCCTCACCGCCGCCCGTGCGCGCGCCACGCTTGACGCGGGGTGGCGGTACCTGCACTCGGACAGCACGGCGATGTCACGCCCGATCCTGGAGAGGTCGGGTCTGGTCGCGATCACGACCACAACGCCGTACGTCTGGACTCGCTGACCGGGGGCGGGTCAACGCCCCTCGCCAAACGCCTCAGTGGCCGTGCTTGAACGCCGTACGCAGGTCCTTGTTCAGCTGGCTGATCACGTCGAGCGGGATCTCCTTGGGGCACGCCGCGGCACATTCGCCGATGTTGGTGCAGCCGCCGAAGCCCTCGTGGTCGTGCTGGGCGACCATGTCGACCACGCGGGTGTCGCGCTCGGGCTGGCCCTGCGGCAACTCGCCCAGGTGGGTCACCTTGGCGCCCATGAACAGCGAGGCCGAGCCGTTGGGGCACGCGGCTACGCAGGCCCCGCAACCGATGCAGGTCGCCACGTTGAAGGCACGCATCGCCTTGTCGCGAGGCACCGCGTTCGCGTTGGCCTCCGGAGCCGAGCCGGTGTTGACCGACACGAAGCCACCCGACTGGATGATCCGGTCGAATGCCGACCGATCGACGCAGAGGTCCTTCAGCACCGGGAACGAGTCCGCACGCCACGGCTCGATGGTGATCTCGTCGCCGTCCTTGAACGAGCGCATGTGCAACTGGCAGGTCGTGGTGACCTCGGGGCCGTGCGCCTGACCGTTGATCATCAACCCGCACATGCCGCAGATGCCCTCGCGACAGTCGGAGTCGAACGCGACCGGCTCCTCGCCCTTGGCGTTGAGCTGCTCATTGAGCACGTCAAGCATCTCCAGGAACGACATGTCCTCGGAGATCTCGGTCAGCTCGTAGGTCTTCAGGCCGCCCTTGTCCTGCGGGCCGTCCTGGCGCCAGATGTTGAGCTTGAGCCTCACTGTGTATTCCTGTTCACTCGCAGTTCGACCGCTGCGTCGCGGTCAGAGGGCACGTACAGACCGAAGCGGTCTCTCGCTTCGCTCACTTGTAACTCCTCTGCTTCAGCTCGATGGCGGTATAGATCAGGTCCTCCTTGTGCAGCACCGGGCTGCCCATCGAGTCCTGTGGTTCGTTGGTATCGCGATCATCCGACGCGGCGAACTCCCACGCGGCGACGTACGCGAACTCGTCGTCGTGGCGCAGCGCCTCGCCGTCCTCGGTCTGCGACTCGCCACGGAAGTGGCCACCGCACGACTCGCGCCGGTTGAGTGCGTCGATGCACATCAACTCACCGAGCTCGAGGAAGTCGGCTACGCGGCCAGCCTTCTCCAGCGACTGGTTCAGCGTCTCCGCGGAGCCCAGCACACGCAGGTTGGACCAGAACTCACGCTTGAGTTCACGGATCCCGTCGATGGCCTTGCGCAGGCCGTCGTCGGTCCGCTCCATGCCGCAGTACTCCCACATCAGGTGTCCGAGCGCCTTGTGGAAACTGTCGGCCGACCGCTCACCGTTGATCGACATCAGCCGATCGATGCGGTTCTGCACCGACGCGCGAGCCTCGGTCACGGCCGGGTGCGACTCGTCGAGTCCGTCGAAGGGCCCGTCGGCGAGGTATTCGCGGATGGTGTTGGGGAGGACGAAGTAGCCGTCCGCGAGGCCCTGCATCAGTGCCGAGGCACCGAGACGGTTGGCGCCGTGGTCGGAGAAGTTGGCCTCGCCGCTGACGAAAAGCCCGGTCAGGTTCGACTGCAGGTGATAGTCGACCCACAGTCCGCCCATCACGTAGTGCACGGCCGGGTAGATGCGCATCGGCACTTCGTACGGGTTCTCGCCGGTGATGCGCTCGTACATGTCGAAGAGGTTGTCGTACTTCTCCTCGATCCCGTGCTTGCCCAACCGCGCGATCGCATCGGAGAAGTCCAGGTAGACGCCGCGACGGAAGTCACCGACCATCGGGCCGACACCGCGACCCTCGTCGCACATGTACTTGGCTGCCCGCGAGGCGATGTCGCGGGGCACCAGGTTGCCGAACGAGGGATAGATCCGCTCCAGGTAGTAGTCGCGGTCCTCCTCCGGGATCTGGCGCGGGTCCTTGTCGCAGTCTTCGGCCTTCTTGGGCACCCAGATGCGGCCGTCGTTGCGCAGCGACTCGCTCATGAGCGTCAGCTTGGACTGGTGGTCGCCGGAGACCGGGATGCAGGTCGGGTGGATCTGCGTGTAGCACGGGTTGGCCATGTACGCCCCGCGACGGTGCGCGCGCCACGCGGCGGTGACGTTGCAGCCCATCGCGTTGGTCGACAGGAAGAAGACGTTGCCGTAGCCACCAGAAGCAAGTACGACCGCGTCCGCAAGGTGGGTCTCGATCTCACCGGTGACCATGTCGCGCGCGATGATGCCGCGCGCCCGCCCGTCGACGACGACCAGGTCGAGCATCTCGTGGCGGGTGAACGTCTCGACGGTGCCGGCGGCCACCTGGCGCTCCAGCGCCTGGTACGCGCCGATCAGCAACTGCTGGCCGGTCTGGCCGCGGGCGTAGAACGTACGAGAAACCTGGACGCCACCGAACGAACGGTTGTCGAGCAGGCCGCCGTAATCGCGCGCGAACGGCACGCCCTGCGCGACGCACTGGTCGATGATGTTGGCGCTGACCTCGGCCAGGCGATAGACGTTGGACTCGCGCGAGCGATAGTCACCGCCCTTGACCGTGTCGTAGAAGAGACGGAACGTCGAGTCGCCGTCCTCCTTGTAGTTCTTGGCCGCGTTGATGCCGCCCTGCGCTGCGATCGAGTGCGCGCGCCGCGGGGAGTCCTGGTAACAGAAGGACTTCACGTTGTAGCCGGCCTCGCCGAGCGTGGCGCCTGCGGACGCGCCCGCGAGCCCGGTGCCGACGATGATCACCGTCAGCTTGCGGCGGTTGGCCGGGTTGACCAGCCGGTTGTCCATCTTGCGGTTGGTCCAGCGGTCCTTGATCGGGCCGCTGGGCGCCGCCGGGTCGACGAGCTTGTCGCCGAGTGTGTAGTAGCCAGCCGCGTCGTCCGAGACCTGGACCGAGGGCTCGTTGGTGACCGAGGTGCCGTCGAGGTATGCCATCGCTCTCGCTCCTTATTTCTTGATGACGCCGAAGAGGATGCCGAGGGGTACGAGCGCGAACCCGATCGCCACGACACCGGCGAGGAACGCGGCAGCCAGCTTGGCCCGGGCGCGAGAAGCCGCGCTGCCCGTCAGGCCCAGCGTCTGCGCGGCGCTCCATACGCCGTGGTGCAGGTGCATGCCCAGCGCCGCCAGCGCGAGCAGATAGATCACCGTGACCCACCACATGCTCGGGTCGAACGAGTTGAGCAGCATCAGGAACGGTGAGTCCTTGATCTCGGCGCTGGAGTAGGACCCACCCAGCGTCGGCTTCACGATCGTGAAGTGGACCAGGTGCCACACGATGAAGAGCAGCAGCGCCACGCCACCCCAGCGCATGGTGCGCGAGGAGAGCGTCGAGCCGAGGTTCTTCTTCACCGAGTACGACGTCGAGCGCGCCCGGCCGGCGCGTGCCCACAGCGTGAACACCGCGCGCAGGTGCGCCAGGATCGCCAGGATCAGCACGATCCGCACGATCCAGAGCAGCCCGCCGTACGGCAGCATCGGCTCGCCGAAGGTACGCAGGTGGTGGGCGTACTCGTCGTACGCCTCCTGCCCGGCGAACGCCTTGAGGTTGCCGTACATGTGGAGCAGGACATAGCCGATGAAGATCAGCCCGCTCACTGCCATCTGGATTTTGAGGAAGACCGTCGAGCGCGAGGCTCGGTTGTTCTTCACGAGTTGGGTGGTCGCCACCTCGGCAGGGTACCGCCGTGCACGGACGCCTGTCCGGCGGGGCGGTGTGACATTTCCGGACGGGTGTCCAGTTGACCCCGGCGGGGTGAGCCTGAGAGGAATCCCATAGCCGTGCGCATGGTCGATCCCGTACGAGGCGGCATAGGCTCGCGCGCATGAGCGACGCGCCAGACGCCGCCGGGTCGGATACGACCCCGGCGACACCTCCCGAGCCCGAGACGGTTCAGAGCCTTGCCCTGCAGGGCGCAGACGATGTGTCGAGTCGGGAGGCGTGGGAGCAGGCAGCGGCAGCCGTCTTGCGCAAGACCCGAGCGCTGAGCGACGACGACACAGACGCCCACGTCTGGGACCGACTTACTCGCGCGACCCTCGACGGCATCGCGATCACGCCCCTGGGGACGCCGCACGACGTGGCCGAACTGGACCTCGAACAGCGCCCGAGGCGGGTCGGTGGTTGGGACGTACGCACCCAGGTCGCCGACAACGCGACCGCGCTCGCCGACCTCGACACCGGCGCCAACTCCTTGTGGCTGAAGGTCGACGGGCAGACAGACTTCGCGGCATTGCTCGACGGCGTGTTCTTGGACCTCGCGCCGGTGACGCTGGAGGGCGACGTCGAGGCGGCGCGGGCCTTCTTGGCGTACGCCGCGGACCGCGAACTCCACCCCGCGACCAATCTCGGTTCGGGCGTCTCGCTGGCCCGCGAAGCCCAGCAGCACGCCATCCGCTCGGTCATCGTCGACGCAGACACGGTCCACGACCGGGGTGCCTCCGACGTCCAAGAACTCGCGTGGGCGCTCGCCCAGGGAGTGGAAGCGCTGCGCATCTATGCAGGTGCCGGGTTCGAGGCCGCCGAGGCCGCGCGGCAGATCGAGTTCCGACTCGTCGCGACCGACGAGCAGTTCCCGACCATCGCCAAGTTCCGTGCCGCCCGCCGGTTGTGGGCGCGGGTCCTCGAACTCTCCGGCGCGCCTGGTGTCGAGATGGCGATCCACGCGGTGACCAGCCGTCCGATGATGAGTGCGTACGACCCGCACACCAACATGCTGCGCACCACCGTGGCCGCCTTCGCGGCAGGCGTCGGGGGAGCCGACGCGGTCACGGTGCTGCCATTCGACGAGCCGCTCGGCGCCCCGACCGACTTCTCGCGCCGGATCGCGCGCAACACCAGTGCGCTGCTCATCGACGAGTCGCACGTCGCGGCCGTGTCGGATCCGGCCGGGGGCGCGTACGCCGTCGAACGACTGACGGCTGACCTCGCGCAGGCGGCATGGGATTTGTTCGTACGCCTCGACGACGAGGGCTTCTCGCTTCTCGACGACCTGATCGAGACGGTCGCCACCGAGCGTGAGCGTCAGGTGGCGCTGCGGACACGGCCGATCACGGGGTTGAGCGAGTTCCCGCAATCGGCCGAGACCCGGCTGGAGCGCGAGCCCGTCGACACCACGCCCGTACGCCGCTGGGGTGCGGCCTTCGAAGCACTGCGCGACGACCCACGGGGCTCCGTCTGGCTGGCTCCGCTCGGCACCATCGCCGCACACACCGCCCGGGCGACGTTCGCCGGCAACCTGTTCGCGGCCGGGGGCGTAGCCATAACCAATCCGGGCCCGTTGCTCGACGTCGAGGCCCTCGCCGCGGCGTACGACGGGAGTCCGGTCGTGTGCCTGGTCGGCGCTGACGCGGCGTACGCCGAATGGGGCGCGGACGCCATCGCGGCGCTGCGCAAGTCAGGCGCCAAGCACGTGATCCTCGCGGGCAAGCCGGGAGACCGGACCGTGGCCGCGGACCTGATCGACGACTCCTGCGCGATGGGCGTCGACGCCATCGCGTTCCTGACGCGCACCAGAGAGGCGAGCGCATGAGCATTCCGGAGAGTTTCGCGGGGATCCCGCTGAGTGGTTTCGAGACGCCCGTTCCGGGCTCCTCAACCACCGGTTCCCCGTCCCCGGTGGTTGAGGAGGGCGCAGCCCTTCTGGAAACCGCGGCCCCGTCCCCGGTGGTTGAGGAGGGCGCAGCCCGTCTCGAAACCGCGGCCCCGTCCCCGGTGGTTGAGGAGGGCGCAGCCCGTCTCGAAACCACGCCGTGGCTCAGCCCCGAGGGCATCGAGATCCTGCCGACGTACGGCCCCGAGCACCTCCAGGGCCTCGACGCGCTCGACACCTACCCGGGCATCGCCCCCTTCCTGCGCGGGCCCTACCCGACGATGTACACCACCCAGCCGTGGACGATCAGGCAGTACGCCGGGTTCTCCACCGCCGAGGAGTCCAACGCCTTCTACCGCCGCAACCTGGCGGCGGGCCAGAAGGGTCTCAGCGTCGCGTTCGACCTGGCGACCCACCGCGGCTACGACTCCGATCACCCGCGCGTACGCGGCGACGTCGGGATGGCCGGTGTCGCGATCGACTCGATCTACGACACCCGCACCCTCTTCGACGGCATCCCGCTGGACCAGATGTCGGTCAGCATGACCATGAACGGCGCCGTACTCCCGGTGATGGCGCTCTATATCGCTGCGGCCGAGGAGCAGGGCGTCAAGCCCGAGCAACTGGCCGGGACCATCCAGAACGACATCCTCAAGGAGTTCATGGTCCGCAACACCTACATCTATCCGCCGCGACCGAGCATGCGGATCATCAGCGACATCTTCTCCTTCACCGCGTCCCACATGCCGCGCTTCAACTCGATCTCGATCTCCGGCTATCACATGCAGGAGGCGGGAGCGACCGCCGACCTGGAACTCGCGTACACCCTGGCCGACGGCGTCGAATACATCCGCGCGGGACTCGACGCGGGTCTCGACATCGACGCGTTCGCGCCCCGGTTGAGCTTCTTCTGGGCGATCGGGATGAATTTCTTCATGGAGGTCGCCAAGCTGCAGGGCCGCCCGCGCGCTGTGGAGCCGCCTGGTCGACCAGTTCGACCCGAAGAACCCCAAGAGCCGAAGTCTGCGTACGCACTCCCAGACCAGCGGTTGGTCCCTCACCGCCCAGGACGTCTTCAACAACGTCGGACGCACCTGCATCGAGGCGATGGCCGCGACCCAGGGCCACACCCAGAGCCTGCACACCAACGCGCTCGACGAGGCGATCGCGCTGCCGACCGACTTCAGCGCCCGCATCGCCCGCAACACCCAGTTGTTGCTGCAGCAGGAGTCGGGCACCACGCAGACGATCGACCCTTGGGCGGGCTCCTACTACGTCGAGCGCCTCACCCACGACCTCGCCGAACGCGCCTGGGCGCACATCACCGAGGCCGAGGAGGCCGGCGGGATGGCCAAAGCGATCGAGCAGGGCATCCCCAAGTTGCGCATCGAGGAGGCGGCGGCGCGTACGCAGGCCCGTATCGACTCGGGCGCGCAGGCCGTGATCGGCGTCAACACCTATCGTCTGGCCGACGAGGACCCACTCGAAGTTCTCAAGGTCGACAACGACGACGTCTATCGCCAGCAGATAGCCAAACTGGAGCGGCTGCGCGCCGAGCGCCACGACGACGACGTACGAGCCGCGCTCACCGCACTCACCAATGCTGCTGAGACCCAGACCAACGACCCGGATGCCAACCTGCTCAAACTGGCGGTCGACGCCGCCCGAGCCAAGGCTACGGTCGGCGAGATCTCCGAGGCGCTGGAAAAGCCGTGGGGTCGTCACCGCGCCGAGATCCGTACGATCAGCGGCGTGTATCGCCAAGAGGCCAGCAACGACGGTGGCGCCGACGCGGTCCAGCAGGTGCTCGACGCGACGGCTGCCTTCGAGGAGGAGGAAGGCCGGCGCCCGCGCATCCTGGTCGCGAAGATGGGACAAGACGGCCACGACCGCGGCCAGAAGGTGGTGGTCACCGCCTTCGCCGATCTCGGCTTCGACGTCGACGTAGGCCCGCTGTTCTCCACTCCCGAAGAGGTCGCCCAGCAGGCGGTCGACAACGACGTGCACATCGTCGGGGTCTCGTCGTTGGCGGCAGGCCACCTGACGCTGCTGCCTGCTCTCAAGCGCGCACTGACGGATCTGGGCCGCGACGACATCATGATCGTGATCGGTGGCGTGATCCCGCCGGACGACGTGGAGACGCTGCGTCAGATGGGAGCCGCGTCGGTCTTCCTGCCCGGCACGGTGATCGCGGCCTCGGCGTTGGAGTTGCTCGAGAAGCTGCGCGCCGCAGCCTGATGGCGCGCCAGGTCGACGTCGACGCCCTGGTCTCGGGCATCCGAGCCGGGGAGCGGGCTGCGATCGCGCGCGCGATCACTCTGGTCGAGTCGCGCAAGTCGCAGCATCGCCAACTCGCCCGAGAGTTGTTGACCGACCTGGCCCGGGACCCGGACCGGATGTCGATCCGGGTCGGGATCAGTGGTGTGCCGGGCGTCGGCAAGTCGACCTTCATCGAGGCTCTCGGCACGATGCTGACGTCGCAGGGTCACCAGGTCGGTGTGCTGGCCGTCGATCCGAGCAGCGTGCGTACGGGCGGGTCGGTCCTGGGCGACAAGACCCGGATGCCGGACCTCAGCGCCGACCCGAATGCGTACGTTCGGCCCAGTCCCAGTGCTGGCACTCTCGGCGGTGTCGCCCGTGCCACGGCGCAGGCGATGCAGGTGCTCGAAGCGGGCGGGTACGACGTGACGCTCGTGGAGACCGTGGGCGTAGGTCAGTCCGAGGTGACCGTGGCCGGGATGGTGGACACGTTCCTCTTCCTGACGCTCGCGCGCACCGGTGACCAACTGCAGGGCATCAAGAAGGGGATCCTCGAGATCGCCGACGTGATCGCGGTCAACAAGGCAGACGGCGACCACCTCACCGGAGCGCGTGCGGCGGCGCGGGAACTCTCCGGCGCCTTGCGGATGGTGCACAAAGGCGCCCTGGGAGGGCAGATCGACACCTGGTCGCCGCCGGTTCTGACGTGCTCCGCACTCGAACGTGAAGGCATCGACGAGGTCTGGGCGCAGGTGCTCGCGCATCGCGACCACCTCGGCGCGAGCGGGCTGCGAGCCAAGCGCGCCCATCAGCAACTGGAGTTCGCCTGGGCACTCGTACGAGACGAACTCGACCAGCGGCTGCGCACCTCGGCGGGGGTCCTGGCGATCCGCGACAGCGTCCAGCGGGACCTGCTCGCGGGCGAGTTGCCCGCGACGGTCGCCGCGGACCGCATCCTTGCCGCCTTTGACGAGTAACCTCGTCTCGCTATGGCTGCTCCATCCCTGACTCCCGACGACACCACTCGGCTCGTCGAATCCACCATCGCCGCACGCGCCGACGAATTGCGCGACATCCGGCGCGACCTCCACGCCAACCCCGAGCTCTCGTGGCACGAGGTGCGTACGACCGACATCGCACGCAAGCAGGTCGAGGCCGCCGGCTGGAACGTCCAGCAGGCAGGGGAGACCGGCTTCTTCGCAGACCTTGGCGATGCCGGACCCCGGGTCGCGCTGCGTGCCGACCTCGACGCCCTGCCCGTCGAAGACACGACCGGTGACCCGTGGGCCAGTCGACAGGACCAGGTCGCGCACGCCTGCGGCCACGACGTCCACACCACCGCGCTGATCGGGGCGAGTTATGCGTTGGCCGCCGCGCACGAACAGGGCCGGTTGAAAGGACGCGTACGCCTGATCTTCCAGCCCGCCGAGGAGGTCATGCCCGGCGGCGCCCTGCAGATGATCGACAACGGTGCACTCGAGGACGTCGCGTCGATCTTCATGCTGCACTGCGACCCCAGCATCGACGTCGGCAAGGTCGGCCTGCGCGAGGGGCCGTTGACCGGGGCGGCCGATCGTCTGGAGGTGCGTCTCACCGGCGATGGTGGCCACACCTCGCGCCCGCACCTGACCCAGGACGTCATCTTCGCGCTCGGGAAGGTCATTTCCGAAGTGCCTGCCGTGCTGTCGCGTCGCTTCGACCCACGCGCGGGCGTCAGTGTGGTGTGGGGCTTCGTCGGCTCGGGGTCGGCGCACAACGTGATCCCGAGCGAGGGCCATGTCGGCGGCACCGTACGCATGCTGGACCATGTGGCCTGGGATCACTCCGAGAAGATCGTCCAGGCCACCGTCGCCGAACTCGTCGCGCCCTACGGCGTCCGCGCGACCGTCGACTACCGCCGTGGCGTGCCCCCGGTCGTCAACGAGCCACAGGCCACCGAACTACTGGGTACTGCGGTGACCCGAGCCCTGGGCGCCGAGGCCAAAGTGGCGACCGCGCAGAGTCTGGGTGGCGAGGATTTCGCCTGGTATCTGGGTCAACGTCCGGGCGCGATGGCGCGCCTGGGCACGCGCACGCCGGGGGGGACGACCTACGACCTGCACCAGGGCAACCTGCGCATCGACGAGGGCGCGGTGGCGCTCGGGGCGCGGGTGCTGGCCGAGGCTGCGCTGGTCACGATCGCGACCAAAACCGAGACCTAACAGTTACCTAACGCGGCGCCGGGTGGGAGTCGCGGCAGATTACAGTTTGGGCCGAAGTGCGCCGTCCGGCGCGAACCTCAATGATCAGGAGGTGCCGTGAAGAAGACGGCCCGTATCGCAGCGCTTACCTGTGCTGCTGCACTCACTCTCGCCGCCTGTGGCAGCAAGCCCGCAGAAGAAGAAGGCTCCGACGACCCCACCAACGCCGAGACCACCTCGACCACTGAGGAATCGCCTGCGGTCGACGAGATCGACTTCAAGGCATGCATGGTCTCCGACTCCGGCGGCTTCGACGACAAGTCGTTCAACCAGACTTCCCACGACGGACTGAAGGCTGCCGCGGCCGACCTGGGTGTGCAGACCGGTGAGGTCGAGTCCCAGTCCGACTCGGAGTACGCCGACAACATCAAGGCGCTCGTGTCCGAGGGCTGCAACTCCATCACCACGGTCGGCTTCCTGCTCGGTGACGCCACGGAGGCCGCTGCGAAGAAGAACAAGAAGGTCAACTTCTCGATCGTCGACTTCGCCTACGAGAAGGCTCCCAAGAACCTCAAGGGCCTGGTGTTCAACACCGCGGAGCCGTCGTTCCTGGCCGGCTATGTTGCCGCTGCCAAGTCGGAGTCCGGCACTGTCGGCACCTTCGGCGGCATGAACATCCCGACGGTGACCTCGTTCATGACCGGCTTCAAGCAGGGTGTGGACTACTACAACTCCGAGGAGGGTGGCGAGGTCAAGGTCCTGGGCTGGAACGGCAAGAAGGGCACCTTCACCGACGACTTCGAGGACAAGGCCAAGGGTCAGACCGTTGCTGAGCAGATGATCGCTCAGGGCGCTGACGTGATCTTCCCGGTCGCCGGTCCCGCCGGTCTCGGCGGTCTTCAGGCCGCCCAGGACGCCGACGTCAAGGGCATCTGGGTCGACACCGACGGCTGCAAGTCGGCCGCCGAATACTGCGACGTGCTCTTGACCTCGGTCATGAAGGGCATGGACGTTGCGGTCGAGGAGGCCATCAAGGAGGGTGTCGAGGGCACCTTCACCAACGAGCTCTACGTGGGCACGCTGGAGAATGGTGGCGTGGGCCTGGCCCCGCTGAGCGACGACGCCGCCGACCTGCAGGACAAGATCGACGAGATCACCCAGAAGATCATCGACGGCGAGATCACGACCGGCTGATCGATCACCGACGGCCTCGCCGTCACTGCAATACCCCACAGTGAGCCGGGGTGGGAGACTCCCACCCCGGCTTCTGTTTCGATAGCGTCCGCTGTGACGCACACCTCATCACCTCGCGTCACCGGGAGGAACGAATGCGGCTGGAGATCAAAGGGCTGACCAAGAGGTTCGGCTCGTTCACCGCCAACGATCACATCGATCTCACCATCGAGGACGGCCAGATCCACTGCCTCCTCGGGGAGAACGGCGCGGGCAAGTCCACGCTGATGAACATGCTCTACGGCCTGCTCACCCCGAGTGAGGGCGAGATCCTGGTCGACGGCCAGCCGGTCACTTTCGCCTCTCCCAGCGATGCGATCGAGCATGGCATCGGGATGGTGCACCAGCACTTCATGCTGGTGCCGGTGTTCACCGTCGCCGAGAACGTGATGCTCGGCAACGAACACACCATCGGCGGCGGCATCCTCAACCGCCGCAAGGCCGCGGAGCGGGTGCGTGAACTGTCCGAGCAGTACGGCCTTCGCGTGGACCCCAACGCGCTCGTCGAGGACCTGCCGGTCGGGGTGCAGCAGCGCGTGGAGATCATCAAGGCGCTCTCGCACAACGCCAAGGTGCTGATCCTCGACGAGCCCACCGCGGTGCTGACCCCGCAGGAGATCGACGAACTGATGGAGATCATGCGCTCGCTCAAGGCGCAGGGCACGTCGATCATCTTCATCACCCACAAGCTTCGCGAGGTCAAGGCTGTCGGTGACGTGATCACCGTCATCCGTCGCGGCAAGGTCGTGGGCTCCGCGCCTCCGACTGCGTCCGAGGCCGAACTCGCCGAACTCATGGTCGGTCGCTCGGTCAACCTGGTGGTGCAGAAAGAGAACGCCGCCGTCGGCGACCCGGTGCTCAAGGTCGAGAACCTCACGGTCGTCGACCCGCGCGGACACCACGTAGTCAAGAACGTGTCGTTCGAGGCTCGCGGCGGTGAGGTGCTGGGCATCGCCGGTGTGCAGGGCAACGGTCAGACCGAGTTGATCAAGACGCTGATGGGGCTCGTACGCCCCGACGCGGGCACGATCACCCTCGACGGCGACGACATCACCAAGGCAACCCCACGCAAGTCGCTGGACGCGGGCATCGGCTATATCCCCGAAGACCGCTCCCACGACGGGTACGTCGGTTCGTTCAGCGTGCGCGAGAACCTCATCCTCGACATGTATCGCCACGACGAGTTCTCCAAGGGCATGGCGCTCAAGCTCGACGACATCGCGGCCAACGCCAAACACCGCATCGAAGAGTTCGACATCCGCACCGAGACGATGGAGTCGCACGTCAGTGCACTTTCGGGTGGAAACCAGCAGAAGGTCGTGGTCGCGCGCGAGTTCAGTCGCCCGATCAAGTTGTTGATCGCCTCACAGCCGACTCGCGGTGTCGACGTCGGCTCGATCGAGTTCATCCACAAGCGGATCATCGAGGAACGCGATCGAGGCACCGCGGTGGTGATCGTGTCGACCGAACTCGACGAGATCTATGCCCTGTCCGATCGCATCGCGGTGATGTACGACGGCCGCATCGTCGGGGTGGTCAAGCCCGACATCGCACGTGAAGAGATCGGCCTGCTGATGGCCGGCGCCACCGAGGAGGCGAGCGCATGAGCGAGAAGACCCCGACCCCTCCGGAGAAGCCGACCGGCCACAAGGCCATCGAGGCCGAGACCGTGGTCGAACTCGAAGAGGAGCGCACCGGCACAGATCCCAAGATCGAGGATCAGCCCGAGCACGCCGATCTCAAGAGCCCGATCAGTTGGCTTCCGAGCCTGATCGAGACCTTCGTCGCCATCGCGATCGCGTTGATCATCGGCGCGCTGCTGATCGCGCTGTCGGACGAGAAGGTCGTCGAGTCGATGCCCTACTTCTTCTCCTATCCGTGGGACTTCTTCTCGCGCTCGTGGGACGCGATCTCGTCGTCCTACTGGGCCCTGCTGAAGGGGTCGATGGGCAGCGGTGAGGCCATCGGTCGTACGCTCCAGCGCTCGGCGCCGCTGATCTGTGCCGGCCTGGGCGTCTCCCTGGCGTTCCGCTCCGGGCTGTTCAACATCGGTGCCCAGGGTCAGTTGATCCTCGGTGCGTTGGTGGCGGGCTACATCGGCTTCTCGTGGGACCTGCCCCCGGGCATCCACACCCTGGCCGCGCTGATCGGTGGCCTGGTGGCCGGTGGTCTGTGGGGAGCGATCTCGGGTTACCTCAAGGCCCGGACGGGCGCGCACGAGGTGATCACCACGATCATGCTCAACTACCTGGCAGCGTCGGTGATGCTCTATGCGCTGAGCAAGAATGCTTTCCAGCGTCCGGGCAGTGACAACCGTCAGTCGCCTCCGGTCCACGACAGCGCGACCTTCGGCAGCATCGGCGACATGCACTTGGGCGTGCTGCTCGCATTCGTAGCCGCGGCCGCGGTGTGGTGGCTGCTGGAGCGCAGCACGCTCGGCTTCGAGTTGCGTGCCGTCGGCGCCAACCCCCAGGCCGCCCGCACTGCGGGCATGAACGTCGAGAAGGTCTTCACCATCGCGATGCTGATCGCCGGCCTGCTGGCCGGTCTGGCCGCCACCATGACGGTGCTCGGACAGCAGAACTCGTTGAGCCCGACCCTGCCCGGCACGATCGGCTTCGACGCGATCACGGTGGCCCTGCTCGGCCGCGCGACCCCGCTCGGCACCGTGCTGGCGGGCCTGATGTTCGGCGCGCTCAGCGTCGGCGGCGTGGCGATGCAGGCAGCGGCCGGCACTCCGAAGGAACTCACCCAGGTGCTCTCGGCGCTGATCGTGCTCTTCGTGGCCGCGCCCGCACTCGTACGCGGGATCGCAAGGCTCAAGGGCAGTGGTAGCGATGATGCGATGATGGCGAAGGGATGGGGCGGCTGATGAGCACCGCAACGATGGAACCGACCGGATCGATCCCAGGTCCGGGCGAGGCACCCGTACGCGACCGGGCCGACATCCAGCGCCAGATCAAACTGGTGGCTGTCTTCGCGCTGGTGTCGCTGCTGCTGTTGTTCTTCTGGACCAGCATCGATCACTCCAAAGTGCTCTTCACCCTGGGTGAGCGGATCAGCAGGGACACTCCTGCCGAGGAGATGAACGGCAAGACGTGGGTGCTTGGCGCCTTCCTCATCTCGCTGCTCGCGACCGTCCTGGCGGTGCTCAACAAGGTGCCCAAGGGCATTGCGGGGGCGCTGGTCTACCTCGCGGTCGGGGTCGCGTTCTTCGTCGGCTTCATCATCTGGAACTACGCCGATCAGACCGAGACCTCACTGGCGATCGTGAACCCACTGCCCGGCACGATCCGGCTGTCCACGCCCCTGGTGCTCGGCGCGTTGGCCGGTGTGATGTGTGAGCGCGCGGGCGTCATCAACATCGCGATCGAGGGTCAGCTGCTGATGGGCGCGTTCTTCGCCTCGGTCGCGTCGTCGCTGTTCCAGAGCGCGAACATGGGCCTGTTCGGCGGCATCCTCGCCGGTGTCCTGCTCTCCTGGATGCTCGGCATCTTCTCGATGCGCTATCAGGTCAACCAGGTGGTGCTCGGCGTCGTCTTGATCGCCTTCGCGACCGGCCTCACGAGCTTCCTGCTTTCACAGATTCCCGACGGCAAGGCCGAGAAGTTCAACCTGCCGGTGCGATTGGAACGCATCCCGATCCCGGGACTTTCCGAGATCCCCGTCATCGGGCCGACGTTCTTCGACCAGACGATCCTGGTCTACCTGATGTACTTCTCGATCGCGCTGGTGACCTTCCTGCTCTACCAGACCAAGTGGGGCCTTCGCGTCCGCTCGGTCGGCGAGCACCCCAAGGCCGCCGACACGGTGGGCATCAAGGTCAACCGCACCCGTTGGCAGGCCGTGCTGCTCGGCGGTGTCTTCGCCGGTCTGGGCGGTGCCTTCTTCACCGTCGGATCGACAGGCTCCTTCGACAACGGTGCTTCGGCAGGCAACGGCTTCATCGCGTTGGCTGCCGTGATCATGGGTCGTTGGCACCCCATCGGCGCCACGATGGCGGCACTCTTCTTCGGCTTCTTGACCACTTTGCAGTTCCAGCTCCAGGGGCTCGACAAGATCCCGAGCGAGTTGCTGTTGGCATCGCCTTATCTCGCGACGATCATCGCGGTGGCCGGGTTCGTCGGTCGGGTTCGCCCGCCGGCCGCCGACGGTGAGCCGTACGTCAAGAGCTGATCGTGGTCGACGAGAGCGATTTCGACTGGGAGGGGCTGCAAAGCTGCCGCGGTGGAGGTCTCGAAGCGGGCGTACGTGCCCTACTCGGACTTCCCCGTCGGCGCCGCCGCCCGGGTCGACGACGGCCGGGTCGTCGTGGGCTGCAACGTGGAGAACGCGTCGTACGGCGTGGTGCTGTGCGCCGAGTGCGGTGCTGGTCTCCTCGCTGCATGCGACCGGGGGTGGCCGGCTCACGCACTTCGTGTGCGTGAACAAGCTGGGCGAGGTGATCATGCCGTGCGGTCGTTGCCGCCAGTTGATCTTCGAGCACGGCGGCAACCGGTTGCTGATCTGGACGGTGCGTGGCGTGAAGCCGATGAGTGAAGTCCTGCCCGACGCGTTCGGGCCCGAAGACCTTGAGGAGGTCCGCTGATGGCTGCCCACGACGCCGTCGAGGTGATCAGCGCCAAGCGCGACAAGCACGCCCTGAGCGACAGTCAGATCGACTGGGTGATCGACGCCTACACCCGCGGTGAGGTTGCCGACGAGCAGATGTCGTCGCTGGCGATGGCCATCCTGCTCAATGGGATGTCGCGCGAAGAGATCGCCCGCTGGACCAACGCGATGATCGCGTCCGGTGAGCGGATGGACTTCTCCGGGCTGTCGCGCCCCACCGCCGACAAGCACTCCACGGGCGGGGTCGGAGACAAGATCACGTTGCCGCTCGCGCCGCTGGTCGCGGCCTGTGGGGTCGCGGTGCCGCAGTTGTCCGGTCGCGGGCTGGGTCACACCGGTGGCACTCTCGACAAGCTCGAGGCGATCCCCGGTTGGCGTGCGGCGCTGTCTAACGAGGAGATGTTCGCCCAACTCGAATCCGTCGGTGCGGTGATCTGTGCGGCCGGTGACGGGCTGGCTCCGGCTGACAAGAAGCTCTATGCACTACGTGACGTGACGGGCACCGTCGAGTGCGTACCCCTGATTGCTTCCTCGATCATGAGCAAGAAGATCGCCGAGGGCACCGGCGCCCTGGTGCTCGACGTCAAGGTCGGCACCGGAGCGTTCATGAAGGACCTCGACCGCGCCCACGAACTCGCCGAGGTGATGGTGGCTCTGGGCAAGGACGCAGGTGTCCACACGGTCGCTCTGCTCACCGACATGTCCACTCCGCTCGGACTCACCGCAGGCAATGCGATCGAGGTCGCGGAGTCGGTGGAGGTGCTCGCGGGCGGCGGGCCGGCGGACGTCGTCGAACTGACCGTGGCGCTGGCTCGGGAGATGCTCGCAGGTGCGGGCCGCGATGAGGTCGACCCGGCCGAGGTGCTGGCCTCTGGCCGCGCCATGGATGTGTGGCGCGACATGATCCGCGCTCAGGACGGTGATCCGGAGGCCGCCTTGCCGACTGCCAAAGAAACCCATGTGGTCAACGCGCCCACGTCGGGCGTACTCACCCGTCTAGATGCGATGGCCGTGGGCCTGGCAGCCTGGCGGCTGGGCGCCGGTCGGGCGCGCAAGGAGGACCCGGTGCAGGCAGGCGCCGGAGTCACCTGGCACGCCCGTCCGGGCGACACGGTGTCGGCGGGCCAGCCGCTGTTCACCCTTCACACCGACGAACCCGAGCGTTTCGAGCGGGCTCTGGCCCCCCTCGAAGACGGCTTCGACATCGCGGCGGAGAGCCCCGATTTCGAGCCCACCCCGATCATCCTCGGCCGGGTGGACTGAGCGACCGGACACCCCCGACTGATCAGGCCAGCAGGAGCACGACGTGCTCGGCCACACAGGCCGGCTTGTCCGCACCCTCGATCTCCACGGTGTGCTTGATGATCAGTTGCTTGCCGGCGGCCAGGTCGGTCACGTCGCCGAACGACACGTGCGAGCGAAGGCGAGAGTCCACCGGCACCGGGCTGGGAAAGCGCACCTTGTTGAGGCCGTAGTTGAGCCGGGCGCCGTCCATCTCGAAGGTGAAGACCTGGCTGGTGAAGTGCGGCAGCAGGCTCAGCGTCAAGAAGCCGTGCGCGATCGTGGCACCGAACGGACCCGACGCTGCCTGCTCCACGTCGACGTGAATCCACTGGTGATCCAACGTGGCGTCGGCGAAGGCGTTGATCCGGTCCTGGTCGACCGCGATCCAGTCGCTGACGCCGATCTCGGTGTTCGCCGCGCTCGCGACATCGTCCAGACTGGTGAAAACCCGCATGAAGCTCTCCTTGTGAGTTGGTACGCAACCGAAACCTACCTGTCAGGATGGGCGCATGTCTGACCCGTCTGCCACCGCCCTCACCCCGCTCACTCGCGAAGTCGTCCAGGCCGCACCCAAGGTGCTGTTGCACGACCACCTGGACGGCGGGCTGCGCCCGCAGACGATCGTGGAGTTGGCAGCACAGATCGGCCACGAGTTGCCGGCCGACGATGCCGAGTCGCTGGGCCGGTGGTTCGAGGAGGCCAGCAACAGCGGCTCGCTGGTGCGCTACCTGGAGACCTTCGATCACACCGTCGCGGTGATGCAGACGGCCGCCAACATCACCCGCGTCGCCCGCGAATGTGTCGAGGACCTGGCCGCCGACGGAGTCGTCTACGCCGAGATCCGGTACGCGCCCGAGCAGCACGTCAACGAGGGGCTCAGCCTCGACGAGGTGGTCGCTGCCGTGCAGCAGGGCTTCGACGAGGGCACGACCGCGGCCGAGGGTCGCATCGTCGTACGCCAACTGCTCACCGCGATGCGCCACCAGGCGCGCTCACGTGAGGTGGCCGAGCTCGCGGTCGCCTGGCGCGATCGTGGGGTGGCGGGCTTCGACATCGCAGGAGCCGAAGCGGGGTACCCCCCGACCCGTCACCTGGACGCCTTCGAATACCTGCAGCGCGAGAACTCGCATTTCACCATTCACGCCGGGGAGGCGTTCGGCCTGCCCTCGATCTGGGAGGCGATCCAGTGGTGTGGCGCCGACCGGCTCGGTCATGGCGTACGCATCATCGACGACATCGCGGTGGACGACGGCGGCAACGCGGCACTGGGCCGGCTCGCGGCCTACGTGCGCGACAAGCGCATCCCGCTGGAGATGTGCCCCACCTCCAACCTCCAGACCGGCGCGGCGGACTCCCTGGCCGAGCACCCGATCGGACTGCTCACCAAGCTGCGTTTTCGCGTCACCGTCAATACCGACAACCGCTTGATGAGTGGCACCTCGATGACCCACGAGATGTGGGAGCTGGTGCAGACGTTCGGGTACACGCTCGAGGACCTGCGCTGGTTCACCATCAACGCGATGAAGTCGGCCTTCCTGCCTTTCGAGGAACGGCTGGCGATCATCGACGGCGTGATCAAGCCCGGCTATCGCGCGCTGGGTGCGAGCTAGCGCGGCAGGACCGCCCACCACAGGTGGGTCCACCGGTCGAAGCCGGTGCGCCCGGAACGCAGTCTTGCGATCGGCATCGGCCTCAGCCCACCAGTGCCGGGGTCGTAGCACCAGATTCCGGTCACCTCGCCGCCGTGCCGCTCCGCGTCGACGGCCAACACCACGTGCCGGGGGAGCAGAGCGGTGCCGACATACAGCGGCACGCAGGCTCCGGTGTCCAGGGCGCGCAGCACCTCGTCGAGACGGTTGGGAGTGGCGCGCCGCCACAGCCGCGACGACCAGTCGGCGCCGAGTTGCCCGGCCAGTGACCACGGCGGTGTGCCGAGCGCGCGCGGCCACGGCACCTGCAGGTGCCCGCCCACCGCCACGGCGCTGGTCGTACGTCGGTGCATCGCCAACACCTCCGTACGGAATCTCTGGGCCGCATCACCGCGGATCGACCAGCCGGTGTCCGGGTGACTGCCGCGACTGATCAGGGCGGCGTACGCGTCGTCGCGCAGCACGCGCTCCATCACCAGGCAGGCCGCGCCACACGAGCGTGCGTCGGGCTGTCGCGGCCGGGTCGCCAGCAGCCGTTCGCCCTCGCGCGAGAAGCGGCGCACGTCAGCCGAGCCTGCGGATCGCGTCGTACGCCTCGTCCGCGGTCATCTCCTGGCACCCGAGCGCGACGGCATGGCGTACGACTGCCGGCTGGTCCTTCATCAGGGCCCAGCCGCGCTTGATCAGGAGCATCGGCGCCTTGCGGCGCTCGCGTAGGTCGCGGCTCAACCGACGCCAGAAGGTGATCAGGCGGTGCTGAGTGATGCAGTACGCGCCGGCCAGACAGCCGATCCGGCGTGCTTCGGGGACGATCTCCTGGGCGAAGATTCCCTCCGCGACGAAGAACTTCGCATCGCCGAGCTCCAGCACCTGAGTGCCCACCCGGCCGTTCTGCGCGATCTCATAGACGGGCAACTCCGCGCGGCCGTCGGCGCACAAGGAGGTGATCGCGGCCAGGGCCTCGTGGTGCAACCAGGAATCGGGGTGATCCCAGTCCACGATCCCGGCGTTGGGGCCGTCCTCGATGTGCGGCAACGTGGGGTCGTCGCCGTTCTTGTAGAAGTCGTCGAGCCTCAGCACGGGCAGCCCGAGACGTTCGGCAAGGCGTGACTTGCCAGCACCCGACGGGCCGGCCAGCACGATCAAGCGGGCATGCACGGGGTTATTGTGCGACCTTCCCGTGCGGCACCGGGCAGCCGGTGGGACGGAAGGTGCCGAGTTTCGCGAGGTCGTAGCCGTTGGGGTAGCCGGTGACCTGCGGCAGGTCGCGGGCTCGGGTCGGTTGCATCCGCGGTGGCTGCCTTCGCAGCCACGCAGCTCGGGCTCGTAGCGCCGCCTTGGCGGCAGCGCGCTCGGCGCGAGTCGGGTGCTCGAACCTGAAGGCGTCGAGCAGCGGCGCGTCCATGAATGCCCGCGACGAGCGGATCACCGCCTTGCGTGGCGCCAGATTGTTGGGCGGGAACGTCGCCATCAACTTCAGCGTTGCCTCCGCGACGTCGCGCGCACGCGGGTCGTACGCGAAGTGCTCGGCCTCATAGGCGTCCATCGCGGCCGTGAACTCCTGCCAGGTGCCGGGGATGTTCTTGATCCCCATCAATCGGCCGACCTCGCGGTAGTAGTTCGCCGAGGCGACCTTCTCCTTCTCAGACAAGGGCCGCCAGCCGTAGTCGTCCAACCAGCGGATCGGCACCGCCACGAAGGTGGTCAGCACATAGCGCATGTCGTCGCCTGCGATGTCGTACATTCCGTGCATCTGGTTCATCCGCCGGATCGCGGTCAGACCCTGCTCGGAGCGGATGCCGTGCTCGCCGAGCGCGTCGAGGATCAGCGCGGTGTCGTCATAGCGTTTCTGCGTACGCTCGGTGAATTCGCCCGTCTCGTAGAGCAGCACCCCGATGCTGGGCACGGCGTAGGTGCGAAACAGCGCGAACGACAACGCCTGCGTGACATCCCACGGGAACTCGTGGGCGGCGCTGATCGTCACGATCTCTTCGTAGTCGGTCTCGGGATCGAGTTGCTCGATCCGGCGCAGCCAGTGATCCCGATCGGCCATCACTCAGATCCCGATCGGGTGCCAGACGGTCTTGATCTCCAGACCCTCGATCAAGCGGTCCGTGCCGGGAAGCTTGAGTCCAGTCGGGCTCGGCTGCCGGCGCCCGGCGTACGCGCTTGAGGTTGTCGGCCGCGGCCACCTCGTACGCCGTGGCGTTCTCGGCGTCGCCGGCCAGGCCGGTGAGGTCGAGTGCGTTGACGTCCATATGGGAGGCCAGCCATGGGCCGGGCGCGGTGTAGTCGCCGGTCAGGATGTTGACCACGCCGCCCGGCACATCCGAGGTCGCCAAGACCTCGGCGAACGTGACGGCGGGCAGCGGGCGCTGCGCCGACGAGACCACCACGACGGTATTGCCGGTGACGATCGCCGGGGCGATCACCGAGATCAGGCCCAGCAGCGACGACTCCTGTGGCGCGAAGACGGCGATCACGCCGGTCGGTTCGGGGGAGGAGAGGTTGAAGTACGGCCCGGCGACCGGGTTGGCACCGCCCACGATCTGGGTGATCTTGTCGGCCCACCCGGCGTACCAGACCAGTCGGTCGATCGCCGCGTCGAGGGTCCTCTCGGCCCGCGCAGGAGTGAGCCCCTCGGACTGTTTGAGCGCCTCGACGAACTGGGGGCGCCGATCCTCCATGATCTCCGCGACGCGGTAGAGGATCTGGGCCCGGTTGTAGGCGGTCTTGCCCGACCAGCCCTTGAAGGCGCTGCGCGCCGCGATCACCGCGTCGCGGGCATCCTTGCGCGAGGCCTGAGCCGCATTGGCCACGAACTTCCCCTTCGCGTCGAGCACTTCATAGCTGTAGCCCGACTCCGAGCGCGGGAACTGACCGCCGATGTAGAGCTTGTAGGTCTTGCGTACGTCCACGCGCGCCATCTCAGTGCGCTCCCTTCAGGTAGGCGGCCAGGCCGTGGCGACCGCCCTCGCGGCCATAACCGGACTCCTTGTAACCGCCGAACGGTGAGGTCGGGTCGAACTTGTTGAACGTGTTGGCCCACACGACTCCGGCACGCAGTTGGTTGGCCATCCACAAGATCCGGCTGCCCTTGTCGGTCCAGATGCCTGCCGAGAGGCCGTACGGCGTGTTGTTGGCCTTCTCGACCGCCTCGGCCGGGGTGCGGAAGGTCAGCGTCGAGAGCACCGGGCCGAAGATCTCCTCGCGCGCGATCCGGTGCGCCTGCGTGACGCCGGTGAAGACGGTCGGGGCGAACCAGAAGCCCTTGCTGGGCAGGTCGCACGGAGCCGACCAGCGCTCCGCCCCCTCTGCGTCGCCGATGGCGGACAGCTCGCGGATGCGCGCCAACTGCTCGGCGGAGTTGATGGCACCGACGTCGGTGTTCTTGTCCAGCGGGTCACCCACGCGCAGGGTCGCCATCCGGCGCTTGAGGCGGTCGAGCAACTCGTCGGCGATCGACTCCTGCACCAGCAGCCGCGAGCCGGCGCAGCAGACGTGGCCCTGGTTGAAGAAGATCCCGGTGACGATGCCCTCGACCGCCTGGTCGATCGGGGCGTCATCGAAGACGATGTTGGCTGCCTTGCCGCCGAGTTCGAGCGTCGCGACCTTGTCGGTGCCCGCGATCGCCTTCGCGATCATCTTGCCTACTCCGGTCGAGCCGGTGAACGCGACCTTGTCGACGTCCTCGTGCTCGACCAGCGCCTGACCGGTGTCGCCCGCGCCGGTGACGATGTTGACCACACCGGGCGGCAGGTCCGCCTGCTGGCAGACCTCGGCGAACAGCAGCGCGGTCAGGGGAGTGGTCTCGGCGGGCTTGAGCACCACCGTGTTGCCGCACGCGAGCGCCGGAGCGATCTTCCACGCCAGCATCAGCAGCGGGAAGTTCCACGGGATTACCTGGGCCGCGACGCCGAGCGGCTGCGGGTTGTCGCCGTACCCGGCGTACTCCAACTTGTCGGCCCAGCCTGCGTAGTAGAAGAAGTGCGCCGCCGCGATCGGGATGTCGACGTCGCGCGCCTCCTTGATCGGCTTGCCGTTGTCGAGCGACTCCAGCACGGCGAACTCGCGCCCGCGCTCTTGCAGGATGCGCGCGATGCGGTAGAGGTACTTCGCCCGCTCGCTGCCCGGCATCTTGCTCCACACGCGGGAGTACGCGCGGCGGGCCGCTTTGACGGCGAGGTCGACGTCGTCGGCGCTGGCCTCGTGGATCTCGGCCAGCACCTCCTCCGAAGAGGGGCTGATCGTCTTGAAGTTGGTGCCGTGCCCGTCGACGAACTCGCCGTTGATGAACAGCCCGTAGGACGGTTGGAGGTTGAGGATGCTGCGCGACTCCGGGGCCGGGGCGTAGTCGAACGCCGCCGGCAGGATCGTCTCGTTCGAGACCTTGACCATGATGTGTGGGCTCCCAGCTCAGTCGAGGGTGAAGTAGTCGGGACCGGAGTAGCGCCCGGTCTGCATCTTGGTGCGCTGCATCAGCAGGTCGTTGAGCAGCGTCGACGCGCCGAAGCGGAACCAGTCCGGGTCCAGCCAGTCGGGCCCCGCGGTCTCGTTGACCATGACGAGGTATTTGATCGCGTCCTTGGTGGTCTTGATGCCGCCCGCGGGCTTCACGCCGATCATCTGGCCGGTGAGTTCGCGGAAGTCGCGTACGGCTTCCAGCATGATCAGCGTGACCGGCAGGGTCGCGGCCGGCTGCACCTTGCCCGTCGAGGTCTTGATGAAGTGGCCGCCCGCCATCATCGCCAGCCAGGAGGCGCGACGGACGTTGTCGTAGGTCTGCAACTCGCCGGTCTCGAAGATGACCTTGAGGTGTGCGCTCTCTCCATTTTCCTTGGCACACGCCTGACGGACCTGGACGATCTCGTCGTACACGTCGAGATAGCGACCGGCCAGGAACGCGCCGCGGTCGATGACCATGTCGATCTCGTCGGCACCGGCCTCCACCGCATCGCGGGTGTCGGCCAGCTTGATGTCCATCGCCGCTCGCCCGCTCGGGAACGCCGTGGCGACTGCGGCGACATTGACGCCGGAGTCACCCAGCGTCTCCTTGGCGGTCGCCACCATGTCGGGATAGACGCAGACCGCGGCGGTCTGGGGACAGGTCGGATCGGCCGGGTCGGGGCGCATCGCCTTGTTGGCCAGTGCGCGCACCTTGCCAGGAGTGTCTTGCCCCTCCAATGTCGTCAGGTCGACCATCCGGATCGCCAGGTCGATCGCGAAGTCCTTGGCCGACGTCTTGATCGAGCGGGTGCCGAGCGAGGCGGCGCGCGCCTCACAGCCCACCTGGTCGACCCCGGGAAGTCCGTGCAGGAAGCGGCGCAAGGAGGAATTGGACGCGGTGATGTCGTCGAACGTCACCGTGCTCTCGCCGGTCTGGGTTGTGGTCACCCGCAACAGCATAGGGTGAGCGGGTGTCCCCGAGTGAGTCGAGAAATGCCGAACAGGGCCACCTCGATTCGTCGGGCGGTGGCGTGATCGAACGCTTCTCCAACGGGTCGGCCTGGGTGACCGGGGGTTTCCTCCTCGCGATCGGCGCCGCGTTGGTGACTACTGCGGCGCTGGAGCGCGACGACGTGGACTCCTGGGTGGGTGCTCTGGGCGCGCTCGCGATCGTCGTGGCGTGGATCTGGCTGCTGCGACCGCGCGCCTACGTCACCACGCAGGAGTTGGTGCTGCGCAACCCGTTGTCGACCGTGCGGATCCCTCTCGCCGCGGTGGAGGAGTTGGTCGTACGCCACTATCTCGCCGTCCGTGCGGGGGAGCGACGCTTCACCTCGGCAGCGGTCGGCCGCACGCTGGGCAACCGGCTGCGCCATCCGCGTCCGACCGGTGATCTCAATACCGCCGAGGGACTCGCCAACGCTGCCTATGGCGACTATGTCGAGCACCGGCTGCGCGGCCTGGCGTCCGACGCGCGCGAGCGCGAGGGCATCGCCTTGATGTCGCCCGAGCAGGATGCGCTCGCGGCCACCGTTCAGAGGTCGTGGGCCTGGCCGGAGCTCGTGGCGCTGGTCGCCGCGGCGGTGGCGTTCGTCGTCTTGCTCTAGTTCACGCGGTGAAAGCGCCGTCGCGCAGCATGGGGACGACCCCGCTGGCATCCGCCTGCGCCGCGATCGCGACATCGGCGCCGAAGCCTGCCTCGATCAACTCGATGCCGCCCGCGCAGCGTGTCATCGCCTCGGTGACGTGCGGTCTGACGTCTCGCCAGGCCGCCGCCGCCGCTAGCGCCTCGGGTGACGCATCGGTCGCGCCCGCCTGCAGGGCCGCCGCGATGACCGCCCCCGCGCCCCACAGGTCCTCGACCGCCGGCCGCAGGGTGTCGTCGGGCCAACGCTCACCCGCGGGGACCACCACCACGGACTCGCCGGTGGTGACCCGCCCGGCCACCCAGGCACCCACGGCGGCGGCATTGCGCAGGCTCGCGGCCACGACCGTGTTCGCGCGCTCGGTGAGCAACGCACTGATGGTCGAGCCGTTGGGCGAGGGAAGCACGATCCGGTCCACTGCGGTGACCCCTGCCATCGAGGCAGGAGACAGACTCACCGCGCCGGGGCGTTCGAGGGCCTCCAGTCGACCGATCGCCAGCGTCGCGTGCTGCGATCGGGCGTACGCCGCGGCCCGGTCGTCCTTCCAGGCGTACGGCAGCACGGCGATGCCGCGCTCGACCGCCACCGTCACCGTCGTCGTGAAGGACAGCACGTCGACGACGACGGCGATGTCGGCCGGCACGTGCTTCGCGCCGTCGGGCCCCCACTCGCAGCGGATCGCAAAACCGGCCTGGTCGTGGCCGGGCTTTTCGTATCCGGGCTTTTCGTATCTGGGCTTTTCGTATCTGGGCTTGTCGTATCCGGGCTTGGTCATACGTCCAGGAACGACCGCAGATCGCCCTTGATCGCGTCCAGCCGCCCAGCCGCGGAGATCCGAGCCGCATCCACCGAGTCTTCGACCGGGATCACGACTTCGAGATAGCACTTCAACTTCGGCTCGGTGCCACTCGGTCGGACGATCACGCGCGCGCCGTCGGCGAGAGAGAACCGCAATCCGTCGGTCGGTGGCAGGTCTGCGCTGCCTTTGGCCAGGTCGTCGATGCGCTCCACGGCCAGTCCGCCCAGCGCGGCCGGGGGCGTGGCCCGGAAAGCCTCCATCGCACGCGCGATCAGCGACAGGTCCTCGACGCGAACGCTGAGCTGGTCGGTCGCGTGCAGGCCATGCTCGCGGGCAAGGTCGTCGAGCAAATCATCGAGCGTACGACCTTCGGCCTTCGCCGAGGCGGCGAGCTCGCACAAGAGCAGCAGCGCCGAGACACCGTCCTTGTCCTTGACGTGCTCGGGCGCACAGCAATAGCCCAGCGCCTCCTCATAGCCGTAGGCAAGACCCGAGACTCGACCGATCCATTTGAAGCCCGTCAGCGTCTCTTCGTAGGGCTGTCCGGCCGCTGCGGCAATCTTGCCGAGCAGACTCGACGACACGATCGAGCAGGCGAAAACGCCTGTGCTGCCGCGCCGGATCAGGTGTGCCCCCAGCAAGGCTCCGACCTCGTCGCCGCGAAGCATCCGCCAACCGTGGGGACCCTTCGTGGCGGCGGCGCACCGGTCGGCATCAGGGTCGTTGGCGACCACGAGGTCGGCGCCGGTGCTTTCGGCGAGCGCCATGGCGAGATCCATCGCCCCCGGCTCCTCGGGGTTGGGGAACGCGACGGTCGGGAAGTCGGGGTCGGGTTCCTCCTGCTGCTCCACCACCTGGGGCGCGGAGAAGCCTGCGGTCTCCAGCACTTGCAGCACCGAGGTGCCCCCGACGCCGTGCAGCGGCGTGTAGACGGTCTTGAGGTCGCGTGGCCCGTCACCGGCCAGGCCCGCGATGGTGTCGTAATAGCGGTCGACGATCTCCTCGTCGAGGATGCGGCCCGCGCCACCGCGCGCGATGTCGGCCACCGGGCCTACCGCCGCGATCTCGGCGGCGATGCCGGAGTCCGCAGGAGGCACGATCTGGCTGCCGTCGCCCAGATAGACCTTGTAGCCGTTGTCCTGCGGCGGGTTGTGGCTCGCCGTCACCATCACGCCGGCGACACACCCGAGTTCGCGGATCGCGTACGCCAGCAGCGGCGTTGGCAGCGGTCGGGGCATCAGCAGCGCCTTGAACCCTGCCCCGGTCATCACCTCGGCGGTGTCGGTGGCGAACACATCGGAGTTGTAACGCGCGTCGTACCCGATCACCACGCTGCTGCCTGGTGCGGCGCCCTCGCTGCGCAGGTACGCCGCCAGTCCGGCCGCGGCGCGCAGCACGACGACGCGGTTCATCCGGTTGGGACCGGCTCCCAGCGCACCGCGAAGCCCGGCCGTGCCGAACTCCAGCGTGCCGTCGAAACGGTCGGCCAGGTCCGCCGCCGCCGACTCCTCACCTGACTCGGCTGCGGCGATCACCGCCTCGAGTTCGGCCCGGGTGGTGTCGTCGGGGTCCTGGGCCGCCCAGTCACGGGCCTGCTCGATCAGTGCTGCGGTCATGGCCGCACGTTAGCGCGCGCTAACGCGTCGTGCGGTGTGTCAGGCCAGAGACGCGATCGCGGCGTCGTAGTCCGGCTCGGTGGTGATCTCGTCCACGAGTTGGGTGTGCACGACCTGGCCACCCTCGTCCACGACCACGACAGCGCGCGCGAGCAGACCAGCCATCGGGCCGTCGCTCATCGTGACGCCGTAGTCCTCACCGAAGGACGACCGGAAAGCCGAGCCCACCTTGACCTTGTCGATGCCCTCGGCTCCGCAGAAGCGCGCCTGGGCGAAGGGCAGATCCTTCGAGACGTTCACGACGGTGGTGTTGTCCAGACCGGCGGCGAGTTCGTTGAACTTGCGTACGCTGGCTGCACAGATCCCGGTGTCGATGCTCGGGAAGATGTTGAGAACGACTCGCTGCCCGGACAACTCGTCGGAGCTGAAGTTGGAGAGGCCGTCGCCGACAAGTTGCCAGCCGGGAGCGGCGGCCTCGGGTGCCGGAAGCTCGCTGACGGTGTTGACCGGGGTGCCCTTGAACGCTGTGGTTGCCATGGCTCTATTTCTACCGCAGGTCACCGACGGCCGACACCGGCCGGTGCAGATTCAGCGGAGGTACGACTCCAGGTCTTGGCCCAACTCGGCGAAGATCGCCTGGTTGAACGTGAAGGATCGCTGCACCTCGGTCACGATGGCCTCTTGTTGAGCTGATGTCACCGGAAGGCTGTCCAGCCGCTCGCGATAGCCGTCCTTGTAGGGCTTGACCTTCTCGATGTCTTCGAAGCGATAGAACGCGGTGCCCTCGCCGTCCTTGAGGCCGAAATGGCGATCGAGCATCCGGCCGATGACCTGGCCGCCCGAGAGGTCGCCCAGATAGCGGGTGTAGTGATGGGCCACGAGGAGTTCGGGCTGCGCGGCCGTGGCGTGGATCGCGTCGGCGTACGAGCTGGCGGCGGCGCCGGCAGCAGGGAACTGGGTGGCGCCCTCGGACCAGAAGGCGAGGTCTGCGTCGATCGCCGCGACCCGATCCAGGCGCGAGTCGACGATCGGGCCCGCGATCGGGTCGTCGGCAACTCGTCGCGAGATGTCTTCCAGGGCGGCGTACACCGCCCGCAGGTCAGTGAGATAGCGCACGTAGCCCACCTCGTTGACGCGACCTGCCATGAGTTCCTCGACGAAGACCGAACTTTCGGCCGCGTCGTGTTGTGGGCGTGAACCCTCACGCATCTGGACCGACAGGGAGGCGGTGGGAGCGGGCTGCAGGAGCGTCATGGCTGTTCTTTCTGAGACCGGTGAGGATTGCGGACTGGCGCAAGGTTAGCCTTACCTTAATAAGGTGTGCCTTGCCTGTCCCAAATCCTGTCGGTCGGGCACCAGAGCCAAAGGAGCGAAATAGTGCGTCGTCGTGTCGCCGGAGTCGTGGCCGTCGCCTCGGTGCTGCTCATGACCTCCTGCGGGTCGGGCGAGCCCCCCGCGCCCGAGGCTTCGACGCCCGAGAGCGCACCGGCGCCTTCCCTCGCCGACGTCGAACCCGCCGCAGATCCCCGGGCCTTCGAGGGAGCGCTCAAGCCGGCGATCGCCGACGCGGCCGTACGCCCTGTCGTGCAGGCTCCGGAACCACGTCTGCCTGCGACGGTGACCGATGCGCAAGGCACGAAGGTCACCGTGCGCGACGTCTCGCGAGTGCTGGCACTCGACATCCACGGCACCTTGTCTCGCACGGTCTTCGAACTCGGGCTCGGGGATCGGCTCGTCGGTCGCGACATCTCCACTCAGTTCGAGGAGGCAGCCGACCTGCCGCTGGTGACGGGCACGGGGCACGAACTCAACGCGGAGGCCATCCTCGAGCTCGACCCCACGCTGATCCTCACCGACACCTCGCTCGGCCCCTGGGACGTCGTCTTGCAACTGCGTGACGCAGGCATTCCGGTCGTGGTGGTCGAGCCCGAGCGACACCTCGGCAACGTGGAGGAGATCACCGAGATGACCGCCGCAGCGCTTGGCGTACCCCAGGTGGGCACGCAACTCGCCGAGCGTGAGCGCAAGGAGATCGAGGAGGTCGAGGCTCAGATCGAAGCTGTCTCGCCGCCGAAGAACGAACGACTGCGCACCATCTTCCTCTATGTGCGCGGCAGCGCCGGTGTCTACTACCTCTTCGGTGAAGGCAGTGGCGCGGACGACCTGATCGAGGCCGCCGGGGCGTACGACGTCGCCGAGGAGATCGGGTGGAAGGGCATGCGCCCGGCCACCGCCGAGGGCATCGTCGCCGCCGCTCCCGAGGTCGTGGTGATGATGACCAAGGGCCTGGACTCCACGGGCGGGGTGGAGGGTCTGCTGGAGCAACTCCCGGCGCTCGCTCAGACGCCCGCAGGTCAGAAGCAGCGATTCATCACCATGGCGGACTCCCAGATCCTGGGTTACGGACCGCTCACCGCTGACGTGCTCAACGCCCTCGCGGTCGCGATCCACGCGCCGGAGGCGCTGCAATGACAGCGACAGCAGCTCCGCGCGTACGCACTGCTTTGGGCCGTCCGGCGCCCGCGTTCGTCCTGCTCGGGCTGGGCGTGCTGCTGGCGATCGCCGTGACGAGCGCAGCCGGGGCAGGGCAATTGCACATCTCCTTCGCCGAGGTGCTGGGCTCGGTCATGCACCGCTTCGGCCTCGATCTCGGGCCGATGCCCAGCCATCCACAAGGTGACGCCACGTTGTGGCAGGTCCGCTTCCCGCGCGTGGCGATGGCAGTGCTCGTCGGTGCCGCGCTCGGTGCGGCGGGCGCGGTGATGCAAGGCGTGTTCGCCAACCCACTCGCCGAGCCCGGAGTGGTCGGCGTGTCCGCCGGGGCGGCCTTCGCCGCGGCGGCAGTCATCGTCTTCGACCTCACGGTCCTCGGCAGTTGGACGATCGCCGCAGCAGCGTTCGTCGGCGGTCTGGTCACCACGCTGGCGGTCTATGCGCTGGCTCGTGACGGGGGGCGTACGGAGGTCGTCACGCTGGTGCTGACGGGTGTCGCGATCAATGCGATGGCCGGCGCCGCTCTGGCCTACCTGATGTTCCTGGGCGACACCCAGGCGCGCGAAGAGATCGTCTTCTGGCAACTGGGCAGCCTCAACGGGAGCCGTACCGATCATCTGCTGGTGACGGCTCCGGTGACGCTGGCCGGGCTTCTCGGCGCAATCTTGGTCGCCCGGCAACTCGACCTGCTCGCGCTCGGGGATCGCTCCGCGCGCCATCTCGGAGTCGATGTCGAGCGCCTGCGCCTGATCAGCATCGTCGTGGTCGCCGTCCTGACAGCGGCAGCGGTGTCGTTCGCCGGGATCATCGCGTTCGTCGGGCTGATCGTGCCGCATCTGATGCGGATCCTCGTCGGTCCCGGCCACCGGATTCTGGTCCCCGCCAGTGCGCTCGCGGGAGGCCTGCTGCTGGTCGTGGCCGATCTGTGGGCGCGCACCGCGATCGCGTACGCCGACCTGCCGATCGGCATGCTGACCGCCCTCGTCGGCGGCCCGGTGTTCTTCTGGCTGCTGCGGCGTGCTCGCAAGACGGCAGGAGGCTGGGCATGAGCGCCGTAGTCTCGGCAACCCAGGTGTCGGTGTCTCTGGGTGGCCAGCGGATTCTCGATGCCGTCGATCTCGACGTGCACGCCGGCGAACTCGTTGCGCTTGTCGGTCCCAACGGTGCGGGGAAGTCGACGCTGCTGTCGGTGCTGGCCGGAGACCTGACCCCGGAGTCGGGCGAGGTGACGCTGTCGGGTGCCCCTGTGACCGGACGCTCGACCGCAGACCTCGCGCAGGAGCGTGCCGTCCTACTCCAGCAGCAGAGACTGGCGTTCGGTTTTCGGGTGCGCGAAGTGGTGGAGATGGGGCGGTCGGTGTGGCGGCGTACGCCCCGCGCCGATGACGACGACGCCAAGGTCGAGTGGGCCATGCGAGTCGCCGATGTCACGGACTTCGCCGACCGCCGGGTGCCCACACTGTCGGGCGGGGAGCAGGCCAGAGTGGCGTACGCCCGACTGCTCGCCCAGGACGTCGAGGTGCATCTGCTCGACGAGCCCACCGCTGCCTTGGACATCCGACATCAGGAGGCACTGCTCGCGCAGGCCCGCTCCAGCGCCGATCGGGGCGCGGCCGTCGTGGTGGTGCTGCACGACCTCTCGCTTGCGGCTGCCTGGGCCCACCGGGTCTGCGTGCTGGCGCAGGGACGCGTACGCGTCGACGGTCCACCGGCCGAGGTGCTGACGGGCGCCCTGCTCACGGAGGTTTACGAACACCCCGTCGAGGTGGTTCATCACCACGGCCAAGTGATGGTCGTGCCCGTACGCACCCATCAGACCCAGCCGTCCGAGGAGGCGACATGTCCCGCCGGTTCCTGACATTCCTCACCGTGCCTCTGGTCGCCGCATCGGTCCTGGTCGCGGCTCCCGCGCATGCCCGGTCCTCAGTCACGATTGACGCCGGCGGCAAGGGCGCGGTGATCGACTCGTCCTATTCGACCTCCCTGACCGTGAGCGGTCGCGGCTTCCAGTCGATCAAGGGCGGCCATGGGGGCATCTATGTGTGGTTCGGCACCGTGTCGCCGGGTTGGCAGCCGAGCAGGGGCGGACGTTCGGGAATCGACTACGCGTACGTGCCGGACTCCGAATCCAAGTCCAACCAGGGCTTCCAGAGGTTTGTGTCATTCCCCGGCTCGGCGACGGCCTCGACTGCCGCGGCGACCATGTCGGAATCTGGAGCCTGGAGCACGAACCTCAAGGTGCCCGGGCCGACCTTCCAAGCCGTGGGCCGCAACGGTTCCGTACGCACCGTGGACTGCCGCAAGGTCACCTGTGGCGTGATCACGGTGGGTGCCCACGGCGTTCGCAACGCCAACAACGAGACTTTCACGCCGGTGCGACTGGCAGAACTCACGCCGACCAGCAGCGTACCGTCAGCAACGTCGACCACGGTGGTCGCACCCACCACCGGCGCGACCTCGACGGACTCGGCGGCCGACCAGGTCGCGCTGAGCCAAGGCCCGGTCGAGCCGATCCGGCGAGGCCCAGCGAAACTGCGCGTCGACCGCTCGTCGGCGATGCCCGGTCGGGCGCTGGCCTTTACCGTGGCCAACCTGACGCCGGGGCGGCAATTCTCGGTGATCCTCGACGACGGGCTGAGCGCGAGCGGGCCCTTCGCGGCCGGGCCCGACGGGCGTGCCAGCGGCGCGATCGCGTTGCCCGCCGATGCTCGGTCGGGCACCCACGAGTTGCGCCTCTTCGGTGCGGGCAAGAAGGCGAACGTACGGTTCGGGCTCACCGCTCCCGCGGTGGAACCAGTGTCGGCGCCAGCCAACGCCGACGACGTCGACCCTGCTCCTCGGATCTTTGCCGGCGTTGCATTGCTGGCGTTTCTCCTTGCCCTCGGCTTCGCCGGAGCGCGCGCGCTGAGGAGCCGTCGTGCGCGTGTCTAGGGGACTCGTCGGTGCTCTGGTCGCGGCTGTGTCGGCTGCCATCGTGGCGGTTGGTGGCGCGGCCAGCAGCGCGCCTGCCGGTGAGCCGCTCAGCGTTTCCGACGCCACCCTCGCGTGGGGTCTGAGCAACCAAAGCAACGCGCGCTCCCACAACCCCATCGCGATCAACTTCCTCTCCGCAGGAGTAGCCGACCCTGGCTCAGGCGGAATCGAGTTGCCCCAGTCCAAGTGGCGTGCCCGCGACGGGAACGTCCAGGTGCAAAAGCTCGACGCAGACTCCACGTGGCAGCGCGCCACGTGGGCTGGTCTGGGCAGCGACGCGTCCGGAGCCGCCATCGGCATCGACGGGCCGTTCAGCGGTCACCGGGTGCTGCTCTCCGCCGGTGAAGGCACCGTGGACCCTGCGAGCAAGACGGTTGACCTGAGTTGGCGCGGCACGTTCTCAGTCGTCTATTACGGCGGCAACATCGTCTTCACCGTCACCGACCCGGCATTGCAGGTCGGCGATGGCACCGGGTCGCTGACCGCGAACGTGGCCGGCTGGGCAAGCGATCGTTCGGACCCCACGGCGTGGACGCCGCAGCCTGCCGAGCGGGTGACGCTCGCGGACCTTACCGGGGTCGTCGTGAGCGATGCGGGCTTCACGGTGACCCCTGCCTACGACGGAGTCACGGTGGAAGGCAGCGTCCCCCAGGTACGCACCGGCCCTGGCTGGGGCTCGTTCCCGACGTCGCTGGTGAGCTATCTGGCCAAGCTCGGCAGCGACCAGTTCTGGTATTCGACCGGGCTCACCTCCGATCACACCAAGGCGCCGCTGCCCCTCACGCTGGGCTTTGGCGACCAGGCGCCCACCACGACTCCGTCGCCCACCGCGAGCGCCACCACGACACCGACGACTCGGGCAACACCGACCAACCCTGTTCTGACCCCGCCCTCGAATCGGCCTGCTCCTGCCGTCGTGACCCACACCGTGACTGCGGCGCCAGTCGCGCCCGCGCCCGCCGTTGCGGCCCCCGTACCCCAAGTCGCTGCCGCGGCACCCGCCGCGCCGTTGCCCGCGCCGGCAGTGGTGCTGGCGGCGTCGACTCCGACAACCCAAGCAGCCGTCGCCGAGCGTGACTCAGCGGACGTCGGCTGGTGGGCGGGCGGCGCACTGCTGCTCGCTGCGGCGGTGCTGATCCTGCTCCGCACCTTTACCGCTCGCTCCTGACCTCGTAACACCCGCCCTCGAAAGGAAACCCATGTCCCAGTCTCAACCCGTGCTCCGGCGCCGTATCGTCGGCGCCGTCGCCGCCGCGACCACCCTCGGCCTCGCCGCGACCGCTGCGAGTCTGCTCGCAGGGCCTGCGCATGCGGCCAGCCCCACACTTGCGCCGCTGACCTGGCAGATCTCCCAGCAGTACGTCGACCACCTCTCGACGCGCACACTCGAGGGTGGGCTGACCTTCGATGACGCCGCCAAGACGTTCTCGTGGCCGGCCGTGTCCACCGCGAAGCAGGCCGACGGCGACATCGTGCGCACGTACGCCGGCTCGGTGAAGGGCGCCTTCGCCATGGCAGGGACCGAGTACTACTCGGTCACGGTCGCCAATCCGATCGTGACGGTCGAACCCGACGGTGACGGTCGGATCCAGGCGACCGTGTCGGCCGCGAATGCCGCCGCGATGGGCAACCCCGCCGCCAGCACCTCACCTGCGCTCGTCACCGTCGCAGAATTCTCCGGTGCCACGGCGACCGGCGCCACCCCGCACTGGGCTGGTGTTCTCCCCGCGGACTCCGCCGAGGCGGTGGCCTTGGGCATTCCGGCCGGCAAACCGGTCGACGGCAAGGCGTTCAACCCGTCGTTCTTGACCAACCTGACCGCAGGTGTGCGCGCACACTTCTATGCCACGGGAGGGAGCTCAGATGCCAAGAAGGCTCCGGCTGCTTGGTCGCTGAGTCCCAAGATCGATGCGGCTGTCACCGCGTCGTCGTACGCCACGGGGGTCAAGGTGAGCGTGTCGGGTGCTGGCTTCAACCCCGTGACCAACCCTGGCGATGCAGGCATCTACGTAGGTCTCGCGCCCGCTGACCTGGTGATCGACTATTCCACTCGCGACGGTATGTCGGCCTTCGCCGCCGTCGACTGGGTGGCGCCCGACCGTTTCGTGGGCGACACCTTCGAGACGGTGCTGGCCGCCGGCACGGCCAAACTGGTGTCTGGCAAGGCGTACGCGATCTACACCTGGCAGGCCCACACCCGCTCGAACGCCACCCAAGACACCAAGACGGCGGTGAACATCGACTGGGCGAGCCTGCAGCCGCCGGTCACACCCACGCCGGTTGTCACCAAGGTGACGCCGACCGCGAAGGTGAAACTGACCAAGAAGCCCGCGCGGGGCAAGGCCGGCAAGGCAGTGCTGCGGGTGCGCGGGAGCGCGGGCGCTGTGACGGGCAAGGCCAAGGTCGCGATCGGTCGCAACGGCAAGGTGATCACGAAGCGCAAGGTGACGCTGAAGGCCGGCGGCAAGGCGGTCGTACGCCTGCCGAAGGGCAAGCGCGGCAAGTGGAGGATCGTCGCGCGCTATCAGGGCAGCGACGTCTATAAGCGCGCCAAGGCGGTCAAGAAGTACCGCGTGCGCTGATTGCGCCGTACGACGGGGCGGGGTGGCCGAACGGCTGCCTCGCCCTTCGCCGTCAGATCTGGCCGACCACCTGGCTGAGCAGGCCGCCCATCCGGCTGGCCGCGGCCTTGCCCGCTTCGAGCACCTCTTCGTGGTTGAGCGGCTCGCCGCTCAGACCGGCGGCGAGGTTGGTGACCAGGCTGATGCCCAGGATCTCCATGCCCGCCTCACGCGCCGCGATCGCTTCCAGCGTGGTGCTCATGCCGACCAGGTGACCGCCCAGAATCCCGGCCATGCGCACTTCCGCAGGCGTCTCGTAGTGCGGGCCGGGGAACTGGACGTAGACCCCCTCGTCGAGGGTCGGGTCGATCTCTTTGCACAACCCCCGCAGGCGAGGGCTGTAGAGATCAGTCAGGTCGACGAAGTTCGCGCCGACGATCGGGCTCGTGGCCGTCAGGTTGATGTGGTCGGAGATCAGCACCGGCTGACCGGGCTGCCAGCCCTGCTTGAGACCCCCGCAGCCGTTGGTGAGCACGATCGCACGACAGCCTGCCTTGGCGGCCGTACGGATCGGGTGGACGACCGCCGCCACGCCCTTGCCCTCATAGAAGTGAGTTCGGCTCAAGAAGACCAGCAGGTTCTTGTCGCCGTTGCGGATCGAGCGGATCTTTCCCGAGTGACCCGCCACTGCGGCGGCGGAGAAGCCGGGCAGATCAGTGGTGTGGATCTCGGCGGTGGCCTCGCCGAGGGCATCCACGGCCGGGAGCCATCCGGAGCCGAGCACGAGGGCGATGTCGTGGGACTCGACGCCGGTGAGTTCGGCGAGTTTCGCTGCGGCCTGCTCGGCGGCGGCGTAGGGGTCGGACTGGTCGACGGCTGCTTGGGCGGCGGCTTCTGAGGCGTGGTCGGTCACCCGCGTGAGCGTAGTGCCTGCGCAGTGTCCGTGGGCTGCCGTCGGCTGCGCGGGCACCCAGCCCGCCCGCAATTCCGTACGGCAAAGTTTTCCACAGGTCGATGTGACTGTGTTTGACCGCGGATTTGCGGGGTAGTTACCGTGACAGCCCACTTGGCCTGGTGGGTCGTGAAGTCTCTCGGGGGGGCTGAGGTTTGAACTGCTGTGAACGTCGTCGCCCCACCCGATCTCGGGACGGGTGGGAGCGGTGACGACGGTCGCGGGGGTGCCCGCGGATCTGATCGAGCAATTGGACCAACGCGTCCGCGACCTGGTGCGCCGCGAGGCCGTCGATCCACAACGTGACGCCCACGTGGTCAAGCGCATCGCCGAGGATGTCGTACGAGAGCACGACGAACGCAGCCTCACCGGCGCTGTGGCTCCGGTCCCCGACCCGCGCGCCACCGTGGGGGAGTTGCTCGCCCGGGTCTCCGGGTTCGGTCCGCTCCAACCCTTCCTCGATGACCCGGAGATCGAAGAGATCTGGATCAATGATCCGAGCCGCGTCTTCGTGGCGCGGCGCGGCCGTCACGAACTCACCAATCTGATGCTCACCAGCGCCCAGGTCTCCGAGTTGGTCGAGCGGATGCTCAAGAGCAGCGGGCGGCGTATCGATATCAGCCAGCCGTTCGTCGATGCCATGTTGGCGCAAGGCCACCGGCTCCATGTCGTGCTCGACGGCATCAGCCGGGGCTTCACGGCCGTCAAGACCGCAGTGATGAAAACCACTGCTATAGTCAGATCGTATGGCACACCCGCGCGGAGTTCCTCAAGCGCCTGCTATCTACGCGCGAATCAGCCTCGACCGCACAGGGCAAGCGCTCGGCGTTCAGAGGCAAGTCGAGGAGTGCCGAGAACGATGCCGGTCGCTCGGCTGGCCTGAGCCGAAGGTCTACTCCGACAACGACATTTCGGCACGCTCGGGCAAACGGCGGCCGAGCTTCGAGCAGCTTCTGCTCGATGTCGAGTCCGGATACGTCGATGGGATCGTCGCGTGGCACCTCGACCGGGTGTTGCGACGAGTCGTCGACCTTGAGCGAGTGCTCGACGCAATCGAGTCGCAGAAGGCTGCGGTCCCCGTGGTCTTTCTTCAAGCTGGTGAGATCGACTTGATGACACCTTCTGGGCGCCTCCTCGCTCGAATACTCGCTGCAGTCGCCGCCAATGAAGGTGACGTGAAGTCCGCACGCCTATCTGCACAGCGGGCGCAGGCCGCACAGTCAGGCCAGGCCCATGGGCCGCTCGGCTACGGATACGACGACCATCAGCGAATCATTCCGGAGGAAGCAGAAGTCATCCGAGAGGTCGCACAGCGCGTTCTCGACGGTGAGACGCTTTACTCGATCGCCTCTGACCTCAACGCTCGCGGCGTCGCCACCCCCGGGAGTGGCCGATGGGACGCGAGGCGCGTCGATCGCGCGGTTGAGCGCAATCAGCGCCCCGAGGTAGTAGCGGTCATCGCCGCGGTGCGTGGCAACGCCGCGGTCGCCGCTGGCGCGCTCGCCCGGATGTTGCGAAGGGCTGGTGGGACGCCGGCGCTCTGCACGGCTGCGTGGGTGCGTGACCAGCCTTGGGTGGACCACGTCAGTTCCGGGGACCATGGGCTGGATGACTCCACCGTTGCACGCCTGCTTGCGTCCGCTGGAATTCCGGCGGACCGTTCGTACTGGCGAGCCGCGAACGTCCGAGCGATGGTTCGCCGCGGATCGCTCTGCGGGTGGCGTGAGTTCAGCCCTGGCCAGCGTGGGGGATACGGAGAACTGGTTTCGCAAGGAGATTGGACGCCAATTCTCTCGAAGGCAGTGATTGAGGACATCCGGCGCATTACAGACCGGCCGTCTGCGAGGAGGGGCCGTGAGCCGAAGTACCTCCTGGCAGGAATCTTGAAGTGCGGGAAGTGCGGCTCCAGCCTGGCCGGCTCGCCGACCGGCAACGGCGGTTTCCGTTATGCGTGTTCGAAACAGCCTGGTCGATCCCATACGTGCGGTGGTCTCACGATAACGGGACCTCAGACTGACGTGGTCATCTCCATGGCGATCATCGACGCAGTCGCGGAAGCCAAGGTTCGATCAGGTGCGATCAAGCGTCGTAGTGGCAACGGCAGCGCCGCTGCCGTTGCCGCCGCAGAGAGCGAGATCGTTGAACTGGCTCGACTTCGCAAGCACTACGGTCTCGAGTTCGCAGCGAATCGGCTTCACGAAGATGAGTGGGATGCTCTGAGGGAAGGGTGGGCGATCCGGCAGCGTGAGGCCGAGCGGGTGCTTGGGCAGTGGACCCCAAACTTGCATGCTGTCCTGTCGGACGTGCCAAAGAAGCGAGCCGACATCGAGTCATGGTGGAACACGGCGCCGATGCGGCGGCGCCGGGACATCGTGCGGGCGCTGGTTGAGAGCATCGAGATCGCGCCGCGTGGTAAGTCGAACAACCGGTTCGATGACTCGCGGATAGGCGAGCCGATATGGCGAGCCTAAGCGGCGGGCTGATCCTCCGGCCGGACAGCGGGGACTTCAGCGGCCATGATCTCTGCGATTCGGTTGAGAACGTTGGCGCCCGCGATCACGGGTGGCTTGCCCTGCTCGACTCGGGCTTTCCGCGCCCGCCGTGAGTAGGCGTCTGCCATCTCACGAAGCGAGCGCTGTTGATCCGCCTGAGCGCTCCCTCCTTTAGCGCCGTGTAGTTGCTCGTTCATTGCGTGGCTCCCGAGGTGACTAGTGGGTGGCTAGTCACCTAGGTGTCTCTACGGCTCGGCTGCGATCAGTCTTCAGCGACCTATTTCGCACGGAGTGCACCGACATGAGACTGACGGCTTGAACCGCCCACTCTCTCCCGGGCCGGTCCGGGGATGGCGGTCAGTCAGATGTCGTAGTAGTGACTGACTGACCCATTCTGACCTGCGCAAACGTCGACGATTGATGGCGAGATGTACCGCGATTGTAACAACCTAGCGCGCGCCGGATGGTGATGGCGATGCCTCGAGCACGTCCTGGGTGGCAGTTAGGACAGCTGAACGAGCAAACGCAGGTGGCTGTTAGTTCAGGCTGCCCTGGAGCGACCTCAACTTGGTCGGGTCTGCTGCACGGACTGGTGACAGTGGTTAGTCACGCAGCCTGAGTGGCTGGCGTGGTCATGATGGCTTCGTACTCGATGGGGGTCAATCGGCCGAGCCCGTCTTGTCTGCGGCGGCGGTGGTAGGTCCTTTCGATCCAGGTGACGATGGCGATCCGCAGGTCTTCTCGGGTGGCCCAGGTGCGGCGGTTCAGGACGTTCTTCTGGAGCAGGGAGAAGAAGCTTCTCCATGGCCGCGTTGTCGCCGGCTGCACCGACGCGGCCCATCGAGCCGACCATGTCGTGGCGGCCCAGGGCGCGGACGAACTTCCGGCTTCGAAATTGCGAGCCCCTGTCCGTGTGGACCACACATCCGGCCACGTCACCGCGTCGTGCGACGGCGTTGTTGAGTGCTGCGACCGCGAGCCGGGACTTCATTCTGGAGTCGATGGAGTAGCCCACGATCCGGTTGGAGAACACGTCCTTGAACGCGCAGACGTAGAGCTTGCCTTCATTCGTCCAGTGTTCGGTGATGTCGCCGATCCACAATTCATTCGCTGCCGCGGCCTTGAACTCGTGCCGGGTCCGGCCCTTCTCATCTGTCACGGCGCACAGGTCGTCGTGGACTGGAGGGCCGGGCTTCTTGCCGTTCTTGCCGCGCTTCTTCCCGAACGCGCTCCACCAGCCGTTGTTCGAGCAGATGCGCCACGCAGTCCGCGCTGCCATCGCCTGGCCGGCGTCGCGGGCCTCGTCGAGCAGGTACCGGTAGCCGAACTCAGGATCATCACGATGAGCGTCGAACAGGGCGTTGGCGCGGTAGGCCTCGTCGAGTTCGGCGTCGGTGATCGGGTTGGCGAGCCAGCGGTAGTAGGGCTGGCGAGCGATCTTGAGCACCCGGCAAGTCACCGTGACGGGGATTCCGTCAGCGGCAAGGTCACGGACGAGCGGGTAGCTCATTTTCCCGGCAGATGAGCCTGAGAGAAGTAGGCGGCAGCCCGCCGCAGGACTTCTACTTCTTGTTCGAGGGTCTTGATCCGGCGCTTGGCTTCACGCAGTTCAGCTGACTGCACCGCGGTCGTGCCGGGCCGCTCGCCGTCTTCGATATCGGCCTTCTTCATCCACGAGTACAGGGTCGTGAAGTGGATCCCGAAGTCCTTCGCGATCTGGGAGAGCTCGACACCTGGCTCACGGTTCCTCGCGACGCGCACGACGTCGTCACGGAACTCTTTGGGGTAGGGCTTGGACACGGTGAACATCCTTCCAGCCCAACCTCTCGGGTTAGGCAGATCGGTTGTCACCTATCCTGGTGCAGCAGACCCCTGTGTTCAAGATGAGATTGGTGTTCCCGCCTGGCGGGTTGCTTTTCCTTCGTCGGCAGCTTCTGACGCCAATGTGGGCCTCTGCATGCTCGGTGGCAGCGTTCTCTCCGGCCGGATATGACAGGCGTTGTGCGGGTCACCGCTGCGGCCCGGTGGACGTCGCGATTGGTGGGCGTCCGACCTCGGGCACGGTCTCGCCGCGCAACCCAGGGTCCCCGTCAGGAGTTGCCGCCATGTCCTCGCGCTGATGCAGCGTCTGGCCACCGCTGAGGCCGAGCTGGTGGCGTCGATCGTGGCGTCGCTGGCCGCGCGCAGGGTTTCCGCGACAGGCGGGGGGAGTGGCACGAGGCGCTTGGCGAAGATGTCGGTGGGGGAGACCCAGACGACGTCGCCCTCGGCCGGCGGGGTGGCCATGCCGGCCTCGACGTCGTTGTGCGCCCGGCGCGACAGGGCTCGGGCCGGCCCGATGAGGTCGGGTGCGTCGGCCTTCTCGGCGACGACCACCGCGAGCTCGGACCCGGCCTCGATCGCGCGCAGCGTTGCGGGCACGGCTTGGGGCAGCCCTGGGCGGCCGGCGATGACCTCGGGGCTGGCCAGGGTGGTCTTGTCGTGGGTGATCTGGCGGTACGCGGCGCGGACCTCCGCGGCCGCGCGGGCCAGCGGCTCCTCGAGGCGGGCTCCTGGGGGAGCGAGGTCGCCCCAGCGGCTGGCCAGGTTGCTCCAGGACCGCCCTGCGTCGGCGATGGCCGGGACCAGGCGATCGGAACGCTCGAGCACGCCGGCGGTCGCGGCCGCGTCGACGAGGACCATGCTCGCGCCGGCGATCAGCCCCTGGGTGCGGGTGATCAGCAGGATGTTGGACGGTTCGAGGTCGCGGGCCAGCGCGCGGTGGGTCTGGATGTCCCAGTTGGCCAGTGCTTGCGCCAGCCGGCCGGGGTCGTCGACGGGGCGCATCGCTTCGCCGGCGAGGGCTTGGGCGAACCGGTCGGTCAGGTAGCTGCGGGCGGTGTTCTCGCAGGCGGACATCCGGTCGATCCAGACACCGGTGGGGGCGATCGCGTAGGGGGAGTGGTGCTGTGCCAGGTGGATCCGTCGGCCGGCGCTGCGGGCGTCGTTGACGCGGTCGCGGCCGTGCTCGTGGAGCGCGACGTTGACGGCGTGGGCGGTGAGGTAGAGCCCGTGCATGATCCGGGTGCGTGCTGCCTCGAGGTCGCGGTGAGCGTCGGGCTGCTCGTGGCGGATCTCGGCGCCGTAGCGGCGGACCAGCGAGGCGGCGTTGAGGAATGTCTGGGTCATCTGGTCGATGCGGGGGCTGGTCGGGCCTTGCCCTGGCCAGGCCGTGCGGCCGGAGAGGCTGGCCTCGATGGTGGCGGCCTGGGCGGAGAGGCTGGTGATGGGCCGGTCGCGCTCGTCGACGCCAGGTCGTCGACCGGGCAGGGATGCCCACAGGTCCTCGGCGGCCGCGACCATCGTCGGCCAGCTGCGCAGCAGCGTGCCGGCCGCGTCTCCGTCGACGTCCATCAGCAGCTGGCGCGCCAGGTAGTCGACGTCGAAGAGCATCTCGCCGACGCTGCGCACGTCACGCGAGGTCATCGGGATCTGGTCGACGTCGAAGAGCTCCTCGTCGATGTCGGCGTACGCCAGCCGCAGGTCAGTAGCCAAGGCCGCGGGCTTCCCGGATGAGGTCGCACAGGTCGACGACCAGCTGGGAACCGTGCACCAGGTCGGGCCGGTGCAGCGGCAGGGGACGGGTCAGCTCCTCGGCCTCGGTGAGCAGCTGCAGCGGCGTGCGCTCCTCGAGCTCCGCGTCCTCGTCGACGTTGGGCAGCTCGTAGTCGTCGGGCAGCAGGGCGCTGGCCTGGGAGTGCGCGAGATAGACGCCGAGGCCGAGGTCGTGCAGCGGCGAGTCGGCGGCGGACCGGTCGGCGTCGCTCCACACCTGGGTGGCGGCCTGGTGCAGCAGGAGGGCGATCGAGCCGAGGCGGTCCCAAGTGCCGTCAGCGTTGAGGGTGTCCACGGGTGTTCCTTTCGGTCGGAGGTCGGTCTGGCCCATGAACCCACGTCCGGGTCGGTCCTCGCTCCGCGTGAGCGGCGGGCTGTGGATAACTCGGGGTCGTGTCGGCGGCTGGGCACAAACTGGTCTCGTTCGCCTATGTCGTACGGCGGTCGCCGGACGATCACCGCGAGCAAAGTCAAGAGATTCGCACTAGTGCTGACAGATGGAGGAGGGTCGTGATGATGAGGTTCCCGATGACCGTGCTGAGGGTGGTGACGCTGGCGCCGGCGCTGCTGGTGAGCTTCGTCCTCACCGTGGTGGTGTGCGCCCTGCTCCCGCCGGCCCTTGGCCTGGTGGCGTTCCTGGCTGCAGCCGGCCTGCTCGTTGCGCTGGCGCTCGGCCAGTTCGAGGTGCCGGCGATCGCGACGCTGACCCGGTCGCGTCCCGCGACCGCAGCTGAGCTCCAGGTGATGGCGCCCGTGCTCGCCGAGCTGGGCGGCCGCGGCGTCGACGTCGACGCCCTGTTCGTGCGCCGGCGCCAGGGTCCGAGCACCCCGGTGGCTGTGGCGATCGCGGATCGCGCCGTCGTGGTCACCCCCGGACTGGTCGACGCCACGTACCGCGGGGGAGTGACCGCTGCGGAAGCGGCCGCCGCGATGGCTCATGCCGTCGGCCGGCGGCGAGCGATCCGGCCGCGGCTGGAGCTCGCTGTGCTCGCCGCGACGACGCCGTGGCGGCTGGTGGTCGCGACGTTCCGTGGCGTGGGCCGGGCCTTCGCCTGGCTTCCGTTCATGCGGCTGGCGTGGACGCTGCGGGGTGTCGTCGGGGTGATCTGCATCGTGCAGTCGGTCGCTGAGGGCCGGGCCGCTCCGGGGATCCTGGGCGGCGCGGTGATCGCCCTGACCTACCTGGTGCCGGCGGCCAGCCGGCGGATCGAGGCCTGGTCGGAGGCCGCGGCCGACCAGCTGGTGGTCTCCCTCGGCCTGGGCTCCGTGCTGGCTGGTCTGCTCCGGCGTCATGGGCATCCGATGACGCTCGAGCGGCTGCAGCGCCTGGAGACAGCCGTCGAGCAGCAGCCGCGACCGCGGCTGCACCTGGTGCACGGCTGAGGAGCACTCTCTGGGCGCTACAGGGTCCGCGGGCTACTCGTCGTCCTGGAAGCCGGACGTTGAGTGGTGCACGCAGCCGCGGCCGTTGCCCTCGTGCGGCTTGTGGTTCATGCACGGCAGCGACCCCAGCTTGTGGGAGCAGTCGACCCAGCGGACCGTCGTTCGGCCGGCGATGCGGCTGGCGTCCGCTGATGCGAGTGCGGTAGCCATCGCGACCTCCTAGCGGCGCGGGCCGCGGCGGCGGCCGAGCTGGGGCCGCTGGTAGGCGGCCGTGTCGGTGTGGTCGTGCTGGCGGCCGGATCGGTGGACCTGCGCGATCTCGGCGTCGGGGGAGGGGCCGGTGTCGGCGGCCGCGGCCTGGGCGGCGGCCTCCTCGGTGGCCCTGATCTCCTCGGCGCGCTGACGGGCCTCTTCCTCGAGCGCGGCTTCCTCGCGAGCGGCGTCACTCATGTGAACTCCCATGGATCCCGTGGACCGGCACCGGCTGCGCCAGTCCTCCTTGGTCTCCTAAGTGCGGACCAGCGGTGGGAGCGATCACCTCGGCTGATCCGTGTTGGCGCCCCCCGGGCGCGCTCAGGCCGGCTGTGCCAGCAGCGTGGCTCCCAGCAGCTGCGCGGTGTGCTCGAGGACCGCCAGGGATCCGTTCTCACCGGGGCGGTCGCAGCACGGGTGGGTGTCGAAGCCCTCGTCGACGACGATGCGGTGCAGCTGGCCACCGCAGGCACGACATCGCCGGCCGGCGTGGGTGGGGCACTGGTCGACCGCCACGGCGCAGGGCAGGCACGCCGCGGGCGTCGGTGGGCTCACCTGGTGGTCACGGTCCCAGTCGCGTCGCTGGCGCAGCAGCGTGGCGGTCTGTTGCCACAGCGCATGCTCGAGGTGCGCCGGCGCCGGTCGACCGAGCGCCTGGTCGACCGACCGCCTTGAGCAGCTGCTCACCGCAGCCGAGGACGCGTTCGTCGACGCCACGGGCGTAGCACCACCGGGCCAGCGTCTTCGCGGCCAGTCGTCAGCTGCTCGTCCATGACCTGCCCTGGTCGAGGTCCGCGGCTCCCTCTACCGACTCGGGGACCGGGGCGTCCGGAGCGACGATGCGCTCGGAATCGGGTCCCGGCTCTGCTCGGACATCCGCCGGCGGGCGTTGTCGGTGATCTCGCTGGCGATGCCGGCCGACTGCACGGGCGCTGGCCGCGGCGTGGTCGACGACGTTGCTCGAGCAGGCGCACGTCCTCGTCGGCGCGGCCGAGCTCCTTGCCGGCGGTCGCGATGCTCCGCTCCAGGCTGACCGGCTCCAGCAGGCGCCAGCGGCAGTCACGTGCCGAGCTGGCCTGGTGCGCGGTCTCGACGTGCTGGGCGGCCAGCTGGGCGACCGGCTTGGCCAGGTGCGACCATCTCGCCGACGACCGCGATGCGCGGCTTCGAGTTGCGCGACCTCGCTGGCGATGCACGGGATCGGAGGTGTCGGCTCAGGTCGAGGAGGGTCGCGGGCGTCGGTGACCGACTGCGATGCGCGGTCGAGGTGCGCGAGCGAGGTCGTGGGTCAGCTCCGGCATTGTCGTTGCACCGCGTGCTGCAGCCGGCCCAGGTGCTCGCCGGCGGCCTCGAGGTAGAAGTCGCCGCGGTCGGAGAGCTGGGCCTTGGCCGAGTCGAGCTCGGCGTCGTCGAGCACCCGGAGCGCGGAGTTGATCGTCGTGTGCAGCTCCTCGACGACCCAGCGCGCTCGTGCTCACGGCCTGCTCGGCCATGAAGACGGCGTCGGCGGCGCTGCAGGGCGGTGTCGGTGGTCATGCCGACTCACCGCCTCCGCGTTTCGGGCGGGGGATGCTGCTCGGAGGCGGGCAGGACCTCGCGGAGTCGATCGAGCGCAGCCAGGGCCTGCTCGAGGTGGGCGCGGGCCTCCTGAACCGGGTCACGGTCGGCCGCGGCGGACGGGGAATCGGTGGGCGTGCTCACGGGCAGCTCCTTGGTGGACCGGGGTCATCTCTCAGTCACCAAAGGAAGGTCGACCCGTCGGGGCGATCACCCGACGCGAAGAAATCTCGCGGGCCGTTCGAGCGGGGCCGGGTCAGGGCTGGTCCCAGGGCATCGACTCCTGCCCGTCGTCGACGCCCTGGCTGATGATGTGCGCGGTGGCGTTGCGCGCGGCGTTGAGGTGCTTGTGGAGGTCGACCGCGAGACCGCGGGCCTCCTCCAGGTGGAGGCGCGCGACGCCGATCGCCATGGCCGGGTCGGACTCGTCGGTCATCGAGTCCATGCTGAGCACCTGGTGGGCCAGGGCCTGCTCGAGCGTGCTGGACAGCTGCGAGAACGCCTGGGGGAGCGCGGCCGCGAGGTCGGCGAACTCCGCGAGCTGGTCGGAGGTCTCGGCCGGGATCTGGTCGCGCTCCCACATCGTGGCGCGGTTGAAGCCGTAGACGTGCTCGCGGGCCGCCTGTCGCGTGCCCGCCCGCTTCGAGCTGGTCGTTGTCGTCCACCGGGTTGCCCTTCCTGCCGAGAGGTGTCGCTGGCTCGAGTCTCGCGGATCTCGCCGGCGGTACGCGCGGCCGCCGGCGGCCGGCTGTGGATAACCGCAGGGGTTCCCTCCGGGCCTGCGAGGCGGGAGACTGATCAGCCATGGAGGACACAGGCGGCCCTGATCGCGCGGCGGGTTCGCGCTGCGCCGCGGCTGCCTGGTTCAACGCCCCGGCCGGACGTCGAGGCCTACCGCCGGCTCGCCGCGGCGGTGGGGGAGTGGAACGCCTACTGCGCTCCCGACAGCTCGGAGGCACTGACGTCGAACGACTCCGAGCTGCTCGACGACCTGGCCGATGTCGCGCCGCCGCAGCCCTTTGCCGCGCCACTGCCCGACGTGACAGGGCCCATGTTGCGACGGGCCAAACCGCCATCTCTAGCGCGATCTGCGGTCCGTGTCGGCCCGCTCCAAGCCCGTTACACAGCTGCGTTGTGTAACTGAATGTATGCCAACACCGTTCGGTAGAGGTGCGCGCCGCCACTCAGGAACGCGGCCGCCCAGATCCGGCGCTGGGCGGTGGCAACTGGCGGGTTTCGTTCTGCTCGCTTAGGCGCAGCATGTCCCTACCCGCGTGCGCTGCTGAGGGATCCAGCCCGGCGTTCGCGATCATCTCCTGCAAGCTCAGCAGTTCGGTCGCTGCCTCGGGTCGTGTGCGTTCGTAGTGGCTCAGAACGAAGCGGTTGAAGAGCGGGACCGCCATCGCCAGTTGGCCGCGCTTGGGTGCGTAGACGTCGCCCTCCTCGATGAGCTCCTCACGGAGCCAGGACAGCTCTTGCTGGGAGCGACCGAGAGTCCTGGCGATCGCCGCTGTCGAGGCGCGCCCGCCGTGCAGAGCGAGGGCGGCAAGGAACTCCATCTGTCGATCGCTGATTCGGTCCCAGCGGGGGCCAAGGGTGCGGCGCTCGAGCATGTCGGCAATCTGGGGGAGTGCAGCTTCGACGTCGCTGAGGGTGATCTGGTCGGGCCCGGCCGCGGATGTCCAGATGGCGTGGGCGAAAAGCTGCAGGTGGGCTGGGTAGCCATTGCTGGCCTCGACCACGACTGCCGCCGCCTCGGGGGTCCACGCGACACCGGCCCGGCGTGCTGGCTCCACCACGGCGTAGCGGGCGTCATCGGGTTCGAGAGTGAGGGGGATGGGCTCCAGCACGAAGAGGCGATCAGGGTGGGTCACGCCAGCCTTGCGGAGCGCATCGGGAGTGAAGGGCAGCCCGGTGCCGGCGAAGAGAACCGGCGCGGAGGGGTGGTCGAACGTTGAGTCGGTGCAGCGTCGCCGCGAGCAGGGCGAGGTCAGGACCAGAGGCGACCTGGAGCTCATCGACTGTGATCAGCAGCCCCCCGCTATGGGCGTCCTTGCGGACCTCGGCCGCCAGCGTGGCCAGGGCGTCAGCGAGCGTTCCCGCGTCCAAGCCTGCTGCGGGAGCGTCGGATGGGCGAGTGGAGATCCCGGCACCGATACCCGCGATGCTCAGGTTGACCCCACCGACTCGCTCGAAGGCCTTGCGGGCGCGCTGCCACGGGCCGGCCTCCTCGGCCATACGGGTGCGAGCGCGCTGTAGCAGCGCCTCTACCAGACCAGCCTGGCCGGAGACAGCCTGGAGGTTGACCACCTCGAAGCCTTGCTCCTTGGCCAGGTCCGCGAACGCGCTCACCGTTACGGTCTTCCCCACGCCGCGCGGGCCGGCAAGGATCATGTCCTGTGCGCGGACGCGGCCGCTAGAGACAATGTCGTTGAGCGCCAAATGCCAGTCTCGGAGAAGGCCGTCGCGTCCTGCCAGGACGGGCGGGTTGTGGCCGGCACCGGGCGTGTACGGGCTCTGGTCCACCAGCGCCACCTTCCTAGACTCACCTAGATTTGGAGGGTTTTCTAGGTCAGTCTAGGTGGCAGTGGGCTCATGCGGCCGGAGGAGCTCTCGCGCGTGTGGCCACGCGTGTCAACGGCCGATCCGGGGTGGCGGGGGCGGAGCGCCGCCGGCAGTGGACCGGTCGGCGCCGAGGCGTCGACGGGCTGCATGGTCTGGACTCTCGGGGGCTGGGCCGGCCTCACCGGCGACGGGGGATTTCGCCGAGTTTGTCCGGCGGAGCCGCGGCGATGTCGGCCGACAGAACACGCTCGAGGATGTCGGCGATGCTGGCGGTGGAGCCATCGCAGTGGTCGACCAGGTCGGCGGCGAGGCGATCGAGGGCGCGGTCGCCCTGCTGGGTGAAGGTGACGATGCCGGAGCCCGGCTGCTCCGCGGGTGAAGTGCTCATTGAGTCCTCCTCTGCTTGGTCACCTAGGTGATCCCGGGCCTTGGGAGCGATCAGCTGGGCGAGAGGCTTTCGCCAGCTCGGCAGCGGGCGCCCCGGGTGTCGTGCGAGCTGGTCAGGTTGTCGGGCCGGAGCGCCCGGTGACGGACAGTGGGCAGGTGGCTCCAAGACAGGCCGTTGGTTCTGCTGAACCGGCCGAAACCCGGCTCACCCTCGACTACGCTCGGACACACCCGGCTAAAGCCGGTTCGCCGAGGGAAGGGTCGACGCGTCGTGTCCGAACCGTGGATGTCCGCAGAGGACATCGCCGCCCATCTCGGCGTCACGAAGGACACGGTCTACGCCTGGATCGCCGACAAGGCCATGCCAGCCCACAAGGTCGGCCGGCTCTGGAAGTTCCAGACCAGCGAGGTCGACGAATGGGTGCGCCGCGGCGGTGCCGCTACCTCAGATGAACCGAGCAACACCGGCTGATCCGTCGGCTCAACCGGACCTTCACGACCGAGACTGTCGCCGGTCCCCGATAGCCTGAACGACTTTGCCCGAGACACCAGTAAGGAGGTGCCAGCCGTGACCGATGCGGAGACCAGCGATCGCTATGCGTTGTCGTTCACCACCGGCACGCTCCTGACCCGTGAGGCCGCTCTCCTGGCGCCCGTCTACCTCGAGGAACGCGACTGGGAAAAGGCCCGTGACCGAGCCGTGGCCGACAACCTTCTCCAGGCGCGCACCCACCGCACCGGGGTCCGCCTTGTCCGCGAGACGGTGAAACGCCTCTCGGCGCTGACCGAGCCAGAGCTCGAGCTCCTCGGCGACCTGACGGCAACCGAGCGCGGCCACCTGATGTGGGTGGCGGCCTGCCGCCGCTACAGCCTCATCGCGGAGTTCGCTGAGGAGGTGCTGCGCGAGCGATTCCTGCTGCTGGCACCGACGCTCGCCTACGAGGACTTCGACGGCTTCATCCGGAGCAAGGCCCTGTGGCACGACGAGCTCGCGACGATCAAGGACTCAACCATGCAGAAGCTTCGATCCACGGTGTTCAAGATGCTCGTGGAGGCCGACCTGCTCTCGGAGTCCGGGCACATCGTGCCCGCTGTCCTGTCCGAACGACTCCTTGGTCTCCTGAATCTCCGGACGCCCAGCGACCTCCGCTTCTTCCCGACCCGGAGCGCAGCCTGATGAAGACGATGGACCTGAATGCGCAAGAAGCGCACCTGCTCGCTGTGCTGAGCAGCCAGCGGTTCCTTCAGTATGGAGGGACTGAGCAACGAAGTCCCGTTCTTCATCTACCCCTTCCCGCCCGAAGCCTCCCTCGCGGTCGCGCAGGCGAAGAAGCGGATCAAGACCAAGCTCTCGACCAAGCACGGCATCACCGTGCGAGAGGTCAACCTCTACGACCTGTCGGTGGAGATTCTCAAGGAACGCGGTGTCTGGGAGCGGGTGCTCGCCTTCGAGCCCGACCACGACAAGGACGACTTCCGAGAGATGTTGCAGGCCATGCTCGACCCGCAACTCCACCTCGCCCCGGCACTGCGGGCCAGGGTGCAGGACGGCGCCTTCGACATCGTCTTCCTTACCGGCATCGGCGAGGTCTTCCCCTACATCCGGTCCCACAACGTGCTCAACAACCTACAGAGCGTGGTGACCGGAAAGCCGATGCTCATGTTCTTCCCCGGCGACTACCGGCAGTCAGACTCGCTCGGGTCGAGTCTCGTCCTGTTCAACACGTTGACCGACGACCAGTACTACCGAGCCAAGAACATCTTGGAACAGGAAGCGTGACCCCGATGCTGTTGAACCAGATCTTCGCCAAGGACATCCAGCGCCCCATCGAAGGCGTCATCAAGGCCGACGACGCTGCACACCTGGGCACCGAGGTCGACGAGTACGTCCTGACGAACGAGGCAGCCAAGGGCCTCGAGCTCCTGCTTGAGGCCTACACCAACTACACCAACGCCAACGGTGTGTGGATCTCCGGCTTCTTCGGCTCCGGTAAGTCACACCTGCTCAAGATGCTCGCGCACCTGCTCGGCGACGTTGAGGGCCAGGACTTCGACCGCGGCCAGGTCTCGGAGAGCTTTCGCTCCAAGGCCACCGGATCGTTCCTGCCCGCGCTGCTGACCAAGGCCGAGCGCATCGCGGCCAAGAGCCTGCTGTTCAACATCGACCAGAAGGCCACCCTCATCACCAAAGACCAGGCCGACGCGCTGCTCAAGGTGTTCGTGAAGGTCTTCGATGAGAGCCGCGGCTACTACGGCAACCAGGGACACGTCGCCCGCTTCGAGCGCGACCTCGACACACGCGACCAGTACGAGGCGTTCAGGGAGGCCTTCGAGCGGATCGCCAAGATCCCGTGGAGCCAGGGCCGCGAGCAGAGCGCGCTGGAGGGCGCCTCGATCGACCGTGCCTTTGCCGAGATCAACGGCCAAGCGACCGACGGCATCATCAAGCAGTACCAACAGTCCTACGCGGTCTCCATCGAAGACTTCGCCGACGAGGTCAAGGCATGGCTCGACAAGCAGCCCGACGGCTTCCGCCTCAACTTCTACGTCGACGAGGTCGGCCAGTTCATCGGGTCCAACACCCACCTGATGCTCAACCTCCAGACCATCGCCGAAAGCCTCAATACCAAGTGCGGCGGCCGAGCCTGGGTCTTCGTGACCTCCCAGGAGGACATGGACAAGGTCGTCGGTGACCGCACCAAGCAGCAGGGCAACGACTTCTCCAAGATTCAGGCCCGGTTCAAGACCCGCGTCCACCTCACCAGCGCCGACGTCGAGGAGGTCATCCGCAAGCGTCTGCTCGAGAAGAACGACGCCGGAGCCTTCGCACTCCGAGAGATCTACGCCACCGAGTCGGCCAACTTCAAGACACTGTTCGACTTCGTCGACGGCGCGAAGAAGTACCGCAACTACACCGACGAAGAACACTTCGTCGGCACCTACCCCTTCGTCAGCTACCAGTTCCCGCTCTTCCAGGCAGCGATTATCGGGATCTCCGACCACAACGCGTTCGAAGGCCGCAACAAGCTCCGTCGGCGAGCGGTCCATGCTCGGCGTCGTCCAGGACGTCGCAAAGGTCGTCGGCACCGGCGAGCTCGGAACGCTGGCCACCTTTGACCGCATGTTCGAAGGCATCCGCGCCTCGCTGAAGGCACAGGCCCAGCAGCAGATCCTCGTCGCCGAGCGCAACCTCGACAACGAGCTGGCCATCCGGCTTCTCAAGGCGCTCTTCCTCGTCAAGTACGTCGAGAGCTTCCAGGCCACCGCCCGCAACCTCACCGTGCTCGTTTACGACCGCTTCGGGCTCGATCTGCCGGCGTTGGCCGAGGACGTCAAAGAAGCGCTCGCCGAACTGGAGCGGCAGACCTACATCCAGCGCAACGGCCAGGTCTACGAGTACCTCACCAACGAAGAGCAGGTTATCGAGGAGGAGATCAAGAACGTCGACATCGACGCCTCCGAGGTCAGCTCCCAGCTGTTCAAGGTCCTCTCGGTCGACGTCATCAAGACCAACAAGATCCGCTACGCCAAGAACGGCCAGGACTTCCCGTTCGGGTTCAAGCTCGACGACCAGGTCCACGGGCAGCAGAAGGAACTCTCGGTCCACTTCATCACGCCGGACTACCCCTACACCGCGGACGAGACCCGGATGCACAGCGCCGGAAAGGACGAGCTTCGGGTCGTGCTCGACCCCGACGACCGCGTGCTGACCGACCTGCGGCTGCTGCTCAAGACCGACAAGTACATCAAGCGCAAGCGCACCAGCTCGCTCTCCGCGATCGAAGAGCAGATCCTTCAGGGCAAGGCGACCCTCAACCGTGAACGCGAGAAGGAGCTCGCCCAGCGCATACAGGCCGCCGTCGGCAAGGCGGGGCTGATCATCAACGCCGCCGACGTCCCCGCCAGCTCGGCCGACGCGCTCGGACGAGTGACCGAGGGTTTCCAGGAACTCATCAGCCGTACATACACGCAGCTCAAGCTGCTCGGCGGCGTCACCTACGGCGAACAGCAGGTGGCGGGCGCCGCGAACCCTGACAGCGGGCTGTTCGATGCAGAAGCACTGATGAAGATCGACCAGGCCGCCCAAGAGGTCCTCTCGGCGATCCTGCGTAAGACCGGCCAGGGCGAGCAGGTCACCATGAAGAGCATCGTCGACACCTTCCAGGCCAAGCCCTACGGGTGGGACCTGGCCTCGATCGAGGTCATCGTGGCCTCTTTGGTCGGCGCCTCGAAGGTCACGCTGACAATGGATGGCAACGTCCTCAAGCGGACCGAGGTCGCCACCGCGTTGCGTAACACGCAGAAACACGGCCACCAGGTCATCGCGCCGCAGAGGACGTTTGACGAGCGCAAGGTCGCAAGCTTCCGCAAGTTCTGCATCGACTTCTTCGATGAGCCCAGCGCTCCGAAGGATCCCCTTGAGTTGGCCCGCCACGGCGCCGACAAGCTCAAGGGCAAGCTTGACGAGTTGCGAGCTGCAGTGAGCGTCTCGCGCTACCCGTTCGTCCAACAACTCAACGGCCCGATCGGCCTTCTGGAACAGGCGGTCGGCAAGAGCGACGATTGGTACCTCAACGACTTCAACCTCGGCGACGACCTCCTCGAAGCGAAGGACCACGTGATCGACCAGATCCAGTCCTTCGTCAACGGACCACAGCGGACGATCTACGACGACGCCGCAGCTCTCCTCACCACCCACACCAGCAACCTCAATTACCTGCCCTCCGGCAGCGATGAGGCCATCAAGACTGCGCTCGCCGACCCGAACGCCTTCCGTGGCAGCAAGATGACCCAGCTCAAGCAAGCCACCGACGCTTTGCGGGGCCAGATCGACAGTGTTGTCGCGGACAATCGCGCGGCGGTCGCCAGCACCCTGGAGAACCGCCGCGGCGAGCTCGCCGACACCGCGTATTACGCGGCCGCCACACCGGAGGCCCAGCAGCGCGCCGTCCAGCGGATCGACCAGACGCTCGCCCGGATCGGGACCGAGAACCAGGTCGCGCTCATCCAGCAGATCGGCTCGAACTTCGAGTCCAGCGAGTACCCGGGCCTACTCGACCTGCTCGCATCGTCGCCAGCCACTCCGAGCCCCGATCCTGAGCCGGTCAAGCAGACCGTCTCAGTGAAGACCGTCCGGGTGCCAGGTGCGTCTGGGGTCCTCGAGACCGAGGCAGACGTCGACAACTACCTGACCGCCCTGCGCAGCGCGCTCATTGAGACCCTGAACGACGGAAAGCGAATCACCCTCTGATGGAAACCGCACCGCTAAAGATCTTCGCGACCTGGGCACGGACCGCGCTCATCCGCGAGGTCACCGCCCGCATCGCCGCAGTGCTTGCGCCGGGCTCGTCGGAGCGGGTCGAGCAGGCCAAGGCTATCGCTGCACTGGAGAGAGCGGTTGCCGCGGCGGGAGGCGGCGACAAGGGCCGCGCTGCCGTCGCGGACAAGGTCGCCTACATCTGGTTCAACCGGATCGTCGCCCTGCGCTTCATGGACGCCAACGGGTACACCGGCATCGGCATCGTTTCTCCGCAGGCGGGAATTGAGATAGGCCAGCCCGAGATCTTGTCCGAGGCCAAACGTGGTGTCGTTGACGCCGAGGTCGCGAGCAAATTCACCCGAACGGCCGTCGCGGGACTTCTGGACGGCACTCGCGGAAGCGGCGATCCACAGGGCGAGGCGTATGCGCTGCTGCTGGCGGACTACTGCCGACACTGGAACAAGGCGATGCCGTTCATGTTCGAGCGTGAGGGTGACTACACGGAACTGCTGATCCCGGCGAACCTTCTCGCCGATGACTCCGTTCTCAACCGCGCGGTCAGGGTCCTGACGGTTGACGTCTGTAAGGACGTCGAGGTGATCGGATGGCTCTACCAGTTCTACATCTCTGAGCGTAAAGACGAGGTCTTCGCCGGGTTCAAGAAGAGCAAGAAGGCAGGCGCCGATGAACTGCCCGCTGCGACCCAGCTCTTCACGCCGCATTGGATAGTGCGCTACCTGGTAGAGAACTCGCTCGGACGGCTCTGGATGCTCAACCGACCGTCGTCCGGCCTCGCCAGCCAGATGGACTACTACATCGAGCCGGTCGGCGAGCAGACCGATTTCCTCAGGATCGGCAGGCCTGAGGAGTTGAAGGTCATCGACCCAGCCTGCGGTTCGGGGCACATGCTTACCTACGCCTTCGACCTGCTATATGCGATCTACGAGGAGGAGGGCTACGGCCCAGCCGATATTCCTGGTTTGATCCTCACTCACAATCTCAACGGCACTGAGATCGACCCGCGTGCGGGGGCGCTGGCCGCGTTCGCATTGACGATGAAGGCCCGTGCAAAGCAGCGAACTTTCTTCAACAAGCAGGTCGAGCCAGGGATCTGCGTGCTCGCCCCAATCGCGTTCAGCCCCAACGAACTTGACTTCCTCCTAACCAAGGGCGGCGACAAGCACGCCGAGGTCACCTTCTGGAACCAGTTCGCCGAAGCGGACACCCTGGGATCGCTCATCGAGCCCGATCCCGACATCACTGCTCGGCTCGCGCGCCACGTCGATGAACTCGACGACCGCGGCGACATCCTGCATGCGGATGTGCTGGAGTGGGCGCATCGAGCAATCACCCAAGCGAAGTATCTCGCTGAGAAGTACGCGGTTGTCGTTGCCAATCCGCCCTACATGGGGAGCGCCAACATGGGCTCCACCCTCGCCTCGTTCATGCAGGACGTGTTTCCCAGCGGCAAAGCCGACATCTACGCCGGATTCATTCTCCGAAGCAGAAGCCTCCAGGCAGACCTCGGCATCACTGCGATGGTTGTCGGCGACTCGTGGCTCTTCATCAAGAGCTTCGAGACGATGCGCAAGTGGATCTTGGACAACTACTCGCTCTCAAGCCTGCTGCACCTTCAAGACAGCTCGAAGCACTCAGACATCTTTGGGGCAAACGCTGCGTTCGTGTTGAGCGGACGCGATATGCAGCGTAGCGATCCAAGTCGTACGACCTTCTTACACCTGAACGCTCAAGGGTCCGAGGCGAAGGACCGCATCCTTCGCCGAGCAATCAGTGGCCATGAGACAACAAATGTCTACGTCGTGGACTCGGCGGAGTTTAGGAAGCTGCCGCTGACGTCCTATGCGTATTCGTTGCCTGCTCACTTGTGTGATCTCTTCAACGCCTCCCGAGTGAAGAGCATCGCCCACGTCCACCGCGGAATCTCGACTGGGAACAACGAGCGCTACATGCGATTCTGGTTCGAGGTTTCGCGTGAGACCATCAAGTTCGGCGCCAGATCCGCTGCGGACACCTCGGATCTCCGCTGGTATCCAGTAAATCGCGGCAGCTTTCCGGCCAAGTGGTATGGCTATGGGCCTGAGATCCTCGACTATCGGGCCGGCGGTAGCGCGATGATCGCAGCGTCCCGGGCGGGTTCCAATCCCGGGTTCCGCCACGACGGTTCGTCTGAGTACTTCAAGGAGACCATCACATGGTCCGCCATGGCTGCCGCGCGCCCCGAGTTCCGCCTGCTCCCTGCTGGGTTCGTCCTCGGCCACAAGGGCGCTGGGATCGGAGTGAGCGATGACTCGCGCAGATGGCTCCTAGGTCTGCTGAACAGTGCCCCTGCGACCGAAATCCTCCGACGGATCTCCGGGACGATCGACGTCCTCGTCGGACAGATCCAGGAGTTGCCGATTCCGCCGACCAGCGATCGGGAACGCATAGTTGAGTTGGTGTCTTGGCTCGTCGAGCACCAGAGGCGTCTGTTTGCTCAGTCAGAGGAAGTCGCAGAATTCGAACGCCATCCCTTGGTCGCGCACTGGGACGGCAGGCAGAGCCTGCGCGAAGCTTACCGCCGACTGGCACCGTCGTCAGATCGCCCTCGCGCATCAAGCGCAGGAAGCCGAGCAGGAGATCGACCTGCTCTTTTCCAAGGCGTACGACCTGCCGCCTACCGGAGACCGCGACGTCTCAGTTCCGACCACCGACGGCCTGGTCGCGGGGCTGGTGTCGTTTGCGGTCGGATGCATGCTGGGGCGGTTCAGCTTGGACGCGCCGGGGTTCGTTCTGTCCGATCAAGGTGCCACCTTCGCCGACTACATCGCCAAGGTCCCGTCGGCGAGGTTCGCGCCAGACTTCGACAACGTCCTGCCGATCGTTGATGGCGACTGGTTCGAGGACGACATCGTCGAGCAGTTCCGACGGTTCCTTCGGGAGGCGTTCGGCGCCCAACACTTTGAGGAGAATCTCCGATTCATCAACGAATCGCTCAAGGTCAAGCACCTGCGCGACTACTTCCTCACGAAGGCCGGTAGGTCAAGGTTCTACGACGACCATGTAGTTCGGTACAAGAAGCGCCCGATCTACTGGCTTTTCTCCAGTCCAAAGGGGTCGTTCAACGCCCTGATTTACATGCACCGCTACACGCCGTCGACCGCATCGACGGTCCTGAACGAATACCTCCGTGAGTTCCAAGCCAAACTCATGGCGAGCCTGGAGCACGCTGAACGGTCCAACAACGCGAGGGAGTCTGACCGACTACGCACGATCCTGCTGGAGCTCGACCAGTACGAGCATGACGTGCTCTACCCGCTGGCCTCACAGAACATCGCCATTGACCTCGACGAAGGCGTGAAGGCCAACTATCCGAAGTTCGGTGTGGCATTGAAGAAGATCGCTGGCTTGGAGGCGACCGAATGACCAATGTCGCAAACCTGATGCCTCACCTGGAACGACGATTTCGCGACCGCCGCGTCGTCTTCTGGCACGACCCGGAGGGTCAGTACGCGTCCGTCGTTGACAGCATCCCCCTGCCGGGTATCACAACGTTGCGCGTAGCAAACGACGAGTATCGCGATCAAGTACCGACTGCTCCAGGAGCAACCCGCCGAGAAGTTCTTGGTCTACCGATCAGGCCCAGTGCCCGCCGGCGTCGGGAACTGGCTCCTGGACCTTGAGCTGGCCTACGGGGTCTTCACCGCCGACCGGAGCTCCCTGGTCTCGCAAGACCTCGGTCTGACTGCCGAAGGCATCGACGCGGTCGTGGCGCAGCACGAGAAGTTCTTCAACGCGGGGAAGCGCGTCGAGACCCTCAAGGGGCTGCTCACGACCGAGGATGACGCGGCCCGCCTTCGCGCCAAGATGTCCGCGGTGGTGCTCGGGCAGAAGGAGCACAGCCTCCTTGAGATCATGCGGACGCTCTTGGTTGAGAAATCGAAGGGCCAGCACTCCAAGTACGACGCCCTCGTCGATCTGGAACTCGCGGACTTTCTCTGGCTCGGTGCGGCTTCGATCTATGGCTACGAGTCGACCGCACCAAGTGTCGACGACTTCGTCTTGTGGATGTTCCGCGCGGCTCTCGGAGGCTTCAAGTCCGACCGCCCCGGAGGGCTGCAGAACATCCAGCTCGACTTCGCCAGCTTCCGCAACGATCGCCGCAGCCAAGCTCGCGATGTCGACCCTAGCCAAGCAGGCATCGGCAGACCTCGACTACACGGCGACCATCGAGAACGCGACGTTCCGCGATCTCGTCGCCGATGACCTGTTCGAGGAGACCGACCGCAAGATCATCGCGGACCTTGCTCGAGCCGTCACGGAACAGACTGTCACCGCTCGTGAGGTCGGCCGAAGTCGTCCGGGCCCGCCAGAGCAGCGTGTGGATCGACGGTTACCGCCAGCTCTATGCGGCGATCGACGCCGCCGCCGACCTGCTGTCGCAGCTGAGCACAATCGACTTCACCATCTCGGCCTTCGACGAGGGACTTGAGCGCTACCGAACCGACTGGTTCCGCATCGACCAGCTCTACCGCCAGTTCACCTACGCCCGCCGCTCCTTCGAGGGACCGAGCCCACTGGACGCGCTGCGCGACCTGGTCGAGAAGACGCTACACCAACAAGTTCGTCTACGAGCTCGGCAACGCCTGGCAGAAGCAGGTCGACGCAGCAACCAGCTGGCAGTCGGTCGTCCTGCGCTCCCAGCGCTCGTTCTACGGCGACTACGTCGAGCAAGCTCGCTCCGCGAGGACAAGAAGGCCGTCGTCATCGTCTCCGACGCCCTCCGATACGAGGTGGCCGACGAGCTGCGTTCCCGCATCCGCCAGGAGGACCGATTCAACGCCGACCTCGATGCCGTCCTCGGCGTTCTGCCGAGCTACACCCAACTCGGCATGGCCGCACTCCTGCCGCACCGCACTCTGAAGCACTCCGCTGACGGCAAGACAGTGCTCGCCGACGGCCTGCCCACCAACGGCGTAGGTCCGCGCTCGAAGGTGCTTGAGACCGTGGGCGGCAGCGCCATCCAAGCCGAGGACCTTCCGGGCCCTGACCGCCGACGAGCGGCGGGACATGTTCAAGAACAACCGGGTTCTGTACATCTACCACGACGTCATCGACGCGATCGGCGACAAGCCGGGCACCGAGCGCCGGGTCTTCGAAGCCGCCGAGCTGACGCGCTGGCCGAGCTGGTGGACCTGGTCAAGAAGACCGCCAACGCCAACGCCACCAACATCTTCGTGACCGCCGACCACGGCTTCCTCTTCCAAGACGAGGCACTGCCCGAGCAGTTCTTCCTCTCCGAGAAGGCCCACGGCGACAAGATCCTCGTCTCCAACAAGCGCTACGTGCTCGGCCACGGGCTGAAGGTCGACGACGCCTTCACCACGTTCACCGCTGAGCAACTCAATCTCGACGGCGACATCGAGGTCCAGATCCCCAAGTCGATCCACCGCCTCAGGCTCGCCGGCGGCGGAACACGATTCGTCCACGGCGGTGCGACCCTGCAGGAGATCGTCGTACCGGTGCTCGTGATCAACAAGAAGCGCAAGAGCGACACACGCCTGGTCAACGTCAAGGTGCTGCCCGGACACCGACAAGATCACCACCGGCCAGCTGGTCGTGAAGCTGTTCCAGTCGGAGCCCGTCAGCGACAAGGTTCAGGCCCGCGTGCTGCGCGCGGGGCTGTACGTGGGGGAGACGCTGATCTCCAACGACCCGCCGCCCGAGCTGACCTTCGACTCCTCCTCGCCCGAGCAGCGTGACCGCTACCAGAGCGTCCAACTGCTGCTCAACAAGGACGCCAACGACTACAACAACCGCGCCGTCGAGCTCCGCCTCGAGGAGCTCATTCCCAACACGAACCAGTGGCGCGTGTACGAGAAGGCGATGTTCACGCTCAAGCGCTCCTTCACCTCGGACTTCGACTTCTAAGGGCGGCCGACATGACTGAAGAGACCGATCTCGACGTGATCGCCGCCGACCTCCTCGACGGCACCATCGAGGGGCAGACGGCAGACCAGACTCCCGAGCAGACGGCGCTCGACAAGAAGATCAACCAGCACTTTGCCGGCCTCGTAGTCCGCAAGGACCTCGTCAAGGCCGTCAAGGGCAACGCGATCGTGCCCTCCTACGTCCTGGAGTACCTCCTTGGCCAGTACGCAGCCTCCGACGACGAAGCCACCATCCAGGCCGGCATCGACTCGGTGCGCAAGATCCTCGCCGACCACTACGTCCAACGGAACCAGTCCGAGCTGGTGAAGTCGACGATCAAGGAACGCGGGCGCTACAAGATCATCGACAAGGTCTCTGTCTCTCTCAACGACAAGGACGATCGGTACGAGGCAGAGTTCTCCAACCTCGGCATCAAGGGAGTCGTCGTGGAGTCGGCCACGATCAACGCTCACCCCAAGCTCCTCGTCGGCGGCGTCTGGTGCATCTGCGACATCGACTACTTCCACTTCGACGACGCCCGCGTCGTCCCCTGGCAACTCGGCTCGCTGAAGCCGATTCAACTCTCGAACTTCGACTTCGACAGCTACACCACCTCGCGCCGTGAGTTCACCACCGACGAGTGGATCGACCTGCTGATCCAGTCGATCGGTTTCAACCCTGCCCTGTTCGGCCGTCGCGCCAAGCTCATCCAGCTCGTCCGCCTGATCCCGTTCGTCGAGCGCAACTACAACCTCGTCGAGCTCGGCCCCAAGGGCACCGGCAAGTCACACATCTTCTCGGAGTTCTCACCGCACGGCATGCTGATCTCCGGGGGAGAGGTCACCGTCCCCAAGCTCTTCGTAAACAACTCCAACGGTCGCATCGGCCTGGTCGGCTACTGGGACGTCGTCGCGTTCGACGAGTTCGCCGGCAAGAAGAAGCGCACCGACAAGGCTCTCGTCGACATCATGAAGAACTACATGGCGAACAAGTCGTTCTCCCGTGGGATCGAGACCCTGGGAGCCGAGGCATCGATGGTGTTCGTCGGCAACACGTCCCACAACGTCGCGTACATGCTCAAGCACTCCGACCTGTTCGACGAGTTGCCGGAGAGTTATCACGACGCGGCGTACCTCGACCGCCTCCACCACTTCATCCCGGGCTGGGAGGTCGACACCATCCGCGGGGAGATGTTCTCCGAGGGCTACGGCTTCGTCGTCGACTACATCGCCGAAGTCCTCAAGTCGATGCGCAACGCGGACTACTCCGACCGCTACCAAGAGCACTTCACGCTGGGCTCGGACATCTCCACCCGCGACCGCGACGGCATCCACAAAACCTTCTCCGGGCTGATGAAGATCCTCTACCCCCAGGGCGAAGCGACTAAGGAAGAGATCGCCGAGATCCTCCGGTTCGCCATCGAGGGCCGCAAGCGCGTCAAGGACCAGATCCTGCGAATCGACTCCACGATGGCTGAGGTCAAGTTCGGCTACCTCGACAAGTCCGGCGAGTGGCACGCGGTCACCACACTGGAGGAGGACGAGTACCCGGCCCACTACCACCAGCGGCGCATCGAAAGTGGTGAGGTCGAGGAGCCCGCCGAGGCCGCACCAGCCGAGTCTGCGCCGAAGCCCGAGCCCCTCTTCGAGGGTCACCGAGAGTTCCAGGAGAACCAGCGTGGCGTCTCCTACGAAACACTCCTGCTCCCATACCTGCACGGCGCCACCGAGATCACGATTACGGACCCGTACATCCGTCAATTCCACCAAGCGCGGAACCTCATGGAGCTGCTCGAAACGCTTGCAGTCGTCAAGGACCCGGCCGACGAGGTGAAGGTGTTCCTCGTGACGAGCGAGAACACCGACGGGCCAGAGAAGCTGCAGAAGCAGATGGAATTCCTGCTCCGCGTGAAGCAGGCCGCCGCGATCGCCGGCATCACCCTCGACGTGAAGTTCGACGCCACGATCCACGACCGCTCGATCGTCGCCAACTCCGGCTGGCGCATCAACCTCGGCCGCGGCCTCGACATCTTCCAGTTCGTCGCAAACGACGCCTTCGACCTTGCGGTGAAGCTCCAGAAGTACCGGCAGGTCAAAGCCTTCGGCGTGACCTACATCCACGAAGCCGAGGCAAGTGATGGCTGAGGTCAGCATCAACACGCGTAACAGCCGAAGCATGTCCGTGACGTCCGAGTGGCTAAAGCGCGCTGCCGCCGGAGGAGATTGACCCATTCCCTGATGACGACGATCACGGACCGGAACCACATCCCCGGGAAGCGACGGTGAACCGCCCTTCTTACCCGGACGGGACAGGCGCGGGCTCAATCACACGCACGACACTTCGTGAGGAGAAGCGCACGAACAGGCACGCTTGGAGTCCGGCGGCTCGGGACCAGTTCATCGGTCCCGAACCAGAACGCCAGGACCCTCTACCGTCGCACTCAAAGGCGGTCGCGACGTGCCGCGCAACACTGACGGATTCTTACCGCCTGTCACTCAACGCAGTCTCTGAAAACGAGACCGCTGGACAGCTTCTCAACGTCCTTACAGCGGTGGAGGTCACTGATGCACCCCCGAGCGCTCGACCCATGCGTGTCGTGCTGATGGGGCGGACGATGGCCGGAAAGAGCACCCTCCTCTCGACGCTCACCGCTGGCTCTGCGGACCGTATCGGGGTCGGCGCTCAACGAACGTCGCTCGACGTCTTCGCGGCGCCGGCAGTGGACTTGCGCTGACGTCGAGATCGTCGACACCCCCGGAGTGGGGGCCTTGGACGGCGCGGATGACGTAGCTCTCGCGATGGCTGAGGTCCCCGGGGCAGACCTCGTGCTGTGGGTCGCGAGCAACGACTCCTTCCAGGAAGAGACCGCACAAGCACTGCGCGCGGTGGCGTTCCGCGGCAAGCCCGTAGTTGTGGCATTGAACTGCCGCGCACCACTCGTCGACAACCTGGACCGCGACGACTTCCTCGAGGACCCGGACTCGGTGTTCGACCAGCACGAGGGGCACTTCAACACGATCCGTTCTCACCTCTCCGCTGCCGGCGTACGCCCCGTCGCCGAAGTGATGCTCCACGCCGAGGCGGCCCGCCAGTCGCGCTTGGACCGTGATTACGGTTCCGAGCTTCGCGAAGCGAGCCGATTAGACGAACTGCTTGCGAGCTTGGAACTTGAGAGCCGGGATCGCCGTACCGCTCGGCGCGTGCTGCGCGAGGCCGACGAAGTCCGCTCCCAGGCAGAGGCGTTGAGCGAAGCCCTCGCCACCGTGGAGCAACAGACCCGAGAGTTCGTCCATATTGCCCGCGGTATGCGCGAGGACCAGGAGCGGCGGACGGCACGCTTGGTCGATGCCTGCAAGCAGAGGATGGAGGACGACTTCATCCGCCTCATCGGTCGGCGACAGGGGTGGCACCAGAACGTCACCGACTTCGGCCCGCAAGTCTCCGAGGAGTGGGACAAGGAGCAGGGCGCTCTGGTTGCCGAACTCGATGAGGCGTTGAATGCCCGGCTTACCGCGCTGTCCCGAGCAGTCGGTGAGGCGACCGCCGCCGCCGAACGAGAATGGACGACGGCCGCTAGACCGAACCTGAAGGTGGGCGGGCTACGTGACTTCAGGGGACTGTGGAAACGAAAGGCAGCCGGCATCGTGGTCGGAGGAGGGGGAGCGCTCGCAGCAGCCGCTGTCGGTTTCGCCGTGGGAGGTCCTATCGGTGCTGTCATAGGAGGGGCCGGCTCACTGCTCGTAACCCCCCTGCGGAAGAAGGCCCAGGCTCTGTTCACGAGCAAAGCGAAGATCCTGGAAGCGAACCGCGAGCTCCTGCGGACCAAGATCGGCGAGGTTCTTCGCGAGCTGGAGAGTCAGATGCTGTCCACGGGGACCGACACCATCGCACGCGTCGCGGAGGAGGTTGCGCGGTCTTTCGCGCGCCGTGCAGAGTCCGAGGCCGCAGCGTTGACCGTCGCCGGCGTGATGGCGACTCAGCAGCAGGTGATCGACATCGCGATCTCCAAACTCGACCATGAGACGGTCGGCTGCCTCTTGCACGCCGACGGCAGACCTCGCCTGGCCGCGTCCGTAGAGAGGGTGACCCGGCTCCCCGGGGTCTGCACCGCGATCCAGGTCACTGACGAAGCTCTGGCCGAGGCATGGCTGTTCCCACCGTCCTCGCCCGAGGTTCTGACCTTCGGGCGCGCACCTTCTCCTGGCGTGCTGGGTGCAAACGCGACGTCTTACGTCCTCGGCCTGACCGAGGAGGTCCCCGCATCCATTCGCTGCCGTCCCGACCACACGGTTGTTACCACCAACGCCGCAGTGCCGGAGCCGGTGCTGGCTGCGTGGTCAGCGACTTTGTCTGACCACCTGGGCACCCAGGTGGAAATCGTCGGCCCGAGCGTCCAAAGGAGTTCCCCCGCATGACCGACATCCTGTTTCACTCCGCGCCCGCTGTGGCGCGCCACCTTTCCGAGAGGCTCGATGGGCTACTCGAGAACCTGCCGGCCGATGAGGGAGCGCGGCTCCGGCGGATGCTGCTTGTGGAGGAGCACGAACGGCCCCGGATGGTTCTCACCGGGCAGTACAGCAGCGGCAAGTCGACCTTGATCAAGGCACTCACGGACGAGGCCGCTCAGGTGGTGATCGACTCGGCGGTCGCGACCGACAAGGTTGAGGTCTTCGACTGGGATGGATTGGTGGACTTGGTAGACACCCCTGGAGTGCAAGCCGGTCTGCTCGGGCACGACCAGCTCGCCGAGGAGGCCCTGCGTACCGCCGATCTCGTGATGTTCGCCGTAAGCGTTGACCTGTTCGACGATCGCTCGGTCGAGCACCTGCGGCACGTCACCGAGGATCTGCGAAAGGCACCGCAGTTGCTTGTGGTGGTCACCAAGTGTCGAAGCCTCGTCGCGGCCGAAGGGGTGCGGGAGGCCGCGGTCCGTGAGGCTCTTGGCCGTTTCGCCGATCAGGTGCCGTGGGTTGAGTGCGACGCCAAGACCTATGTGGACGGACTGCATGAGGAGGACGCGTCGCGTGCGAGCCGCCGCATTGAGGCGTCGAGGATGATCGAGGTCAAGGACATGATCAACCGGATTGCACGGGATCGTGGTGACTTGGCGCGTTTCCGCGTGCCACTTCAGCAGGTCGCCCTCGTCGCCGGCGAGGCACTCGCCGTGCTCACTGATGACCCCGACGAGGAAGCAGTCCTGACTGTCCTCGCGCGCCAACGCGGCGCGCTCACGAATCGCCGTGGACTCCTGGACTCGGCTCTCGAACGACAGGCGACCGAGTTCCGAACCGCGTGTATCCGGGCAGCGGAGCACCTCGCCGACACGGCGGAGTCGATCGAGGAGTCTCCGAACCCCGACTGGTCCGAGCTCGATGCCGCCTCCGAGATGCTGAACGATGAGCTGAACTCGGCGAATCAGAGGTTCGTCGATGGGGTGCGCGCTGTCTTGGACTCACAACTTGCCGACTTCACGTCTGAGGTGCGCGAGATTGAGGCGTCGCCGTACGCCCACCAGTTGCTCGCGCTGGACGTCCAAGGCGACATTGAGGCGCAGATCGTCCCGGTCAAGCCGGGCGTGGTGCGCAAGCCGGGTCAAAAGCAGAAGCTTACGCGTCCCCGCTTGGGGTCCGAAGGCGACCGATCATCTGAAGAAGTTCCAGCAGGGCTGGGGTGCGGGCGACGGAATCAAGCAGGCAGCAGGTAGCAAGGGACACAAGATCGTCTACAACGCTGGGAAGCGCGTCGGTATCAAATTCAAGCCGTACCAGGCCGTGCGCTGGGCGAACAACATCGGCAAGGTCGCCAGGGTCGGAAGCGTCGTCCTTCCTGTAGCTCTTGAGGCGTATTCGGTCGTCAAGGAGGAGCGTCAGGAGGAGGCGGCCACGAAGGAGAAGATGCGTCGCCGAAACGCGCTGATTGGCGGCGTGCTTGCGCAGTGTGACGACATCGCGAGGACCACGCTCACCCAGGTTCGTGGCGAACTCGACGCCGAGTTTGGTGCCGCCCTCCGCGAGATCGACGAGGTCAACCAGTCGGTGCGCGACAACCAAGCGTCCCGAAGTGACCTGGACCGCGAAATTAGCGCGATCCAGGTCGAGGCCCAGTCGATGCTCGATCGACTCAGCGTGCCTGTGCTAGAGCCGTGAGCCTTCGCGATCCGAAGGTCGTCCTCCATGGGATGGGCCACCGACGCTGTCGGCCCTCATCAATAGTGTGGCCCGATGCCCGCCCCGAATGACGGAGACGCCCCCGGCGTCAATTCAGAGAAGCGGATGAAGCTCCGCTACGCCGGGCTCTGCCGACGCTGCGGGACGGAATTGCCAGCACGGGCCGAAGCCATCTACGAGCGGAAGACGAAGACCGTGCGCTGCGTCGAGTGCCCGACCAAGGTGCAGGGCGTCGCGGAGTTGCACCAGGTCAAGGCATTGGCAGTCGACGCACCGCCCGAGGAGGTTGGCATCGCTGGATCGTCGGCACGCCGAGAGTACGAGCGACGCAAGGCCAAGGACGAGGAGCAGCTCCGCCAGAAGTGGGGAAAGCTCGGCGGCATTGCGGTCGCGCTGTCCGACGAGAAATTGAGTACAAAGGCGTGGGCGAAGGGCGCGATCGGCGAGGAACGCCTTGGTGCCCGGCTCGACTCGCTCGTCTCGGCGTCGTTCGCGGTCCTGCACGACCGGCGCATCCCAGGCACGAAGGCCAACATCGACCACATTGCCATCACGCCTGCCGGCATCTGGGTGATCGACGCGAAGCGGTACAAGGGTCGGCCTGAACTGAACATCGAGGGCGGCATCCTACGTCCCCGCGCCGAGAAGGTCATGGTTGGTCGACGCGACTGCACAAAATTGGTCGACGGGGTGCTGAAGCAGGTCGACCTGGTCCGCGAGGTTGTGGACGACCTGCCGGTGACCGGAGCGCTCTGTTTCGTAGAAGCCGATTGGCCGTTGATCGGTGGAGCTTTCGCAACCCGGGGGGTTCACGTCCTATGGCCGAAGCGACTCGCGAAGTTCCTCTCTGAGACGGGCGAGGGAGTCGTCGACGTCGCGTCGGTGCGCGAGGATCTAGCGTCCAGATTTAGGCCTGCGTGAGGCCGGGGGGCGTCCCGACTACTATCTCGCGGGCTTTTTCGGCATCGCGTAGGCCTCGTGAAGAGTGTCAAGTTCGTGGTCGAGTCGCGCGTGTTCTGGCCAAAGGCCTTCCAGCCGTCTGAACTCCGCGTCGTGTCCCTGTCCGGGCGTTAGGTGATGGCAGAGCTCGTGCCAGATGAGGTACTTGAGCAGGTCGTCCGAGATCTGCGTCTTCGGTGCCTTGAGCGCGAGGTTGATGCGGATGACCGGCTTGTCGCGTGCCCTGGCGCCCTTGCGCCAGCTCCAATAGCCCCACACGGCTTGGACGTCTCGGCGTGTCCAATCGATCTCGGGTAGCTCGTCAGCGTCGAGCCAGCCGTCGTACGCTGACTCAGCGGCAAGCAGTGACACGCCGGCCTTGACGGTCTCCTTGAACAAGCCCTTGAGGTTCCGGTTGGAATCTCTGCGGAGGGTCTTGGAAGGGATGGCATCGGGTTTCGGCACGGACTCGGGTCGGGCGCCCGAATCGATCACCTTCAGCTGCGCGAGCACTTCTTGCTCGACGGCTTCGATGAAGAACTGAAGGCTGGGATAGAGGCTGCGCGCGAGCGACGACTCGTACTCTTCTCGGAGCACTGCAACGCGCTCCAGCTCGGAGAGCCGGCCCGCCGCGATGAGTTTGCGTGCCGTCGCGACCACGTCGACCGATGCCTCAAGGGGAACGAAGGGCGGCGCTCCGATATAGGACTTGCAGTAGTCGACGAAGGCGGCGACTTCATCGTCAAGCGGTGCCGGAGGAGGGACGTCGTCGAAGAAGGACATCGCAGTCGTGCCGCGCTTGTCTCTTGGGTCGGTGGCCCATGTGGCGACATCCGTCCAAGCTAGAGCCGCGTGTTCGAAGACGGGAATGCGTCGTACGTCGAGGTCGTAGAAGCCGATGAGGCGGCTGCTCGTCAGCGTGGCTGTAAGACCGTCCCTGCGGACTCGAGCCTCCATGGCTCGGGAAATACTGCGGATCAGATCGGTACCCACCTCGGTCTCACCATCCTCGGCGAGGATCGGAGGCAGTTCGTGCTCCCCGACGCCTTCGCCTGCTCCGGTGGGGCTCGCAGGTACATCCGGGATATCGGCCGAGCTGAGGATGCTGACCGAACTGAGGAGACCGCCGTCTTCGCGCCAGCTATCCACGAACTCAACGACGTGTGCTTCGGGATCACCACCCGCACGCACGCCACGTAGCACGCGGCCGACCATCTGCCGCATCACAATGTGGCTCGCGGTTGGGCGGCACAAGAAAGCGGTGCGGGCCGACGGGATATCGACGCCTTCGAGGAGCATGCCGACGCTGACAAGGACCTGCGGTTCAGTGGCCCGTCGAAAGAGATCCAGAACAGCAGCACGGTCAGTGCCCGCCGCACTGTGGACTACGTGCACTGCGACCCCGGCGTCGCGGAAGGCGTCCACGAGCGAGTCTGCGTGGGCGGTGTCACAAGCAAAGGCAAGGGTCTTACCCCACACCTGTTGGCGGTCCACCCACTGCTTCACAACGAGGTTGTTACGGCCCGCGCGGTCAAGCTGTCGCGCCACCCGGGGAGGTACCTCACGGCCAGATGCGAGTCGCTTCAGATCGCTCGCACTGACGTTCACTTGCTCTGTCGTGGCTACGGTGTGGATGACGGGGCGAGCCAGATCGCCCTTCGCGACGAGTTCCGCGGTTGCTACTGATACGAGCTCGCGGGCGAAGGTCTGCCGGAGTTTGGCGGTCTGCCCAGCACCCGCGGGCCACGGGGTGGCGGTTAGCCCGACCAGCATCAACCCGCTTCCGACCTCCCAGAGGAAATCGACCAGCCGTTGGTAGGTCGGTGAGACGGCGTGATGAGCCTCGTCGATGACCACGACTGTCGGGCCGGTGAGGAACGCCCGGATTGTTGCCTTCGACTTTCCGTCGAACTGCTGTCCGATCAGCGACTGCCGCGTCGTACAGACCACGTCGACGTCTCGATCCGCGAGGGCTGAGGCGCTACCGGCCTGTCCGTGCACCGCCCTGAGCCGTCGGCGGAAGCCAACCGGGGCCGTTCTGGCATGCTCCCGGAACTCCCGTGCTGCCTGGTTGACGAGCTCCTGCTGGTCGGCGATCCACAACACGCGCAACTTGGAGCGGCGCTGCAGCTCGCCGATGATCCAGGTCACCATGGTGGCTGTCTTGCCACCGCCGGTCGGGATGACGATCAGCCCGGAACGATGTCCGCCGGCCGAACGCAGTCGATCCAGCTCCCGCCACGCGTGTGCCTGATGGCTGTACGGGGTATGCCGCGCCTTGGCGTCTTCGCCGACCAGCTCCATTACGGACGCCTTGGCCCTCTGAGTCGCGCCGCCGGGGCCGACTGGGTGCAGGACAGCCTCCTTGTGGGCGGCAACAAATGCTGACCACAGATTTGCGACGAAGCCGTCCGTGCGATTCCGCGTCAGCAGAAAGTCGAGCCTCTCCTTCCGGGTGGTCAGAGAGTTGTAGCGGTTGACCATGCCGGTGAGGTTCGCCAGGTCCTCGGCGCTTGCCATGGGGAGCCAGCCAAGGCGGAGTGTGTCGGTTAGCTCGAATCGCAGTGCGGTCCTGGGTGGTCGGCCGAGAACGCGCTCCGCGTTCCGCCGGAGCTGCTCGGGCGTTAGTGACGAGACGCTCTGCGCTTGTTCCGGCGGGCCGAACTTCGTGTAGGCGGCCCTGAGGAGCTTGCGGATCAAGGTCTCATCGACGAGGTTCCACGAGAATCGCGCGGACCGCCGATGGTCAGCCATGCTCGGGTCCTTTGTACGCCGTAGCCCAAGCATCGAGGACGGTGCGTAGGTGCATTTGGCGGTGTGGGATGTGCGGAAGTGCAGCACCCGCGCCTGCAGGAAGGCGTATTTGCATGCCGTCGGCGCCTATCCGCGTCGGCGCTTGAAGGGGCGTGGCAGCGGTGCGGGAGTCGTGCGTCGTCGTAGGACCGGTGCGTCCGAAGCGGCAGCTTGGGCACTCCAGGTGGAACCACAGCTGGTGCACTCCCGGTTGTAGCCGGGGTGCACGCAGCCGACCCAGCGCACCCAGTCTGGGTCGCCTGTCATCACATCCGGTCCGGTGGGCAACCCGATGACCAAATGGGTGATGTCGCCCGATCCACAAGTCGGGCAGATGCCGCGCGGGACGTCGTACGGCTCAGGTTCCAGGTCGTCCGGGGGAAGCATCATTGATCAAATGTAGAGGAGGGGACCGACAGAATCGGGCGAAAATGGACCTGGTTCGAGCCTCAATCGCCGGCGTCCATCATGTTGAAAACGCGGACCTGGCCGAGGGCCTGCTGCAAGGCACTTATGAGTTCGGCGTCACTCATGGTCGAGACGTCAGGCGACTCCTCTTGGGCGAACCGATCTCGGGTGAATGGGCCGAGTTCATTCACCGTGTCCGCGCATGAGCGAGCCAACTCCATCACGCTCATTGGGAAGTCGTAGACGAATCCGATGCTCCCGTCATTGCCGTGCACATTGACATCAAGAGAACTTGCGGCCCCGTCGTCATCCCACACCTCATCAACGCCCATTGGCCTGGCGAAGAGGAACATCAGCAAGGTCTCGATGTCACCGACGTCGTCGATGTCGACGCCGCTGAGAAGATCCGCAGTGCTGTCGAAGCCGGTTGAGAATCGGGTGTCCTTCACTCCGCAATCCTCCCATCGGGGTCCGACAGATTCGGGTCAATGCGGACGTGCGACCTCAGTTGCCCGCAACGTTCGATAGCACCCGGAATCGCCTGTGTAATTCCTGAGGTCGCGGGTTCAAATCCTGCCAGGAAGCAGGCGTCAGAGCCGGACCGACGAAGCACCGCCCTGCCGTTTCTGTCGGTGGTCGCAGCGATGATCACGGCGATCGGACGAACGAACCCTAGGAAGGACAGATGACGCAGGACCGAATCACTCATGCCGATCTCGATTGGTGGCTCGTACGAGCTGAACGAACTCGAATGGATCTTCGCCAAGACCCACGCCGGGACCGCGCCGCACCATTACGTGGTCGAGAACCGCACGGCTGGCATGACGCACGAGGACATGGTCCGTGCAGCGCGGGTGATCCACACGTTCGGGCAGCCGGGCAAGTACTACTCGTTAACGAAGATCTATCTGTTCAGTCCCGACGGCAGGTGCCGCTGGTGGACCGAGGACAGGCACTTCACAGACACGACGCTGGTGAACCGGGCGACGACCGAGCTCTTCTACGGGGTCCAGAACGCGCAATCGACGATCAGCGGCATCGAGACGCCATTCGACGCCATCGCGACGACCTGGGACGCCGAGCACCCGATTCCAGATGGAGAGTCAGAACGTGTGAAACAGCTCCTCGCCGGCGTCCGGGGCACTTACCCGCCGCATGTGCTGGACATCGGTTGCGGGACTGGTCGCGTGCTGGACCTCGGGCTTGGCGCGCCGGATCGGTACGCCGGCGTGGACTCCAGTCAGGCAATGCTGAACCTGCTGCTGCGTAAGCACCCGAAGGCGGCAGCCGTGTACCCCGTCGATGTCCGGTCAGCGCTTCGCACCGGCGAGTTCACGCCGGGCCAGTTCGACTGGGTCTTCCTTGACTCATCCGTGGAGTTGAGCGCACCGGAGCGAGAGCAGGTCGAGCAGATCGCGCGGGTAGCGGTGATCGTCGTGGACGAAACCGAGTGGACAGTCAGCGATGTCTCGAAGACCTCGGTTCAGCGAATCCTCGCCGAACACGGCCACGCCTCCACCTGACGTCAATAGGATCCAGTTGATGACCCTGGACACCCGATCTGCCGAACTGACGCGGAAGCTCGTCATCAGCGACGCCCTTTCCGGCGAGTTCTTCGTACCCTCGTACCAGCGCGGGTACCGCTGGGGTGCACCAGAGGTCGTCAAACTCCTCGACGACATCAATACCGACGTCATCGCGGTGTCCGTGCCGCGGAGCTACTACCTGCAACCTATCGTCGTCATGTGGAGGGAAGCCGCTGGCAACTGGGAGTTGATCGATGGGCAGCAGCGACTCACGACGCTGTACCTGATTGTGAAGTACCTGCGGGACAGCAACTGGCTGCCGCGCGCAAAGGTCAACTACTCCCTGGCGTACGAGACAAGGGAGAACAGTCGCGAGTACCTCGACACTCTCAACCCCGCACTCCGTCACTCGAACATCGACTTCCACTACATCTACTCGGCATACGAGGCGATCGGGAAGTGGTTCGAGGAGCAGCCCGACTCTGAGGGCGCAGCCATCAACATGCGCAAGGCCTTGGCCGAGCATGTCCATCTGATTTGGTACGAGGCTCCGGAGGGCACGGACAAGAACGAGTTGTTCAGGCGCCTGAACGTCGGTCGGATTCCCCTTACCGACGCTGAGCTCATCAAGGCTCTGGTGCTGTCCAAGATCGGCGCCGACGGCAGCCGTCCCGAACGCCAAGAGCAGATCGCCGTTCAGTGGGACAGCTTCGAACGCGACCTGCGGGACCCAGAGCTTTGGGCGTTCATCACCGGCTCGGCCTCAGAGTGGCCGACCCACATCGACTTGCTCTTCCGCGCGATGGCCGGCAGCACCGATGGCAAGGAACAGCACAGGTACTGGGTCTTCGAGGAGCTCAGACCCAGGATCGAGAAGGCTCCCTCCGAGTTCTGGCGAGACGTCGTACGCATGCATGGACTCATCACCGGGTGGTTCCATGACCGGACGCTCTATCACCTGATCGGCTTCCTGATCGCTACCGGAGATCGGTACGAGTTCGAGCGGATCGTCGAACTGGCCGGCGGCTCCACCAACAAGGCGTTCAGGTTGGCCCTGGTCGAACGCATCCGTGCTCGCATCGGGCTAACCCGCACTCGCCTCGGCGACCTCAACTACGAGCTGCATCGCGACGCCTGCCAGCAACTCCTCCTGCTGATGAATGTGGCCACGGTCCTCGGACCCGACGACATGAGAGAGCGACGCACACAGCGTTTCTCTTTCCACGACCATGCAGGGGGCAGCTGGTCCGTGGAGCACATCCACGCGCAGAACGCTGCGCCATTGACCAGAGCCGAGCAGTGGAAGACCTGGCTCCACCTGCACCGGCAAAGCCTTTCAGCGGTTCCGGGGCGCACCGAGGCGGAAAACGGCGAGCTGTTCGATCGAATCGACGCGACCATTCAGTCGATTGACGCGCGAGCGGTCGGCATCGCGGAGAAGTTCCGGAAACTAGAGGACGAGATCCTCGCCGCCTTCGCGGCGACCGGCGACCCGGTGCTCGGCGACGACGTGCACCTGCTGCCCAACCTCGCGCTTCTCGACCGCGGGCACAACAGCGCGCTCGGCAACTCCGTCTTCGAAGTGAAACGGCAGGAGATTTTGCGCCTCGATCGCGAGGGTGCCTACATTCCGCCGTGCACTCGCAACGCCTTCCTCAAGTACTACACCGAGGACGCTGATTCGCAGCTCCACCTGTGGGGTCCCCAGGACCGCGAGGCGTACTACAACGAGTTGCGCAGCGTCGTCGAGCCCTACCTCCTCCCCGAGCCCGATGAGGCGGTCTCATGAACAGGGCGACGGATGGATTCGTGAGGACCTACCGCGGCATCTTTGGTGGGCCCGATGGCGAGAGGCCATCGATCAAGAGCATCGAGATCCCGATCATTCAGCGCGACTACGCGCAAGGCCGTGAGGACGACGACACCGCCGTGATTCGGCGCGACTTCCTCGAGGTGCTCGATCAATGCGTTGACCACGCCGGAGTCCGTCGGCCTGGACTTCGTATACGGCGAAGTCACCGCGCACGGCGTCCTCAAGCCGCTCGATGGGCAGCAGCGCCTGACCACCCTGTTCCTGCTGCACTGGTACGTCGCGTCGCGGGCCGGCGTACTGGACCCGAACGAGCCCTGGACGAAGTTCCGCTACGCGACGCGGCTCAGCGCACGAGTACTTCTGCCACGAACTTGTCACGAACGGCTGGCCGCACGAGGAGAGCGACCCGTCAGACCTGGATCACCGATCAGGCTTGGTACCTCTTCCCATGGCGTACGGATCCAACGATCCAATCGATGCTGGTCATGATCACCGCGATCCACGAGCGACTGTCACGAGAAGAGCACGACTTCGTGGCCCTTTGGGAACGACTGTCGTCGCCCGACGCGGAGGCGATCACGTTTCTGTTCCTGCCGATCGACGACATGGAGTCCGGCGACGACCTCTACATCAAGATGAACTCGCGCGGAAAGCCGCTAACCGAGTTCGAGGTCTTCAAGGCTCGGTTCGAGAAGCTCTTGGGTGCCTCGGGAAGGCAGGCTGAGCTCAGTGAGAAGTTCGATCGCGAGTGGTCGGACCTCCTCTGGCACTACGAGGGCGGCAACTTTCTTGTCGACGACGAGTTCATGAACTACCTCGCATTCATCGTCGACGTCTGCGAGTGGCGCGCCGGGGCGACCCGGGGGCAAGCACCCTCCTCGATCGTGCCCGCCGGGTTTTCGTGGAGCACGAGGACGCGGACACCCACCTCGGGTTCCTGTTCTTCGCCTTCGACACCTGGGTGGGCGAAACGGCTTCAGACGACGTGCCTGCCGCGGTCTTCGCGAAGCTCTTCTCCGTTGGAGGCGACTCTGACTCTGGCTTGTTGCTCTTCGAGTCGCAGAACCCGAACCTTTTCGGAGCATGCCTCGAGGACTACGGGACCAAGCAGTTCTCCCTAGCCGAAACGATCCTTCTGTACGCCGTCATCATCTTCCGACATCTATGTCCCGATGAACCCGAAGGCGTCCTTCGGGAACCGGCTCCGCTCGCTGCGCAACCTCGCCGAGTCGGCACCCAACCAGGTGCAAGGTCCATTCATGCCGGACCTTATCGAGTCGACCACGACGCTGATGACAACGGGTTCGCTCGACGGCCTGAAGCGGTTCAGCCAAGCCTGGCTCGAGGACGAGAAGCTCAAAGCGCTCTCGTCTCGAGGAGCACCCGTCGATCGAGGCAGCAGTCCACTCGCTCGAGGATCATCCTCTCCTCCGAGGGCGGCTGTTCGCCTTCGATCTCGACCCCCTGACCATCGAGGACCATGCGGACGCCTTTTGGAAGGTCAGCGGACACGAGGCCCTTGAACACTTGCCAACCGCGCTACTCGCCCAAGGCGACTACTCCCGCGAAATGGCATCCACGAAGCGGCAGTTTGGCGTGTCTGGCCAGCGGCAGGGCGGCGGATCCTGGCGAGACGTTCTGACCCTCGGATCTCGAGAAAGCACGGCCCGAATGCGGGAAGCCGTTACGACCCTTCTCAACGATGTCATCGGTAGGGCCGGGGACCCAGGAGAGGTGCTGGAGGATATCCGGGCTGAATGGCTTGCGCACCGCGAGACGGCCAGGCACTTCGACTGGCAGTACTACTTTGTCCGCTACCCGAGCATGCTTTCTGCTCCCCAAGGGATCTACGTAGGTGAGTACGACCCGGCTGGCGCCGGCTATCGGTACCAGGTGGACATGATGAACGGCGGGGACTACCGGTCGGCCTTCAAGGACCCGTACCTGCTGGCAATCTGGAACGAGGTCAATCAGCCTGAGCGGCTGGCAATGCCGGAGTTCCGCAGCTGGGACTACACCGGTACCGAGAAAGCAATGAAGTTCATCGAATCGGGCACTGGCATTCGCACGGTCGACGCCGGCTTCGAAGTCCTCCTGCCGGAGGACTCGGCTCAGGCTGACACGGCTCGAACAGTACTCACTCGAATTCGTGATCGACGCCGCCAACTTCATCCCGGTGAAGCGGACCGGGCCGGACAACCTCGACGCCGAGGACAGGGTGCAGGTCGGCGTCGCAATCGTTAAGGCACTCCTCAACGCAGGTCTTTAGACCATGAGAAGGCCCATTCCCGCAGACCATGAGCGGGTCAACCTCCACTGGGACTGCTGCACTATCTGGTGACAGGATGACTTGGGTCCTGACGCCAATCGCTGGCGTGAGCCGCCCCCAGTGCGGCCGGCGCGGCCCTCACGATTGCCGCACTAGCGGAACCACGTTTGGCCAGGTCAGCATGCAGTGGTTTTCTACATTGCGGTCAACATCCGCAAGTTCGTGCTGCGCGCCGCCACGATGCGCGATCTGGTCGAACTCGGCAGCCTCACCCAGCATGCTGCGGACTTCTTGGAAGCATCCGTACGCGCGGGCCTGAACGTCCTGATCGCGGGCGGCACGCAGGCGGGGAAGACGACGATGTTGAACTGTTTGTCGGCGGCCATCCCCGGCGGCGAGCGGGTCGTCAGTTGTGAAGAGGTCTGGGAAGCTTCGCTTCAACCATCCCGACTGGGTGCCGTTGCAATGTCGTCAGTCGGGGCTGGAAGGCACCGGCGAGGTCAAGCTGCGCAATCTGGTCAAGGAGAGCCTGCGGATGCGGCCCTCACGGCTGATTGTCGGCGAGGTCCGTGCCGAGGAGTGTCTCGACCTGCTCCTCGCGCTCAACAGCGGCCTGCCGGGCATGTGCACGCTGCACGCCAACTCCGCGCGCGAGGCGCTGGTCAAGATGTGCACACTTCCGCTGCTCGCAGGCGAGAACACGGTTCGAGATTCGTCGTGCCGACCGTCGCCTCTTCGGTAGACCTCGTGGTGCACCTGGGCCTGGACACCCAAGGCGTACGCCGGGTCAACGAGATCGCCGCTGTGACGGGGCGTGTCGAGAACGACATCATCGAGGTCGAGCCGATTTTCGAACGCCACGACACCGACCTGCGTCGCGTCAGCGGCATCCCACCTCGCCCTGAGCGCTATGAGCGGATCGGGATCGACGTACGCCGCATGCTCAACGGGGACGTCTGATGGGCGCACTGGTCGGACTCGGGCTCGGCGTGGGACTGCTGCTGATCTATGCGGCCTTCTGCCTTCCGCGCGGCACCCGCGCACCCGCCTCGCGATCCGGACGGGTGGAGCAACTCCTGGCGCGCGCCGGGCTCGGCCACGTCACACCGGCTGCCTTCCTCGCCCTGTGCGCCATCTTGGGACTCGGCGTGGCGTTCATCATCCAGGCGGTCAGCAAGACTCCGCCGGTGGCCGTGGCCTTCGGCGTGATCGCCGCAGCATTGCCGGTCACGATCATCCAAGGCCGCGCCCGCCGACGACAACGCGAGTTCGCCGAAGTGTGGCCCGAAGCTGTCGACAATCTCGCGTCAGCCGTACGCGCAGGGCTCAGCCTGCCCGAGGCCCTGACCGCCCTCGGCACCCGCGGTCCCGAGCCGTTGCGTGAGGCGTTCACCGCGTTCGGACTCGACTATCAGGTGACCGGCCGGTTCAGTGACAGTCTCGATCGGCTCAAGGAACGACTCGCCGACCCGGTCGGGGATCGGGTCGTGGAGGGGCTGCGGATAGCGCGGGAGGTCGGGGGTGGCGAACTCGGCCGCTTGCTGCGCAACCTCAGCGGCTATCTGCGTGACGAGGCGCGCACGCGCTCGGAGATGGAATCACGACAGTCTTGGACGATCAACGGTGCCAGGCTCGCCGTCGCGGGTCCCTGGTTGGTCCTGTTCTTCATGTGCTTCCAGCCGGAGGTCATCCAGAGGTACGCCTCGCCTGGAGGCGCTGCTGTCCTCGTCACCGGCGCGGTCCTATGTCTGGTCGCCTACCGGTTGATGATGCGCATCGGTCGACTCCCCAACGAGCGGCGGATTCTGTCGTGAGCGTGACGATCTGGGGTGCCTTCCTCGGACTCGGCTTCGGCACGGGGCTGCTGGTGTTCCTTCGGCGACTTCGCCTCATCGGCAAGCCCCAACTGGCGACTCGGGTGCTGCCCTACGTACGTGATCTGCCTGAGGTTGGCCGCACGCCCGCACTTCGCGTGGTCTCGCCTTCACCGGTGACCGCGGCGCGCGGAGTGTTCGGCCCGGTGCTCGGATCAGGTGCCCGACTGGTCGAGCGCACTCTGGGCGGTTCGCTCTCAGTGGGGCGGCGCTTGCAGCGTGCCGGCATCGCCAAGACCGTGCACGAGTTCCGCATCGAGCAGGTCATCTGGGGTGTCCTGGGGTTCGCCGTCGCGGCGGCGTGGAGTTTGCTGCGTACGCTGACCAATCCAGGCAGCCTGGTGGCCGGCCTGTTGCTCTGCGGAGTGGGCTTCATGGTCGGTGTCATGGCCCGCGACTCCTACCTCACCTCGCAGGCGACTAGGCGCGAACGCGAGATCGTGCATGAGTTCCCCGTCATCGCCGAGTTGTTGGCGTTGGCCGTCGCCGCGGGTGAGAGTCCGGTCGCGGCACTGGGCCGCGTCGTCGAGCGCTCAGGCGGCGAACTCTCCAAGGACCTTGCCCAGGTCTTGGGGCAGATCCGCACCGGTGAGCCGGTCGGCGCCGCCTTCGAGGAGCTCGCCCGCAACACCGGATTGCCGGTTGTCGCGCGATTCGCTCAAGGCGTCGCCGTCGCGATGGAACGCGGCACCCCTCTGGCCGATGTCCTGCACGCCCAGGCGGGGGACGTACGCGAGGCAGGGCGCCGCGACCTGATCGAAACAGCTGCTCGCAAAGAGGTTCTGATGATGGTGCCGGTGGTGGTGCTCGTGCTCCCGGTCACGGTCTTGTTCGCGTTCTTCCCCGGCGCACTCGCGCTGAATGTCGGCTTCTAGAGAAGGGTTCACCGATGCACAGATTCATGTTCCTGGCGGCCTGGTTGCAGGTCTCGTTGAGCGGTACGCGGCGCCGTGACGAACGCGGCGACATCCCGGGTTGGGTGATGGTGACCGTGATGACCGCCGGTCTGGTTGTCGCCATCTGGCAGTTTGCCGGGCCACAACTGGAAAACATGCTCAAAGATGCACTGGGGAAGGTCAGCGGTCGTTGAGTCGTCGACCTGGCCGTGACGAGGCCGGGTCAGCCATCGTCGACTTCGTCCTCGTCCTCGTGGTGTTGATCCCGGTCTTCCTCGGGATCCTTCAGCTGGCGTTGACCCTGCACGTACGCAACGTGCTGGCCTCAGCCGCGTCCGAAGGAGCGCGCCATGGGGCCACCCTCGACCGTGAGCCAGCCGACGGAGTCGCGAAGGCTCACGGCCAGATCGTAGGAGCGTTGAACGAGTCGTACGCCGACAACATCCGTGCCGAAGCCACCACGATCGGCGGGGCACCGGCCGTACGCATCGTGATCCGTGCCGTCGTGCCCGCGCTCGGAATCGGCGGCCCAGGCGTGCCGCTGACCGTACGCGGCACTGCCGTCGACGAGGACATCCCATGAGAGCGCGCACAGAGGACGGCTCCGCCCTGGTCGAACTCACCTGGCTCGGCATCCTGCTGCTGATCCCACTGACTTATGTGATCGTCTGCGTCTTCCAGGTCCAACGTGAAGCTTTCGCGGTGGCGGGGGCGGCGCGTGCTGCCGCGCGGGCGTACACGCTGGCCGACGACGACGCGACCGGCCGCGCTCGCGCGCATGCGGCGGCGCAGCAGGTGATGACCGACCACGGTGCCGGCGCGCTGCCGGAGGGCGCCATCTCGATCGGGTGTGGCGGCGCGGCGGACTGCTTCGCGCCCGAATCCGTGGTCACCGCCGCAATCGCGTCGAGCGTGCGGCTTCCGCTGCTGCCGACCTTCATGACGCAAGGGGCATCGCAGATCAACGTACGGTCGGAGCACTCCGTTCCGGTCGGGCGCTATCGGGAGTTCGCACCATGACGCGAGAGCGCGACGAGCGCGGGCAGAGTTCTCTGATGATCGTGGGCCTCGCGGTGGTGCTGATGATGGCGGTTGCGGTCGCGGTGGACTCCAGCGCCGCGTTCCTGCACCGCCAGCGTCTCGACAATGTCGCCGAGGGTGCGGCGCTCTACGCCGCCGACGCGGCAGCCGAGGGCCGAGAGGTCTACACAGGTGGGCTTGGGGAGCAGGAGCGGCTCCTGATCGTCCAAGAGAGGGCCGCTGCGGCAGCGCGTGACTATCTGGCGCGCACCGGAGCACCCGGAGACTTCCCGGGGCTCAGCCATCAGGTCACGGTCGCCGACGACGCCGTACGCGTGAGCGTCCAAGCCCCGCTGCGCCTGCCGCTGACCTTCCCGGGCGTCCCACTCACCGTCACCATCGGCGCCACTGGTGCCTCCGCAGTCACGTTGCACGAGTGAACGAGAACCAGTCGCGTCGATCGCGCATCACATCTCGCACCGCACCACTAGCGTTGATGGTGCCCATACGAGTCAGGAGAGTCGCCATGACGTCCCTTCCCATCCGAGGTGCCGCCGGGCTGGTCGCCGCGTTCGCGCTTGTCCTGCCGGCCGCCGCTTCGATGCCGACCGCCCAAGCGGCTCCCGTGCAGTCGAGTCAAAGCCAGCGGGCGGCGCTGCCGAAGTACCAGGTCACGCTCAAGGTCAACACCACCCAGGCGGTGCGCAAGGAGACCGAGATCAAGTTGCGCGGCAAGGTGAAGAAGGGCCGCAAGGGCCAGATCGTGCGGCTTCAGGTGAAGTACCCCTACACCAAGTGGAAGACCAAGAAGGGCTACACGCGGCTCAACAAGGACGGCAAGTTCGTCTTCAAGGACATCGCCGACTCCCGCAACGATCGTGAATACCGGGTGCTCAAGCCCGGTGACTCCCGTCGCGCCGCAGGTGTGAGCCCAGAAGTCCATGTGGACGTCTATTACTGGCAAGGCATCTACGACTTCGGCGCGCACGAGAACGCTGAGCTCGACTGGTTCAAGATCAACGGCGAAGAAGGCAGCGGCGTACGCGTCACCACCGCCGGCCAGCCCGGCTTCGGTGAGATGCCCCTAGCGCGCAAGTGCCTTGAGTTGAGCGGCACCTTCGGCCTGGCCGACTCGGTTTCCCAGGCCGGCAGCACCGGGTCGGTCACTGCCAGCACAGACGGTACGCAGGTCTACACCCGCGCCTTCGGACTGGGAGAGACCGAGGTGAAGACCTTCAACGTCAAGGACGTCTTCACCTTCCGTCTCGACTTCGCCCAGGTCTCCGGCACCCCAGCCGGCGCTGCGATGAACAACATCCTCGGCCTCTGCGACTGACCTGAGGGCTGCGGTTTCGACCCGGTCCCACGCCGGGCCGTAGGCTTGCTGATCGTGGCAGGCATCGACTTCGACTCCGAGATCAAGCAACTCCAGGCAACGATGAAGACCATCGGCCAGGTGCTGGATCTGCCTGCCATGGAAGCCGAGATCGCCGACCTCGGCGAACAGGTTGCCGCGCCCGATCTGTGGGATGACCAGGAGAACGCCACCCGCGTCACCGGCCGCCTGTCGCTCCTCCAGGGCGAACTCGAGCGCTTTACCGACCTCAATACGCGCGTCGAAGACCTCGAGGTGATGGTCGAACTCGGCCGCGAAGAAGACGACGCCGACACCCTGGCTGATGCCGAGCGCGAACTTGACCGGGTGAAGAAGGCCGTCGAGAGCCTGGAGATCCGCACGCTCTTGTCCGGGGAGTACGACGCCCGCGAGGCGCTCGTCACCATCCGCTCCGGCGCGGGCGGCGTGGACGCGGCCGACTTCGCCGAGATGCTGATGCGGATGTACGTCCGGTGGGCCGAGCAGCACAAATACGGCGTCGAGGTCTACGACACCTCGTACGCCGAAGAGGCCGGGCTGAAGTCCGCGACCTTCGCGGTGCACGCGCCCTACGCGTACGGCACGCTGTCGGTCGAGGCTGGCACCCACCGACTCGTGCGGATCAGCCCCTTCGACAACCAGGGCCGCCGTCAGACTTCGTTCGCCGCCGTCGAGGTGGTGCCCGTGTTGGAACAGACCGACGAGATCGAGGTCGACGAGAACGACATCAAGGTCGACGTCTATCGCTCGTCGGGCCCAGGCGGCCAGTCGGTCAACACCACCGACTCGGCCGTCCGCCTCACGCACCTCCCCACCGGCACCGTCGTGTCGTGTCAGAACGAGAAGTCGCAGTTGCAGAACAAGGCCGCCGCGATGATCGTGCTCAAGGCCAAGTTGCTCGCCTTGAAGAAGGCCGAGGAGGAGGCGCACCTGCGCGACCTCAAGGGTGACGTTGCGGCGAGTTGGGGCGACCAAATGCGCAACTACGTGCTGAACCCCTACCAGATCGTCAAGGACCTGCGCACCGGCCACGAGTCGGGCAACCCGGCCGCCGTGTTCGATGGCGAGTTGGACCCGTTCATCGAGGCGGGCATCAGGTGGCGGCGTGGCGCTGAGCGCGCCGCCGACAACTGATCAGCGGTTCAGCTCAGCCGCCAATGCCTGCGCCACCTGCGTGGCCGTGTCGTCAGGGAGTGCTCGGCTCACACCTGTCACCGAGATGACGAGCACCGTCTTGTCTTTGTACGCCCGCCACACCGCGCCGTGACCATTCGTGCCGCCGGTGTCGGTGTCGAACACGGTCAGATCAACGGGAATCCCGTCGACCTCTCCGTTGGTGCCCGGCACGACGGCAGTTGTCATGTTCACCGAGTTGCACCGATCGAACGACTTCGCGATGCCGGCCACCTTCGTCATCACCTGCGACGTCTTCTCGAACTGCGCCACCGCCCAGGTGAACCTGAGTGAATCATGGCCCGCCGCGTCGGTCGTGGCTGCGCTGGCCCAGTTGGGGTCCAGGCACGGCACGGCGAGGAGTTGCCCGTCGGCGTCGAGCACCGACGGCTTCCAGGACTCCAACGCCCCCCTTACTCCGGAGGGGTCGAAAAGCTCGGGCAGTGCGCTGCTGCTCGATGAGGGCTGACTGATCCGATCACCCGTGAGGGCGCGTACGAGCACTCCAGCTGCACCTGCGTCCACACTGCCCGGCAACGCTGCATCAGCACCGAACGCATGCATGATCGCGACACCGCCCGGCGCCTCGGCGAGCCACACCGCCCCGTGCTTGCCCTCAGCCTGATACGTGAACGTGCTGACCTCCACGTCAGCACTCGGCAGTTCCTCACTCGTTGGCGCGGTCAACTCCGGCTGGGTGCACGCCGACAACGCCGACAGGACGCTCATGGCGGTGAGACGTGAGACCTCGGGCTTGTCGAAGCTCGCCAGCGAGGACGTCCAGCCCACCGAGCTCCCAGAGTTGCCGCCTCCGGTGCTGGCGGAAGCCCACTCGACGGGCACACAGGGGATGGCGTCCTCGCTGGTGAAGTCCTCTCCCGAGCCTGCGCCCAACCAGGATGCCAACACCTCGTCCAGGGCGGCAGAGTCCAGAGTTGGAGGCTCTGCGGCGCGTGTCTCACGCGCTGTCAACGCGTCGTCCGAGTGCCCGGGCAGTGCCGGGTCGAGCCCAGTGACTCGGCCGGGCGACACCAGATAGGCCGTTCCCAGCACCAACAGCGTCACCGCCGCAGCCACTCCGCCGATCACCGCGATCCGGCGCCGACGACTCGCCCGGATCGCGTCGCCAGGCCCCGGGCCGGGGACGTGGGACACCTCATCGGCCAGTTGCGCGAAGGAGTGATCGAGGTCGAAGAGATCAGGCATGGCTGGTGGCTCCGTTCGAAGAAGCGGGGGAGTCGGAGTCGGGGGAGAGCAAAGCGGCGAGGGCCGCCCGGCCGCGAGAGAGGCGGGCCTTGATGGTGCCGGCGGGACATCCCTCCAGTCGGGCCACTTGGTCCACCGGAAGGTCGGCGAGGTGGTGCAGCACGATCGCGCGCCGCTGGTTCGCGGGCAACGTACGCAGCGCGGCCACCAACGCCACCGTGTCTTCCGACGGAGCCCGCGTGTCGTCGGGTGGCCGGGCCGTCGCGAGGTGACGACGAGCGGTGTCGAGTCGACGCCATCTGCTCACGGCGAGGTTGGTGGTGACCTGCCGCACCCACGCGGCGGGCTCGTCGTACGTCGCCAGTCGGCCCCACCGCGACCAGGCCCGGGCGTACGCCTCTTGGGCGACTTCTTCGGCGCTGCCCAACTCGCCAGTCAGCGCGTAGGCGCAGGCGAGCGTACGACTCCACGTGGCGGCGTAGAACTCGGAGAACCCGGCCTCCGCGGTGCTCGTGCCCATGCGCCCCTCCTGCTGGCGGAACTGGATCAACCCTGCACCACGAACACGCCGCACGCGCTGTGTCGGTTGCACCACACCTGAGAAGTTGGTGAACCTGCTGCGTGGATACCGGTTCGTGACCGCCTTTCGTCTAACGTCGATCCACGTGATTCGCTTCGAAAAGGTCTCCAAGACCTACCCCGGACAGAGCCATCCGGCTCTGGACAAGGTGTCGATCGACATCGAGAAGGGTGAGTTCGTCTTCCTGGTCGGTGCCTCGGGGTCTGGCAAGTCGACCGCACTGCGTCTGGTGCTGCGCGAATACCGCGCGACCGAGGGGCGGGTGTACGTCGCGGGCAAGGAGATCAACCGGCTTGCCGGGTGGAAGGTGCCACGACTGCGCCGCCAGATCGGCACCGTCTTCCAAGACTTCCGGCTGCTGCCGAACAAGACGGTGGCCGAGAACGTCGGCTTCGCGCTCGAAGTGATCGGCAAATCCCGCAGCCACATCCGGCGTACGGTCCCCACCACGCTCGACCTGGTCGGCCTCTCGGGCAAAGAGGACCGGATGCCCGACGAGTTGTCCGGTGGCGAGCAGCAGCGGGTGGCGATCGCCCGCGCGTTCGTCAACCGGCCGATGATCTTGATCGCTGATGAACCCACCGGCAACCTCGACCCCACCACGTCCAACGAGATCATGAGCCTGCTCGAACGCATCAACAAGACCGGCACCACGGTGCTGATGGCCACCCACGATCACCACATCGTCGACCAGATGCGCAAGCGAGTGGTCGAACTCGACAACGGCGTCGTCGTGCGCGACGAGGCGCAGGGGGTCTACGGCGGATGAGGTACGTACTGTCCAACCTCGGTCAGGGCCTACGCCGCAACGTGTCGATGCACGTGGCCGTGGTCTTGACCCTCTTCGTCTCACTGACCCTCGTCGGCCTCGGTGTGCTGCTCAACCAACAGGCAGACAAGGCCGCCAAGCACTGGGGCAGCCAACTGCAGATCACCGTGTACCTATGCAAGGACAACGACCGCAACAACGCCTGCTCCGGTGAGGTCACCGACGCCGAGAAGGCCGCGATCATCCAGGTGATCGAGGACAACCCCGAGGTCGCGGGGTATCACACCGAGACCAAGGAAGAGGCCTTCGCGAAGGTCAAGGAACTCTTCGGCCCCGAGCGCTTCGAGGGACCGCATCCGGCCGCCACGGCAGAGGCGATGCCCGAGTCGATCTGGATCGAACTGAAGAAACCGCAGGAGTACGAAGGCGTCACCTCCGCGGTCAAGGGACTCGACGGCGTCTCCTCGATCCGGGACATGCGCGACGTGCTGCAACCCATCTACGGCACCATCGATCTGCTCCAAAAGGGCGCGCTCGGCACTGCTGCGTTCTTGATCCTGGCGGCGCTGTTGCTGGTCGGCAACACCATCCGACTGGCGGCGATGGCACGACGTCGAGAGATCGGGATCATGCGCCTGGTGGGTGCCTCGTCGCTGTACATCGCGCTGCCGTTCCTCCTCGAAGCCCTCGTGACCGCGCTGATCTCGGTCGTGCTCGCCGGCGGCGGACTGGCCGCGTTCATGTATTTCGGGATCGCCGAACGCGCGAGCGACCGGCTGAAGTTCATTCCCTGGATCGGGATGCCGGAGTTCGTCAATGCGTTGTTGGTGATCGGGGTCCTGGGGCCCGTGCTCACCTTGCTGCCGACTCTGCTTCTGACGCGCATGTACCTCAAGGTCTAACGCCGACACGCGTACGCAGATCCGCGGGGCCGGTCGGCCCCGGGGTTAGGTTCGATCCGTTCTCTTCCCCGAACACCGAAGGCGATCTCGCGTGCGCTTCTTCCCCTGCGCTAACGGCCGCCGCCTGAGTGCGGCGTTGCTGTCCACGACTCTTGCTGTCGGACTGGCCGTGCCGGTCGCGATGGCCGACGACGGCTCCAGCAAGCTCAAGGACAAACAGAAGACGGTCAAGAAGCAGATCCGCAAGGCCGACGAAGACCTGCATGAGTCCTCCAAACGGCTCAACCGGGCACTGACCCGTCTCGACAACGCGCGTACGCAGTTGGTCCAGGCGCGCGACGACCTCGTCGAAGCGCGAGCCGAGTTGCGTGAGGCCCGGCTGGAAGACCTCAAGATGAAGCGTCGACTCGCGCGCGCCGAGTCCCGTTTGCAGTACGCCCAACTTGCCCGCATCGCCGGACGCGCCGAACTCGATCGCAAGCGCGACGACGTCGCCGACATGATCAGTTCGATCTATGAGCACGGTGACCCGGAGTTGCTCGCGTTCGCGTCCCTGATGCAGGCCGCCACCCCCGAGGACCTGATCCGGCAGCAGGGCATGCAGGACGTGGTCGTGGGCGAGGAAGCCAATACCTACGACGCACTGCGGGTGGCCGAGGTCGACCTGGCCCGGAAGGCTCGTGTCGAGAAGCGGGCCAAGGCCGAGGTGGCGCAGCAGGCGGACCAGGCCGCGGCCCACCTGATCGTGATGGAAGAACTCGAGTCGGACAAGGAGGCGGCCAAGAACTCGGTGGTCACCCTGGTCGCCGAACGCGCCGACGCCTCGCAGCAGGCCCGCAAGGCACGCGCCAAGGATCGTCGCGAACTCGCCGCCCTGGAGCGTGAGGACAAGCAGATCCAAGACGAGTTGGCTCGTCTCGCCCGGATCGCTCGCATCCGGGCGCTGCGCGCGATGCGCCGCAACCGAGCCCAGATGAGCACCAAGACCGGCGGCTTCCTCGACCTGCCGACGGCCGGTTACATCACCTCGCCGTACGGCTACCGCACGCACCCGATCTTCGGCTACTACGGGCTGCACGACGGCGTGGACCTGGCTGCCGACTGTGGCCAGCCGCTGCTGGCCAGCGCGGACGGCGAGGTGGTCTCGAAGTTCTGGAGCACCGTGTACGGCAATCGGCTGGTCATCGACAACGGCTTCGCGGCAGGCGTGGGACTGGCGACGATCTACGCGCACGCCACCTCGTACACCGTCAGTCCCGGCGACAAGGTCAAGCGTGGCCAGGTGATCGGGTACGTCGGCAGCACGGGTTGGTCCACCGGCTGCCACCTGCACTTCACGGTGATGGCGAACGGCAAGCCCGTCGACCCGCAGAAATGGTTCTGACGAGGAGTCACAAAATCCCGCCGAGGGGTCACGAAATCCCGCCGAGGGGTCACGAAATCCCGCTTGCGACCCCCTGAGAGAATGGCCGGATGCCACGGGAGAAGGGCCAGAAGCCCGTCGCGCAGAACAAGAAGGCGCGACACGACTATCACATCGAGGACACCTGGGAAGCAGGGTTGGTCCTCACCGGCACCGAGGTGAAGTCGCTGCGTCAAGGTCGCTGCTCGCTCCAGGACGGCTTCGCCGAGATCGACAACAGCGAAGTGTGGCTGCACGGCGTACACATCCCCGAATACAGCCAGGGCACCTGGACCAATCACTCTGCCCGGCGTCGCCGCAAACTGCTGCTCAACCGCTCCGAGATCGACAAGTTGGAGCGCAAGATCACCGACAAGGGTTACACGATCGTGCCGCTGTCGCTGTACTTCAAGGACGGCCGCGCCAAGGTCGAGATTGCGCTGGCGCGGGGCAAGAAGGCGTACGACAAGCGCCACGCGCTGGCCGAGCGACAAGCAGATCGCGAGAAGGTCGAGGCCGTCCAGCGTCGGCTCAAGGGCCACGTTGACTGAGACTGGATCGACCGAAGCGGCGGCCGTACGTGCCCTCTGGGAGCCGCTCGGCATCCCGGGCATCTTCGACGTCCACACCCACTTCCTCGAACCCCGCATCGAGCGGGCGGTATGGGCGGTCTTCGACTCCGCGGGCGACAAGATCGGCCGCGAATGGCCGATCCACTATCGCGTGTCGGCAGCCGAGAGGGTCGCACTGCTGCGTGAGTTCGGCGTACGCCACTTCCCGACCCTGCCGTACGCCCACAAGCCGGGCATTGCGACTTTTCTCAACGAGTGGGCTGCGCAGTTCAAGCGCGACGTGCCCGAGTCGTTGTGGAGCGCGACCTTCTATCCCGAAGCCGAAGCAGCCTCCTACGTTGAGCAGGCCCTCGCCGACGGTGTCGAGATCTTCAAGGTGCACGTGCAGGTGGGGGAGTTCTGGCTCGACGACCCGTTGCTCGATCCGGTGTGGGCGCAGCTGGCGAGCAGTCGTACGCCGATCGTCATCCACGCCGGGTCCGGGCCCGTCGGCAACGAGCACACCGGTCCGGACCCGTTGCGACGCATCCTCGAACGTTGGCCAGGCCTGTCGGTGATCGTGGCGCACCTGGGAACGCCGGAGTATCAGCCGTTCTTCGATCTCGCCGAGCGATTCGAGAACGTACGCCTCGACACGACGATGGTGTTCACCGACTTCTGGGAGCCGTTCGATCAGCGGTTGCTCCCGCGCGTGGCGTCATTGAAGGACAAGATCCTGTTCGGCTCCGACTGCCCGACGATTCCTTATCCGTACGCGCACGCGGTCGAGTCGATTACTCGCCTGGGTCTGGACACCGCATGGCAACGCGCCGTCCTCTGGGAGAACGGCGCGAGGCTGTTTGGGGTGGACGCGAGTGTGTCGGAGCAACGTGAGCGGGGGAGGACCAGACCGTGAGTTTCCTCGTCATGGCAGTCCTGGCGGCGCTCGGCTTCGCGGCGATTGCCGTCCTGGTCGGGCTGATCCTCTTCTTCACCGGGCGACGTCGTCCAGAGCCCGGACTGGGCGTTGCCGGGTCCCCGGGCGTCTACCCCGGGTCGTACGTCCCCACCGCCCCAGCAGCAGGCACCTGGAACGCCGAGATCCTCGGTGATGGAGTGATCGGGGCGTTGGGCGGGACGGTGTCGTCACAATTCGGCACCGTCCACGTCGAGAACAGCTCGATGACGTTCACCCCCGAAGGAGGCGCGTCCTGGTCATTGCCTTGTTCGAACCTGCTGATCGGCAAGCGAGGCTTCCTGGCGATCGACGGGTCTGACGTGATCATCGAGTCGCCGCGCGGACCGCTGCGGATGAACGTGAGTCGCGAACACATCAACCGCGTCATGGAGAACGACTTCAAGGACTTTCGCGAACGCGGGTACGCCGACGAGTTTCTGTGGGTGTTGCAGGCGAACGGGGCCCGTACGTCGGGCTGGTGACCTAGATCGGTTCGGGGAATGTCGGCACCCTCCCGTAGTGTTGAGCCATCACAACTCAAGAGGGGCTGATCGGTTTCGACTTGGGACGTTAGTTCCAGGAGAAGCGGGTCGAGGAGCCAGCGACATCTCGTAAACGACCGCTGGAAACCATAAGTGCCAACGCTAAGCGCACTGACTTCGCTCTCGCTGCCTGAGCAGTGATCGAAGGGTCTGACCGGGCATCCGTCTCCGTCCCGGACCCAGGCCTCATTTAGGAGACTTGCTGATCGCGAACTGTTGGGAGACGTGATCGGGACTTTTTCCTGACTGAGCCTGTCGGCGACGTGTCTGTGCGAGCGCCGGGGCCGAGAAATGCGACAACACTGACTGCACCCGGAGAAGACCTGGTTCGACGCTCGAGGACGCGGGTTCGATTCCCGCCAGCTCCACCCACGATGAGAGCCCTCTCATCCGCGCTTCATGTTCGACTCATCGGCTGCGATGACTCTTAAGTCACTGCACACCAGATGAGGAGAGCACCATGATCCGCAAGACCGTCGCCGGCCTCGGCGCCGCTGCCCTGCTTGCTACCCCGGTTGTCGCCGTCACGGCGGCGCCCAGTTTCGCCTCCGACCGCGAGTTCATGTGCGCTGGCGCCGAGGTCGACTTCGACGTCGAGAAGGATGACGGCCGCTTTGAGGTCGAGGTCGACATCGACGACACCCGCAGCGCCAAGTGGCGCGTGCAGATGTGGCACGACGGCAACCGGTTCCACAACAAGGTGCACAGCACGAGTGGCGACGACGACGACATCGAGATCGACCGCTTGCGTCGCGACACCCGCGGCAGCGACACGTTCAAGTTGCGCGTGAAGAAGATCGGCGGCCCGAAGGCCTGCACGGTCACCGTACGCAAGCGCTGACCAACGCCACGGCTAATCTGCGGGCTATGCCCGAACGCGCCCACGACCCGATCCGCATCGGGCTCGTGGGCGCCGGTCCGTGGGCGGCCGGCTTCCACGCGCCGATGATCGCGCGCGCCGAGGGGCTGGCCCTGACCGCAGTTTGGGCTCGACGCCCAGCAGCCGCGGAAGCGCTGGCGCAGGCACACGGCGCGAGCGTCGCGCAGTCGTACGAGCATCTGATCAACCACGTCGATGCCGTCGCGTTCGCCGTGCCCCCCGACGTCCAGGCCAGGCTGGCCCCGCAGGCCGCCGAGGCGGGCAAGCACCTGATCTTGGACAAGCCCCTGGCCTTCGACCTAGAAGATGCCGAAGCGCTGGCCACGGCTGTTCACGAGGCTCAGGTCGCGTCCATTCTGATGTTGCGCACGCGGTTCGACCCGGCAGTGCTCGAGTTGCTGGCGCAGACCCGCGAGGCCAGACCCCGCGCGGTGATCGCGCGCTGCCTCACTGACGCGGCACTGCCGCCCAACGCCTTCGCGACACCGTGGCGGATCGAGCGGGGCGCGCTGCTCGACCTGGCCCCGCACACGCTCGATCTCACCGAGGCCATCCTCGGCCCGACCGAAACCATCGCTGCGGCCGGAGATCCGACCCGGGTCATCACGATCACCACCACCCACGCGGACAACGCCGTCGCCACGATGACCTTCTCGCTCACGACGCCAGGTGACGACGGCTTCCACCTCAGCGTGGCCCACGAGCAGGGCGTACTCCACCTGGGTCCACTCGACGAGGACTTCACGACGAGTCAGGACGCGTTGATGGCGCGCTTCGTCGAAGCCGTACGCACCGGGGCGCCGCACGACCTCGACGTGCACCGCGGCCTGGAACTCCAACGTGTGCTCGACCAGGCCACCCGGTGAGCGCTTGCGTCTTCTGCCGGATCGTGAACGGCGAAGCTGAGGCGTACGTGGTGCTGGACGCACCTGACCTGCTGGCCTTCCTCGACACGCGACCGGTCTTCAAGGGTCATGTGCTGCTCATCCCGAAGGAGCATCACGAGACGCTGACCGACCTTCCGTCGATGTTGCGCGACCCCTTCCTGGCCGCTGCCCAACAACTCGCGCGAGCGGTCAAGACCGGGTTGGGCGCCCAAGGGTCGTTCGTGGCCATGAACAACACCGTCAGCCAGTCCGTACCACACCTGCACTGTCATGTGGTGCCGCGGACGAAGGGTGACGGGCTGCGGGGCTTCTTCTGGCCGCGCGTGAAGTACGCCGACGGAGAAGCCGAGTCGTACGCGACGCGACTGCGAGACGCGCTTGCAAAATCGAGCTGATCCAGTCGCCAACCATGCGCCCGGCTCGCGCGTGAGAGCAGTGTGAAACGACCCGTCGTCGCGCTGAGCGCTCTGCTCGTCCTGCTTGTCGGCTGCACGAGCCCGGCTCGAAATCACCAGGATGCACAACCCGCGACGACTCTGACACCCGGAACTGCAAAGCTTGACGCCGCGGTGCCATGGTCCGAGATCGGCCCGGACTGGCTGCTCGCCGACACGGTGAAGTACGAAGGCGCCAAGACCGAGCGTGGCCGCCACGAACTGCTGCTGATTTCCCCAGAAGGCGAGAAGTTCGCGGTGTATCCGGCGCCTGGTGCGCGCCCTGCGAAGCAATGGACGCTGAAGGATTGGTCACCTGACGGTCGATTCGTGCTGCTCGACATTCCACAGCGTCGCTCGGCGGTCGTACTCGACCTTCTCGAAGGCCTCGCTACGCAGGTGCACCTCGCGAATTTCGCCTCCTACGTCGCGCTCGACCCGACCGCCCCACAAGACGCGACTCCCGCCGAACGGATCTGGGTGTACCGGCCCGACGGCTGGGTACGCCCGGACGGCACGCCGATCGCGGCGCTGACAGGGCTGAGTTCGGCGCTTCTCGTGACTCCGGACGGCACGGCGGCGCTGGAGGGGTTCGTACGCCGCGGTCGAGTGACGTCGACCCGCTTCGCCGACGGCAAGACCACCCGGTACGACACCGGTCGCTACCAATGCCGGCCGCTGAAGTGGTGGCAGCCGGACACTGTCCTCCTGGGCTGCTATCAAAAGAGTCGCAAACGGATCCGGCAGCAACTCCAACTGCTCGATCTCGACGCGCAGCGCAGCAGACCACTCGCACCGCCCAGCGAGTGGAGTTCGGTGGCCGGCGACCACAGCGGCTGGATCGACACCGACGCGACCGGACTCGAGGGAAAGACTTATGTCTCGCGCGAGGCCGCCTGTGGATCGAAGTTGGCCGTGCTCAACGGCCGTGGAGGAAGCGACCTGGTGCAGGTCCCCGGGGTCGCCGAGACGACCGGGATAGCGGTCCTCGGGAACTCCCGCGGCCGACTGTTGCTCAACTTCTACGACAGTTGCGACGCGCCCCCGCCGGGGGAGATCGTCCGCTTCGACCCTGCCACTGGCGATTCGGCCACCCTGGTGCGCCTCGGCCAAGGCGTGATGTTCGACAGGATCTTCGGTTTTGGCGAACGCCGCCCGCCAGCCTGACCAGCCCCGCGAGCCTTCGGGCCTTCCTGTGCGTCTAATCTGACGACGTCAGACCGAAGCTTGCGTGCACGGAGGAAATCATGGGTCGTTATGACGGTCGCGTCGTCGTTGTCACCGGAGCCGCTCGCGGCATCGGGTTCGGCACTGCCACTCGTTTCGCCGAGGAGGGCGCCAGCGTGGCGATCCTCGACCTCGACGAGGCCAGCGCAGCAGAGGCTGCCGCCAGACTTCCCCTGGTCGACGGCGCCAAGGGTGTCGGCATCGGCTGCGACGTCGCCGACAGCGCCTCGGCCCAGGCAGCGGTCGAGCGGGTCGTCAGCGAACTCGGTGGCATCCACGTGCTGATCAACAACGCGGGCGTCAGCGCGAGACAACCTGCTGTTCAAGATGTCCGAGGACGACTGGGACATGGTCATGGGCGTGCACCTCAAGGGCGCGTTCAACATGACCAAGGCTGCGCAGCAGCACTTCGTCGCGCAGAAGTACGGAAAGATCCTCAACCTCTCCAGCGTCAACGCCCTGGGCGCACGTGGGCAGGCCAACTACTCGACCGCCAAGATGGGGATCCAGGGCTTCACCCGCACCCTCGGCATCGAACTCGGCCCCTTCGGCATCAACGCCAACGCCGTTGCCCCGGGCTTCATCGTCACCGAGATGACCGACGCGACCGCGCGCCGGCTCAAGATGGAGCCCGAGGAGTTGCAGCGGCTCAACGCCGAGGCCAACCCCGTACGCCGGGTGGGCAAGCCTGAGGACATCGCCGCCGCCGCCGCGTTCTTGTGCAGTGACGAGGCGTCGTACGTCACCGGGCAGACGCTCTATGTCGACGGCGGCGCCAAGCTCGGCTGAGAGCAACATCTCTAGAGCGGTCCGGCGCGTCACGCGCCGCGGCTTTCCCACGCTGCCCCACACTGGTCGGCGGATCTTTCCCCACAGATCGGAGTCCCCGTGCGTCGTGCTGGCCCTTATCTCTGCGTCCTGCTCGCCGGCTCGCTCGCGCTGACTGCCTGCGGCGGCTCGGACAAGTCGAACGAACCGCAGACCGTCACGTCCACGATGGACGACGGCACGGTCACGGAGGTCCCCAAGCCCGAGGAACCGCAGACCTGGCCGTTGACCGGCGTCGAGGCGAAGGCGGGTGCGAGCGTCGAGACCGGCCGTCGCGTTCTGGTCGTGAAGATGGACAACACGTCGTCTTCTCAACCACAGATCGGGTTGAGCAAAGCCGACCTCGTGGTCGAGGAACTCGTCGAGGGCGGCATCACTCGACTCGCGGCGTTCTACTACTCCACGATCCCAGGCGAGGTCGGCCCGATCCGCTCGATGCGCGCCTCCGACATCGGGATCGTCGCGCCCGCGAACGCCACCATCGTGACCAGCGGTGGTGCGGGTGTCACCGTGGGACGGATCAACGGCGCGAAGATCCCGTTCATCACCGAAGGCGCCAAGGGCATCTATCGCGCGTCTGACCGCAGCGCGCCGTACAACCTGATGTCCAACCTCACCGACATCTCCAAGACGATGAAGAAGATCAGCGGTCGCCCCGACGACTACCTGCCCTTCGGCAACCCGAGCAAGAACCCCAAGGGTCGGCCCGCGAAGACCATCTCGGCGAACTTCGGCAACCACACCACGAACTGGATCTTCCAAGGTGGCAAGTACGAGAACCAGAACTCGTTTGCCGCGGACGGCGACCACTTCCCGGCCGACCAGGTGCTGGTGCTGCGCGTGCAGATCGGCGATGCGGGCTACACGGACCCGGCCGGCTACCCGGTGCCCGAGACGAAGTTCGTCGGCACCGGCGAGGCGCTGCTGTTCACCAAGGGTCGGGTCGTGCGCGGCACCTGGGCCAAGAAGGACCTCAAGTCACCCCTCACCCTCAAAGCCAAGGGTGGTGACTTGGTCGTACCTCCCGGTCGCACCTGGATCGAGTTGGTGCCGGCTGTCGAGGGCAACGTGGCGTTCACCAAGTAGCACGCCCCCACAAGTCGGAAGAACTGCGGCCGTCGCGCGCCTCAGACCGACTCCGAGCCCGCCCCCGGCCGCAGTTCTTCGCTTCGGGGGTGTGGCTCGCCACCATCGACGTCCGCACCTGGCCGGGATGCCAAGATGGGGTCATGGTCGAGGTGCTGCCCGGGATGTTGCTCGTGGCGACCCCTGGCCTGCTCGACCCCAACTTCAGTGACTCCGTCGTCCTGATCCTCGACGTCGACCCCGAGGGCACGGTCGGGGTGGTCATCAACCGACCTTCCGACGTGGCGGTGGATGACGTGTTGAGTCCGTGGGGTGCTCTGGTGACGGACCCGGATCGTCTCTTCATCGGCGGACCCGTCAGCCAGGAGGGCGCGCTGGCGGTGGCGGCACTGCGGCCCGAAACCGTGGCGCCACCAGGCTTTCGTGCGGTGTCCGGCGCGCTCGGGATCCTCGATCTCGACACGCCTTGCGATGAAGTGGCGGACGCACTGGGCGGTCTGCGGATCTTCGTCGGGTACGCCGGCTGGTCGGCCGGGCAACTGCAGCGCGAGATCGAGGAGGGCAGTTGGTACGTCGTGCCGGGGGAGACGCCGGATGCCTTCCGCCAGGACACCACGCACCTGTGGCGCGATGTGCTGCGCCGCCAACCGGGAGATCTGGCGTGGCATTCCACTCGTCCGCTCGACCCGGAACTCAACTGAAGTTGGGCGGGTGTCGGTGCCTGCGCCTATGGTGGTCCGGTGACTGAACCCAGCATCGGATTCTCCAGCGGCACCCAGGTGCTCGAGGACGAGCGGGTCGTCACCGATCCCACCGAGCCGGGGGATCACGAGCGCTTCTCCCACTACGTCGACAAGCATCAACTCACCGAGGCGATGGTGATGGGCACGCCCGTCACGGCATTGTGCGGCAAGGTCTGGGTGCCCAGCCGGGCCCCGGAGAAGTTCCCGGTCTGCCCCGACTGCAAGGAGATCTGGGAGTCGCTCAAACCAGGCGGCAAGGGCGGCGACGGAAAAGGCGGGGACTCCGATTCATGACCGGACGGACACCTGAGCACTCGGCGTCCGTCCCCCTCTCGCCGGCCTATCCCGATCGGGCCGCGTGGGGCACCGCGCCGTCTTTGCGCGCGTGGCAGCACGCCGCGATGACGAAGTACTTCGACACCAACCCGCGCGACTTCCTCGCCGTGGCCACGCCCGGTGCCGGCAAGACCACGTTCGCGCTCAGCGTCGCGGCCGAACTCCTGGGGCGTCGCCAGGTCGACCGGGTGATCGTCGTCGCTCCCACCGAGCACCTCAAGGTGCAGTGGGCCGAGGCGGCTGCTCGCGCCGGCATCCCGCTCGACCCGACCTATTCCGCGGGTTCGGGCAAGACCTCCGGCGACTTCGTCGGCGTCGCGGTGACCTATGCCGGAGTCGCGGTGAACCCACTGGCGATGCGCATCCGCACCGAGCGCTTCAAAACCCTGGTCATCCTCGACGAGATCCACCACGCCGGCGACGCGCTGTCGTGGGGTGAGGGCGTACGTGAGGCGTTCCAGCCCGCGGCCCGCAGGCTGTCCCTGACCGGCACCCCGTTCCGCTCCGACATCAACCCGATCCCGTTCGTCACCTATGAGCGTGGGGGCGACGGCATCCCACGCTCACTCGCCGACTACACCTACGGCTACGCGCACGCCCTGGCCGATCACGTCGTACGCCCGGTCCTGTTCATGGCCTACTCCGGTGACCTGCAGTGGCGCACCCGAGCAGGCGACGAGATCGCGGCACGGCTCGGTGAGCCGCTGACCAAGGATCTGCTCGCCCAGGCGATGCGCACCGCGCTCGACCCCGGCGGGTCGTGGATGCCCGCGGTCTTGGAGGCCGCCGACCGACGGTTGACCGAAGTGCGCCGCCACGTCCCCGACGCCGGCGGGCTGGTGATCGCCACCGACCAGGATTCCGCCCGGGCGTACGCCGCGCTGCTGAAGAAGATCTCCGGCGAGGCGCCCACGATCGTGTTGTCGGACGAGAAGGGTGCGTCCAAGCGGATCGCCACCTTCGCGGACTCCGACAAGCGCTGGATGGTCGCGGTCCGGATGGTGTCGGAAGGCGTCGACGTGCCGCGCCTGGCCGTCGGTGTCTATGCCACGACCACGGCGACGCCTCTGTTCTTCGCCCAAGCGGTCGGGAGGTTCGTACGCTCCAGGTCTCGCGGTGAGACCGCCACCGTCTTCTTGCCGTCCGTGGCGAACCTGCTCGGCTTCGCGTCCGAGTTGGAGGCCGAGCGCGACCACGTGCTGGGTCGCCCGGTGCGCAACGAGGACGACATCTTCGCCGCCGAGAACGATCTGCTGGCGCGTGCCGAGGCGGGGGAGGGAGCCTCCGACGAGTTGGAGGGCCTGCCCTTCGAGGCTCTCGGCTCCAGCGCGACCTTCGACCACGTGCTCTATGACGGTGCCGCGTTCGGGCACGCCGGTGAGGTGCATGTGGGGTCTGAGGAGGAGATGGACTTCCTGGGCATCCCCGGCCTGCTCGAACCCGACCAGGTGCGGGAGCTCTTGTCACATCGTCAGGCCGAGCGAGCCAAGTCGACCAAACGCGAGACCCGGGCCGACGACGGGCCACGTGAGCTGGCGACACACGAACAGTTGGCCGTGTTGCGTCGCGAACTCAACGGGCTGGTCGCCGCCTGGCACCACCGCACCGGACAGGCGCACGGCATCACGCACGCGGCGTTACGCAAGCAGTGCGGCGGCCCGCCCGCCGCCGTCGCCAACGCCGATCAGCTGATGGCGCGGATCAACGCCGTGCGTGAATGGGCGGTCAAGAAGTCGGGCTGACCGAGGCCCTGGCCAACGGCAGCGTGCGGTGCGGGATCTGCGTGGCCAGCGCGATCACCGTGGTGGAGCGATCGATGCCCTCGTCATCGAGGACTTCGTCGATCACCCGCTGCAGGTCGGTGTTGGACCGCGCGACCACGCGACACCACATGTCGCCGTCGCCGGTGATCGTGTGCGATTCCAGCACCTCGGGGATCCGCTCCAGGTGCCGTCCGATCCGCTGGTGACCGCCTGCATCCGACGACCCCTGCCGGATCTCCAGGGTCAAGAACGCGGTCACCGGGAAGCCAAGGGCTTCGGGGTCCAGTCCGGGTCCCCAGTCGGTCACGACGCCCGTGGCCACCAACTTGTCCAGGCGCGCTTGCACGGTGCCGCGCGCGACCCCGAGACGGCGCGACGCCTCCAGCACGCCGATCCGCGGCTCGGCAGCGAAGAGATCGAGCAATCTGACATCCAAGTTGTCCATGAAGCCTCCTCGTGTTAGACAGATTGTGCACTGTTTCGAACTCTAGTTGCTCACCTTGCCCGGCAGGCGGCACGCTCGTGGTCATGACGATCGATATCGCCAGTTCTGGTGGCGCCCTGACCGTGGACGAGATGAAGGCCGACCTGTCCCTCGAACAACTCCGACAGCTCGTCGGGCTGGTGGAGTACGACGCCGACAACGACCCCTTCCCGGTGACCGGCTGGGACGCGATCACGTTCGTCGTCGGCAACGCCACCCAGGCCGCGCACTACTACGCGTCGGCTTGGGGGATGGAACTCGTCGCCTATGCCGGACCCGAGAACGGCATCCGCGACCACAAGTCGTACGTCTTGAAATCCGGTTCGATCAAGTTCGTCCTCAACGGTGCCGTCTCCCCCGACAGCCCCCTGATCGCCCACCACGCCAAGCACGGCGACGGCGTCGTGGACATCGCCTTGGAGGTTCCCGACGTCGACCAGTGCATCGCGCAGGCTCGCAAGGCCGGCGCCAGGGTCATCCGCGAGCCCGAGAACCTCACCGACGAGCACGGCACCGTACGGATCGGCGCCATCGCGACCTACGGCGAAACCCGGCACACGCTGGTGCAGCGCACCGTCGACGGGCAGACGTACGCCGGCCCCTATCTGCCGGGCTATGTCACCACCGCACCTCGTTGGACCAAACGCGACGGCGAGCCCAAGCGGCTCTTCCAGGCTCTCGACCACATCGTCGGCAATGTCGAACTCGGCCAGATGGATACCTGGGTCGACTTCTACAACCGCGTCATGGGCTTTGTGAACATGGCCGAGTTCATCGGCGACGACATCGCCACCGACTATTCGGCGCTGATGAGCAAGGTGGTCGCCAACGGCAACCACCGGGTGAAGTTCCCGCTCAACGAGCCGGCGATCGCGAAGAAGAAGTCGCAGATCGACGAATACCTGGAGTTCTATTCCGGTCCCGGCGCTCAGCACCTCGCACTGGCCACCGGCGACATCATCGCGACCGTCGACGCGTTGCGCGCCAATGGAGTCGAGTTCCTGAACACGCCCGACTCTTACTACGAGGACCCCGAGTTGCGCGCCCGCATCGGCGAGGTGCGGGTGCCGATCGAGGAGTTGCAAAAGCGCGGCATCCTGGTCGACCGCGACGAGGACGGCTACCTGCTCCAGATCTTCACCCAGCCGCTCGGTGACCGCCCGACGGTGTTCTTCGAGTTGATCGAGCGGCACGGTTCCCTCGGTTTCGGCAAGGGCAACTTCAAGGCCCTCTTCGAGGCGATCGAGCGTGAGCAGGACAAACGCGGGAACCTCTGAGACAGCCGTCAGTGGTAGGAAGGGCGGGTGCCGACCTACGTAGCCTTCCTGCGCGCCATCAACCTCGGCGCCAAGCGCAAGTTCCCCAAGGAGGCAATCATTCGGGCCACCGAGGCTGCGGGCGGTGCGGATGTCGAGACCTACATCAACACCGGCAATGTCCGCCTGACCCATTCGGCGCGCTCTGCCGCGAAGGTGCAGGCGGCGTTGGAGCAGGCGTACGAGGCCGAAGCGGGCTTCGAGGTGCCCACGATCGTCTTCACTACCGCGGATCTGGCGGCTCTGGTCGCGCGTGGGGAGGAACTGCACGAGGAGCACGATCCGCAGGGCAAGCACTATGTGACGCTCTTCGACCAGGCACCCACGGCGGCGAGCGCCCGCGCCGTGCACGAGTTGGACCTCCCCGGTGAGACTGGCGTGGTCGACGGGCGCGCGGCGTACGCCCTGCTCGACGGCGACATCCATACCTCGAAACTGCTCAGCGCCAAGGCGTTCACTGCGCTTGGTCAGGGCACCGCTCGCACCATGAAGGTGCTCACGACCGTGCGGGACAAGTGGTGCTGACTACTCGCCCCGAAACACCGGGTGTCGTTTCTCGCTGAAGGCCCGCATCCCCTCGGCGACATCGGCGGTACGTAGGAGCAGGGTCTGCCCGGTGCGTTCGCGCTCGAGTGCGTCGTGGAGTCCGTCCAGCGTCGCGGCGTTGATCGCACGCTTGGTGGCCGCCTGGGCCAGCGGTGCGCCCCGCAGCAGCTTGCGGGTCAGCGAGGCGACGGTGTCGTCGAAGTCGGCCTCGGACGCCAGATGACTGACCAGCCCTGCGTCGTACGCCTCGGAAGCGCTCATCGGCTCGCCCAGCAGCCCCATCCGCATGGCTCGGGCTCGCCCGATCGAAGCCGCGACGGTCGCGGTGGAACCTCCGTCCGGCATCAGGCCGATCCGCGCGAAAGCGAGCAGGAAGCCGGCCGACTCGCTCGCGACGACGATGTCCGCGGCCAACGCGACCGAAGCGCCCACTCCGGCCGCGATCCCGTTGACGGCCGCCAACACGGGCTTGTCGAGATTGACGACCGCTCGGATCATCCGGTTGGCGCGGTCGAGTGCGCGTACGTCGAAGTGCTCGTGCGCTTCGGCGCCGCCGACATCGGCGCCGGTCGAGAACGCCGGTCCGGTGCCGGTGATCACCACGACCCGCACCCGCTCGTCGGCCACCGCGCCCTCGACGAGGGTGCAGAACTCGGCCGACATCGCCTCGTCGAGTGCGTTGAACACCTCGGGCCGATTGAACCTGATCGTCAGGACTCCGTCGTCGACAGACGAGATCAACGAGGTCATCAGGCGATCTCCACACCCGCGTCGCGCATCTGGCCCACCGCCGCCTCGCCCGTCTCAGGCGCCACCGCCGCGCAGAGGTCGAGCAGCAGTGTGGTGTCGAATCCCTCGCGGCGCGCATCGAGGGCGGTCGCGCGTACGCAATAGTCCGTCGCGATCCCACACACCTCGACCTCGGTGACGTGTCGCTGGCGCAGCCAGTCGGCCAGGGCGCTGCCGTCGTCGCTGCGGCCCTGGAAACCCGAGTACGCCGCCTCGTGCTCACCCTTGGTGAACACCGCGTTGAACGGCCTGGGTTGAAGGTCGGGATGGAATTCGTTGCCGCGCGTGCCGACCTCGCAGTGCACCGGCCAGGAGTCCTTGAAGTCGGGCTGGTCCGACCAATGCGAACCCGGGTCGATGTGGTGATCCTTGGTGGCGATCACGAAGTCGTACGCCCGCCCGCCGGCGGAATGCTGAGCCAACAGGTCACCGATCGTCGCCGCGACGCGGGCTCCGCCCGTGACCGGGAGCGATCCGCCCTCGCAGAAGTCGTTTTGGACATCGACCACGATCAGTGCGCGTGCCATGGAGTCGAGCCTATGACGTCGTCGCAATCTGACCGAGTGGGCACTCGGCGACGTCTTCAGGGGCTCAGCACGCCTCCGACTGCCCACTCGCTGGGCCGAGGCGCTCGGATAGCCGGGTCACGCCTGCGGGAGTGAAACAGGACTGACGCAAGAGTTCGTGCCACTCCCTGATGCGCGAGGGGTCATGCGGGCGTCCCAGGGCCACGTCGATGTCGCGAAGGATGGTGATCGCCTGATGCAGCACGTCGTCGGAGGTGTATCCCCGCCGCTTCCAGTCGGCGTGCCCGAGCCGGCGTTCACGCTTGCGGTCCTTGCGGTACTGCGATCGCTCGAAGTGTCCGCTGCCATCCATCTCGTGCAGATCCTGTGTCCCGACGAGGAAGAGATCACCGCGCGCGACGAAGTTGCCCTCCGCGTCAGTCACCTCGAACTGGGGGATGGTTGCGGCATCGACGCAGCGATGGAGTTCGCGCAGCAGCACCTCATAGACGGATTCGGCACGGTGGTCAGAGCGTGACGCCGCGAGCGCGAGCGCGCGACCGCCCCGGTGTCGCCCGCCCAGCCCCGCGACTTCCTCGTCCGCAAGGTCTCTCGACCGTCGTGCAGAGTCGATCAAGCAGGTCAGATCGAGCACACTGAGATCGCGAGCACAGTCGGTGAGCACAGCCGCGGGTGATGCCACCCGGACCCCGTCGATCTTCGTGACGTTCCCCGGCTCGGACTTGCGGATGGCGACGAGGTTGGGTCGACGGATCCGCGTCCTGCGGCCTGACGACACGAAGAGTGGCAACCGCTCGGGAAGTGGCGGCAGCCACCACTCGCGGAGTCGAGCCGCTGTGAGGTGGGTGAAGTGAACGTCCCCCGGCAACACCATCTGCAGCGCGCGAAGCGTGGCTCGGAACTCGTCATCGCAATCAGCCGATCGCGCCGCGCCGCGAGTCACCCGGACCCAGTCCGCGGGCAGCCGCTGACCACGCTTGGTGCGGCGGAGCTCGTACGACTGGCTGGACACCTCTCCAGCGTGTCGGGTCGAGAGCGGACCGGCCACCGCTCGCGGAGAACCTGTGGATGACCGGTGCCGACTGCCGGCCTGTGGACAACAAGTGGCGCGCCCCTGGCAACGAGTGGGCAGTTGGCGACGGCTCTGAGTCGTCGGGACGTCTCCCACTGCCCACTCGCGGCCCGCTCGCCCAGGGTCGGCGCCAGGGTCACTCGCCCAGATGCACCGTCGGGATCACCGGCTCGCCCGCCGACATCATCTCGATCGCGCGGGGGAGTTCGGCGCGACAGGCCGTGTGTCGCTCCCGAGCGGCCGACAACGGCTCTCGCCCGACGATCTCGCCGTCACGGACCAGCGGCACCAACAGCGTCCGGTCGTCCCCGTCGTCCACCGGCGGCTCGCCGATCCCGATCACCTCGGCTTCGGCGACGCCGGTCGCCGACCGCCGTCGCAACGCGAACTTCCGGCCGCCGATCGACAACTTGTCCTTGGACTTCTTCGCCACCGACACCATCGAGCCGTCGTCAGCCGAGCGGGCCACCAGCTTGTAGACGAAGCCGCTCGTCGGATGACCAGATCCCGTCACCAACTGGGTGCCGACCCCATAAGCGTCGACCGGCGCCACCCGCAGGCCGGCGATCGCGTACTCGTCCAGATCCGACGTCACCACGATCCGGGTCGAGGTCGCGCCGAGCGAGTCGAGTTGCTCGCGTACGTCTCGCGCCGTCGCCGCCAGGTCGCCCGAGTCGAGTCGCACCGCGCCGAGCGAGGTGCCCGCGATCTCGACCCCGGCCCGCACCGCCGCCGCGACGTCGTAGGTGTCGACCAGCAAGGTGGTGCCTACGCCCAACGACTCGACCTGTGCGCGAAACGCGTCAGTCTCGCTGTCGTGCAGCAGCGTGAACGAGTGCGCGGATGTGCCGGCCGTCGGCACCCCATAGCGCTGGCGCGCGGCCAGATTGGAGGTGGTGGCGAAACCACACACGTACGCCGCGCGGGCCGCCGCGACGGCCGCCTCCTCGTGCGTACGCCGAGAGCCCATCTCGATGCACGGCCGATCACCGGCCATCAGCGTCATCCGGGAGGCCGCGGAGGCGATCGCAGAGTCGTGGTTGTAGATCGACAACAGCAACGTCTCCAGCACGACGGCTTCGGCGAAGGTGCCCTCCACGACGAGGAGGGGGGAGTGCGGGAAATACATGTCGCCCTCGGGATAGCCCCAGATGTCGCCGGTGAACTCGTAGTCGGCCAGCCAGGCCAGCGTCTCCTCGTTGACCACGCCACCCTCGTCGAGCACCCCGAGCACCTCGTCGTCGAAGGTGAAACGCTCCAGCGCGTCCAGCGCGCGACCGACACCCGCGACCACGCCGTAGCGCCTTCCCGGCGGCAGGCGTCGCGCGAACAGTTCGAAGACGGAGCGCCGCCCCGCCGTGCCGTTGGCCAGTGCGGCCTGCAGCATCGTGAGTTCGTAGTGATCGGTGAGCAACGCCGTGGAGGTCACCGGTCAACCTTCGCACGGTCTGGGGGCTGTGCGGGTGCTGTGTCACGATGGCCCCGTGTCTGCAGCCAGTCCCGTCGAGGTCGAGCCGGACCTGACTCCCGACGAGATCACCCACCTGGCCAAACCGTGGGTGACGATCGTGTGGAACGACCCGGTCAACCTGATGTCGTACGTCTCCTTCGTCTTCCAGAAGTACTTCGGCTACGACAAGACCAAGGCCGAGAAGTTGATGCTTGAGGTGCACCACGACGGCCGCTCGGTGGTGTCGACCGGCACTCGTGAGGAGATGGAACGCGACGTGCAGGCGATGCACGAGTACGGCCTGTGGGCGACCATGGAGAAGGCGTCGTGACCGGGTTTCGGCGCCGGCGCAAGACCCGGACGATCGTGATCGAACTCAACGGGTTCGAAGCCGACCTGTTGCGGTCGTTGGCCGGTCAACTCGTCGAGTTGCTCAGCAACGAGCGGGCCGTACCGGACGATTCGGTCGATCCGCTGGAGGCGATGTTCAACTTCGACGGCCCGACGACAGAGCCGGAGGATCCGGTGCTGGCCCGGCTCTTCCCCACGGCGTACGTCGACGACGAGGATGCCGCAGCCGACTTCCGCAGGTTCACCGAACTCGGCCTTCGCGACAGCAAGTCGGGCGCCGCCGCGGCGATCATCGACGATCTGGAGCAGGCCGGACTGCCGCCGATCCTGGAACAGGACGGGCTGGAGATCGACGTCGAACTCGACGAGGCTCGCGCCGAGTTGTGGTTGCGCTCGTTTACCGACGTACGCCTGGCGCTGGCCACCCGACTCGGTGTCGAGGAAGGCGACGAGGAGCGGTGGATCGCGATGTCGGACGACGACCCGCGCTCGCAGGCCCACGACATCTACGAGTGGGTCGGCTACCTGCAGGAGACCCTGGTCCACGCGCTGATGTCGTGAGATTGTCCACGCCCACGCCCTGAGCCAAGGGCTGTCCGGCTCTCGGACTAGCCTTGTCTGGTGCTCACGATCGACAAGGCCGCGTACGACGCCATCGTCGCCCACGCCCGCCGTGATCACCCCGACGAGGCCTGCGGCATCATCGCCGGACCCGAGGGCTCGGATCGTCCCGAGCGGGTCGTCGAGATGATCAACGCGGCTGGCAGCCCGACCTTCTACGAGTTCGACTCGACGGAGTTGCTCGCGCTGTACAAGGACATGTGGGCTCGCGACGAGGAGCCGGTGGTCATCTACCACTCCCACACCGCCACCGAGGCCTACCCCAGTCGCACCGACATCGGCCTGGCCAGCGAGCCGGGCGCGCACTATGTGCTGGTCAGCACACGCGACTGCGGGAATAACGAGGGCCCAGTCGAGTTTCGCTCATATCGGATCGTGGACGGCGAAGTGACCGAAGAACCGGTCAATCTCGTCGCCCGGCTCGATCCCCGCTAGCAGCAGTCACACAACGAGGAGTCAACCCATGGCCGTCGAGGTCCGCATCCCCACGATCCTGCGTCAGTACACCGGCAACGAGAAGGCCGTCGAGGCGACGGGCGACACGCTCACCAGCCTCATCGACAACCTGGAAGCCAACCACGCAGGCATCAAGGACCGTCTCGTCGAGACCAAGGCCGACGGCTCGCTCGACCTGCGTCGCTTCGTCAACATCTACATCAACGACGAGGACGTACGTTTCCTCGGCGGGCTCGAAGCCCCGGTCGCGGACGGCGACCAGATCGTCGTACTCCCGGCCGTCGCCGGCGGCGCTCGCTGACCGCTGCCGCCACTAGGCGCAGCCCATCCCCATGAGGTACGACGGCCTGCTCTCCTCGGTCGGCAACACGCCGCTCGTGGGGCTGCCCACGCTCTCCCCACGCTGGGAGGGCGGTGCCGACGCGCCGGCCGTACGTGTCTGGGCCAAGCTGGAGGACCGCAATCCGACCGGCTCCATCAAGGACCGCCCGGCCCTGAAGATGATCGAGTTGGCAGAGGAGCGCGGCGAGATCCGGCCCGGGTGCACGCTGCTGGAGCCGACGTCGGGAAACACCGGCATCTCACTGGCGATGGCGGCCAAGCTCAAGGGCTATCGCCTGGTGTGCGTGATGCCGGAGAACACGTCGGAGGAACGCCGCCAACTGCTGCGGATGTGGGGGGCGGAGATCGTGTCCTCTCCTGCTGCGGGTGGTTCCAACGAGGCCGTACGTGTCGCCAAGCAGATCGCGGCCGATCACCCCGACTGGCAGATGCTGTACCAGTACGGCAACCCCGCCAATGCGCTCGCGCACTATGAGGGCACCGGTCCGGAGTTGCTCAAAGACCTGCCCGAGATCACCCACTTCGTCGCCGGGCTCGGCACCACCGGCACTTTGATGGGGGTCGGGCGCTTCTTCCGCGAGCAGAAGCCGGACGTACGCATCGTGGCCGCCGAGCCGCGCTATGGCGAGTTGGTCTACGGCCTGCGCAACCTCGACGAGGGCTTCGTCCCCGAGCTTTATGACGAGACCCTGATCGACACCCGCTTCAGCGTCGGTCCGCGTGATGCGGTGCGACGGGTCCGGGAGTTGCTGGAGTCCGAGGGGATCTTCGCGGGCGTCTCGACCGGCGCCATCCTGCATGCGGCGCTCGGTCAGGCGGCCAAGGCGGTCAAGGCGGGCGAGGGGGCCGACATCGCCTTCGTGGTGGCCGATGCGGGCTGGAAATATCTGTCCACCGGTGCGTACGAAGGCACGGTCGACGAGGCCGAGGACCGGCTCGAAGGCCAGTTGTGGGCCTGAGTGCCTATCCTGCTCGCGTGCGACGGGGACTGGTGCTGCTCATCTCGGCGATCATGGCGCTGACGGCGTGGTGCGCCCCCGCGTGGGCGACCCCGAACGGCACCCTCGTGACGCCGCCTGTGATCACCGGCGCGGCGACCTTCCGCGAGATCCTCACCGTGACCCCGGGCGTGTGGGATACCCCGCCCCTGGCGGCCACCTACCAATGGCACCGCGACGGCATGCCGATCGCGGGCGCGACCACCTCGCGTTATCGGCTCGGCCTCGACGACATCGGGCACGTCCTCACCGTGGTGGAGTCGGTATCCGACGCGACGGGCACGTTCACCGCAATGGCGACGCCGACCGACCCGGTCGCGCGCGCGACCTTCGAGGTCACCCGCAACCCCAAGGTGGCTGGTGACTTCCGCTTCGCGCAGACGCTGAGGATCGCCGTACGCGGCAAGGTGAGCCCCAAAGCCGACTCGGTCAAGGTCCGGTGGCGACGTGACGGGGACGTGGTGAGCCGCAAGGGCCGTTACCGCCTCGGCGTCGAGGACGTCGGCGCGTTCGTGTCGCTGGCGGTGACCTTCCGCCGTCGTGGCTTCGTGCCGCTGACGCTGGAGCGCGGCGAGGTGGTGCAGCACCGTGTCGGCGTACGTCGTCGGTTCACCTATTCGGTGCAGACACGCGGGCGCGTCCGCGCTGGTCTCGCGACGTTCAAGCAGCAGGCCCAGCAGACCTTCGACCACCCGCTCGGCTGGCGCGGAGCCGGTTTCTCGTTCCGTCGAGTCCCCCGAGGCGGTGACTTCACCCTGGTGCTCTCGACGGCGCCGATGGTGCCGTCTTTCTCGTCGGGGTGCTCGTCGACGTGGAGTTGCCGAGTCGGGCGCTATGTGATCATCAACGAGACCCGCTGGCTGCACGCATCTCCGGCGTGGAACGGTGCTCGACGCAGCGTGCGCGATTACCGCCACATGGTGGTCAACCACGAAACCGGTCACTGGCTCGGCCATGGGCACGCCTACTGCCGCGGGCGTGGCCCGGCTCCGGTGATGATGCAGCAGTCAAAGGGCACGGGGGGATGTTCCTTCAATCCGTGGCCGCTGCCATCGGAGCGCTGGGCCCGCAGGTAGCCCGTCCACCGCAGGCGTACGGGTCTGGTCGCCGCCAAACGGCAGGCTTATCGTGGCCCCCAACACCGGCACAGCGGCACCCACGCGAAGGAACGAACGTGCGCGAGATCGTGGTCTTCACCGGCAGCGCCCACCGGCGCCTGGCGCGAGACATCTGCACCGAACTGGGCGTCGAACTCGCCGCGGTCGAGATCAGCAGATTCAGCAACGACTGCTTGCAGGCACAGTTGCAGGCGAACTGCCGCCAGCGCGATGTCTACGTCGTCCAGCCGCTGGTGCCGCCGACCCAGGAGCACCTGATGGAGTTGCTGCTGATGATCGACGCCGCGCGTGGTGCCAGCGCGGACAAGATCACGGCCGTGATCCCGCACTATGCGTACGCCCGCTCGGACAAGAAGGACGCCAGTCGCATCTCGCTCGGGGGGCGTCTGGTGGCCGACCTGTTGCAGGCCTCGGGCGTGCATCGCGTGATCACCATGACGCTGCATGCGCCGCAGGTGCACGGCTTCTTCTCGGTGCCGGTGGACCAACTCACCGCGCTCGGCGTGCTGGCTGAGCACTACCTGGACCAGGACCTGTCCGATTGTGTGGTGGTGTCGCCCGACCTGGGAAACGCCAAGACCGCCACTCAGTTCGCGCGCCTGCTGGGCCTGCCCGTCGCGGCGGGATCAAAGCGCCGCCTGGCCGACGATCGGGTGGTGATCGATTCGATCGTCGGGGATGTCCGCGGCAAGCGGGCGATCGTGCTCGACGACGAGATCGCCACCGGTGGCTCGATCGTCGAACTGCTCGACCGGCTGCGCGACGAGGGCTGCACCAGCGCCTCGGTGGCGTGTACGCATGGCCTGTTCGTGGGCAAGGCCGTCGAGCGGTTGCGCGACCACCCGATGATTACGGAGGTCGTCACGACCGACACCGTCCCGGCGCCGCTCGACTGGCCCGAGCTCAAGGTGCGGTCGGTCGCTGCTCTGTTCGGTCAGGCGATCGCGCGGGTGCACGCGGGCGAGTCGATCAGCAGCCTCTTCGACGGTGTGGACCCCTCATTGGGCCCGCCCCAGCCCAAGCTTCTGGGACTGATCAGGGAGCCTCGAAGACGTTGAGGTCCTGCTTGACGTTGAGCTGACTGCCCTTGATGGCAGGCAGCCCGAGCGCCTGCAACGCCAGGTTGGCGACCATGGTGTTGCGCACAGGTTGGCGGGTGGGACCGTACGACGGCCGTCGTGTGCCCGGATCACGATTGGCGGGACTGATCTCATAGAGGTCGGCGCCCCGCGGGACGTCGGGGCCGCGTACGAGGAACGGGATGCGGTAGTTGGCCAAGCGATCCGCCTGCCCGTGCAGTCTGCCCACACCGCCGTGGTCGGCGGTCACGATGACCAGGGTGTCGTCGACCTCGTCGGCCTCCTTGAGCGCCTCGAGGATGATGCCGAGGTTGGTGTCGGCGGCTCGTACGGCGCGAAGGTAGGGCCTGCTCATCCACCCGCGCGCGTGCCCGGCCACGTCCGGCCCACTGAGGTGGACGAAGGTGAAGTCGCGGTCGGTCCGGATGAGGTCCAGGGCGACGTCGTCGGCCAGTGCACGGTTGTCCAACTCGATCGTGGTGTTCTTGAGCCCGGCAGGCCACGAACGCTGCCACAGCGAGAACTTCGTCTTCGACGCGAACAGCGCGGTCGTAAGCTCCGCCGCGATCACATCGGAGAACACCGAGCCGACCGGTCCGCCCGCCGCGGCCTGGACCGTGGCCGGCGTCGGGCGGTCGTCGTTCCAGGTGACCCCGTGGCCACCGTCGGCGGCGTTGATCCGGCGACTGGTGACCATGCCGGTGTGATTGGGCAGGGTCACCGTCATCTCGTACGACGTGCGCGCGTTGAGCGTCGACGCCCCTTGGCGGCGCAGCCGGTGCAGCACGGGAGTGCCTTTGCGCCCCAACTTGTCCAGGGCGAGCGGGTTGAGACCATCGATGCTCACGACGAGAACCTGATCGACTCCGTGCGGGCCGGGCGCGAGCGCGGACTTGGCGGAGGCGGGAGTGGTCGGGGGCGTGCTCCCACACGCGAAACTGAGCATGGTGAGCACGAGCAGGGCACACACCCTGGACAACAGTTGACGCGTACGACTCACCATGGCGCCCACACTAGCCTCGACGTTTCGTGAGCCCTGCTGAGCAGCTGGTTCTCGATGGAAGCCGGCCGGGTTGGATGAAGGGCGTGTCTGGCCCCCGGCGCTGTGGCCGCCGGTTCTCCGGTTCCTGGTCGATGGGTTGGGGGTCTTGGCCGTCAGGCGGTGTGGAGCGTGGTCCAGCCGGTGTCGATGAGCTCGGCTCCAGGGCCAGTCCCTGGGGAGTCGTAGGCGTCTTCGGCGGCCGGTGCGGATGATGCGTCCGGCGACGGCGAGGAGCCGGAAGCGGAGTCGTTTGGGCTCCCACCGCCGGGCGGGTTCATGCTCGTCGAAGGCGAGGGTCTGGGTCCAGGCGAGGAGATCGGCGGCGAGTGCGACGACCTCGAGCCAGATTCGGTTCTTGGCGTAGTCGTGGAAGGGAAGGTTCCGCAGCCCGGTGTCTTTCAGGCCGCGGATCCGGTCCTCGCAGCGGGCGCGTTGGCGGTGGCGGACCTCGAGCGCGGCCAGGGTCCAGCCGGGCCCTTTGGTGTTGGTCGCGAAGCAGGTGATGCGCCACCCGTTGTGGTCGGTTAGTCGCAGCTGGGCGCCGGGGTGGGGGCGTTCGCGGCGGGCGATGACCCGCATCCCGAGCGGCCAGTCCTTCGGGCCGGGGCGGCTGGACCGTGTCGGGGTCGGCATCCAGGCAGTGAGCTCGGCGACCTGAGCGCCGTCGCGAGGCTCACCGTCACCATCGACCGCGGATCGCCAGGCTTGTTCGGGGATGGCTTCGATGGCTGCTTTGACGGTGTCTTGGGCCTGGAAACCGATCGAGTACTCCAGACCGGCGTCGGTGATGTGGTGGAGGAACACCTTCGAGCAGGCGCCGGTATCGGCGCGGACCAGCACCTGCTGTTGCTCGCCATCGGGGAGCTGGGCCAGCGCGGCCTCGAGCGTGGCGAGGTGGTCCGCGCTATTCCAGGGCGAGGCCTTCCCGGGCCGCAGATCGATCGCCAGCGGTTCGCCGGTGCCGTGCTGGCCGTGGTCGACGAAGGTGCACATCGGGGCGAACCCGAACCCGCGCTTGAAGGTCGGCTCGGCGCCTTCCTTGTCCGAGTGCGCGGTGACCAGGGTGGCGTCGATGTCCACGATCACCTGACTACCCGGCGTACCGGCCAGCGGGCGACGGCGTGCCCAGACCGCCGCGCGCGCCTGGGCCCGCACGTCCCGGATCGCGGCCACCGCGTCGTCCACGTCCGCAGCGAGGGCTGCAAAGACCCGCGAGACGGTCGGGTCGGAAGCGACCGCCCCGAACAACTCGGGCTGGGCACGGATCACGGCGACATCGGCAAGACAATCCCCGCCAAGCGCGACCGCGGTCGCCACGTCGAGCAAGACCTTGCCCGGGTCATGCTCAGCCCGTGCTGGGCGCCACGGCGCAAGCGCCCGGGAGAGTCCCCGGCCCAGGCCGGTGACACCGGACGCCTCCTTGAGCAGCAGCGCCCCGCAGGAGGAGATCAGCGACTCGCGGACGGGATCGAGAACCAGATTGGGGACACGGCTACGCTTCACCTACGGAGTGCCTTTCCGCTAGCGATTCTTGGACTGTCGCAAGAACAAGAATCCCAAGCAGGACAGGCACTTCCGTGCTTTCAGCCCCGGTGTCGCCAGATCACTCGTGAAATCCCGAGGCTAGGCCGTGTAGTTCACGTGGCGCGGAACGGCGTGACCACGATCTCGCATCCGTCGACACGCGCGAGCGCAGATCGGGCCCTAGGCTTGGGGGATGCCCGCCACCCACGATCCGGAGTCGCCGATCGGCATCTTCGAACTCTGGGTTCGGTGGCCTGACGGTGGCGCGATCGGTGATCGACCAGTTGCCGCACGAGTCGATCGTCTATGTCGGCGACACGGCGCGACAGCCCTATGGTCCGCGCCCGATCGGGCAGGTGCGGGAGTACGCCCTCGAGTGTGTCGATCACCTCGTCGAGCGCGGAGTGAAGGCCGTGGTCATCGCGTGCAACTCCGCCTCGTCGGCGATGCTGCGTGATGCCCGCGAACGTTACGACGTGCCCGTCATCGAGGTGATCCTGCCCGCCGCCCGCCGCGCGGTCGCGGCCACTCGCCACGGTCGGATCGGGGTCATCGGTACGCAAGCGACCGTGGACTCGATGTCGTACGAGGACGCGTTCGCCGCAGCTCCGCACCTCACGGTCACGACCCGGGCATGTCCGCGCTTCGTCGACTTCGTGGAAGCGGGGGTGACCGGTGGTGACGAACTCCTGGCCGTCGCCCACGAATACCTCGACCCGCTCACCGAGGCCGGGGTCGACACCTTGATCCTCGGCTGCACGCACTATCCACTGCTTACCGGCGTCATCTCCTATGTGATGGGGGAGCAGGTCACGCTGGTGTCCTCGGCGGAGGAGTGCGCCAAGGACGTCTACCGGACCCTGGCACGGCACCAGTTGATGCGCCACGAGGGTGACCCGGCGTACGAGTTCGTCACCACCGGCGAGCCCGATGCGTTCTCGGCGACCGGTCGGCGTTTCCTCGGCCCCGAGTTGGCGTTCGCGTCCCAGTTCGCCGCGGGGGTGGCGCGATGAGGCTGACGGTGGTGGGCTGCTCAGGGTCGTACGCCGGGCCTGCCTCGCCCGCCTCGTGCTATCTGGTGGAACAGGAGCACGCCGGACGGACGTGGCGCCTCGTGCTCGACCTCGGCAACGGCGCCCTCGGCGCACTGCACCGCCATGCCGACCCGCTCGCGATCGACGCGGTCGCGCTGAGTCACCTGCACGCGGATCACTGCCTCGACTTCACCGGCTACTACGTATTGCGCAAGTACCACCCCTCCGGGCCGCAGCCGCGTCTCACCGTCTGGGGCCCGCACGGCACCGCGGCGCGGCTCGCCCGGGCGTACGACCTGCGGCCCGACCCCGGCATGACCGGCGAATTCGATTTCCGGGTCTATGGCGACGAGCCGATCGAGGTCGGTCCCTTCTCGATCCAGGCCTTCCAGGTCGCCCATCCCGTCCCGGCGTACGCCCTGCGCGTCACCGCCGGCGGCCGCACCCTGGCCTATTCAGGTGACAGCGGCGTCTGCGAGGGACTCGACGCTGCCGCGCGGGAGTGTGATCTGTTCTTGTGCGAGGCGTCCTTCCGGGAGCGCGACGACAATCCCCCCGATCTGCACCTCACCGGTCGCGAGGCTGCTGCGACGGCGACCGCGGCACGGGCCAAGCGGCTGCTGCTGACCCATGTGCCCGCCTGGCACGACGCTGAGGAGATCCTCGCCGAGGCGCGCCCGCACTTCGTCGGCCCGCTGGCGTTGGCCCAGCCGGGGGAGTCCTACGACCTCTGAGGGGTAGTCCAGTGCGAAATGGTCGTGAATTAGCGTTCGCGACGACCATTTCGCACTGGACTACCCCTCGCTGCGCTCGGCGTACCTCCGGCTCACTCCTCAGACCAGGCCGGTGCTGGATTCGGCCCGGTCCTGCGGGGCTCGCCTCCGGCACGCCTCGCTGCGCTCGGCCTACCTCCGGCTCACTCCTCAGACCAGGCCGGCGTCGTGCACGATCATGGCGATCTGGACCCGATTGGTCACGTCGAGTTTCTCGAAGAGCCGCGACACGTGCGCCTTGACCGTCGGCACCGACAAGAACAGGTCGCTGGCGATCTCGGCATTGGTCTTGCCGTGACCGACCGCGATGGCGACCTCGCGCTCGCGTGCGGTGAGGGAGTCGAGACGTTCGACAGCCGAATGGGTACGTGAGCTGCCGGTAATCGAGCGCACGTGTTCGACCACGGCCAGGGTCGCGGTCGGGGCCAGCACGGCCTCGCCCGAGGCGACCTTGACGATGGCGTCGATGATCCCTTCCGGAGGCGTGTCCTTGAGCAGGAAGCCGTCGGCACCGGCGGCGAGCGCGTCGAGGACGTAGTCGTCGGCCTGATAGGTGGTCAGCACCAACACGCGTGGCGGGTCCGGTTGGGAGTGCAGTTGCGCGGTCGCATCGATCCCGTTGAGCAGGGGCATCCGAATGTCCATGAGCACGACGTCGGGACGCTGCTCGCGCGCCATGCGTACGCCCTGCGCGCCGTCGGGGGCCTGGCCGACCACCGTGATCCCGTCCTGCCCACCCAGCATCATCGACAAGGCGGAGCGCACCAAGGGGTCGTCGTCGACGAGGAGCACTCGGATCATGTCCCCCACGGTAACCACCCTTCCAGCACGAACTGGCCTCCTTGCGACGTGTGGGTCAACCGCCCGCCGCTGAGTTGAGCCCGCTCACGCAACCCGATCAAGCCCAGGCGACTGCCCGAGGTGTCCGCCCGGCGGAAGCCCTCGGGGTTGGTCACCCGCACCGTGAGTCCGGATCCCGGGCCTCCGGTGACGGTGATCGAGACGCGCGAGCCGGGTGCGTGACGAGCCGCGTTGGTCAGTCCCTCCTGGACGATCCGATAGACCGCGCGGCCCAGGGGATCAGGCACGTCCGCCCCGTCCGTGGTGATGTCTTCGTTCAGGTGAACATTGGCTCCGGACCTACGCCAGTCGTCGACCATCGTGCGTACGTCCTGATAGGTCGGCTGCGGTGTGAGTTGCTGGCCGGAGGCCGGGTCGCGCAGGACACCGAGAACGCCGCGCAGATCGTCGATGGCGCTGGCTGCCGTGTGTTGCAAGGTGACGGCGACCTTGCGCAGGGCGTCGGCGTCAAGATCGGTACGCACCGCCATCGCACCCGACAGCATCGACATCTGGGTGATGCGGTGCGCCAGCACGTCGTGCATCTCCCGCGCGATCCGAGCGCGCTCCTGTTCGCGCGCGCGTCCGATCCGCTCGTCGCGTTCGGCCTCGGCCTGCTCCGCGCGGCGACGCAACTGGAAGTACATCTCGCGGCGCGATCCGATGTAGAGGCCCCAGCCGATCTGGATCAGGACGAAGGCGACCGTGATCAAGAACGCCTCCCACTCCACGATCTCGCCGGCGTCGATGTGCTGATACTCCTTGAAGAACATCGAGGCGCTCAGGATCACCAGCGAGAGCGGGATGATCTCGCGGGGGTAGCGGCGGGTCGCGACGGAGACCGCGGCCAGCAAGGCCGGTCCACCGGCCAGCGCCGAGACGCCGGCGGAGACGTTGAGGAGCAATGCGATCGAGAGTGGGAACCGGCGACGCCAGTTGACCAGAACGTACGCCGAGATGCCGACAGCGATGTCGATCCAGAAGCGGTAGCGCTGGTGCTGCCACTGGTCCTGGACCGCCCAGGACCAGAAGATCGAGCTCATCACGAGCATCCCGACCAGGCGCCAGAGGCGACCGGCCAGAGTGATCTCTGGCTGGTATTGCTCCGGAAGCGCGCGGTCCACGGCAGGGACTTTAGTTTCTCGTGACACAGTCAGTGGTCACTTTGGTGGTCGCCACCTCACCCGTAAGAATGGCTCGCGTGATTGTCGCGGAGGGATTGACCAAACGGTACGGCGAGTTCATCGCGGTCGATGAGGTGTCGTTCGAGTGTCGTCGCGGCGCGGTGACCGGCTTCCTGGGGCCTAACGGCGCCGGTAAGACGACCACGATGCGGATCATGGTCGGGCTTACCCCTGCCACCGGCGGCTCGGTGTCGATCGGCGGACACGCGTACTGCGAGATCCCCAACCCGGGGCGGCACATCGGCGTCCTGCTCGACGCCTCGGCACAGCACGCCGGTCGTACCGGGCGGGAGGTGCTGTCGCTGGGCGCGCGGCTGATGGGTCTGCCGTCGAGCCGGGTCGAGGAGATGCTCGAGGTGGTGGGCCTGACGCCGCAGGAGGCCAAGCGGCGCGTACGCAACTACAGCCTCGGGATGCGACAGCGCCTCGGCATCGCGCACGCGATGCTCGGCGATCCGTCCGTGCTGATCCTCGACGAGCCCGCGAACGGTCTCGACCCGGCTGGCATCCGCTGGATGCGTGGCTTGTTGAAGGGGTACGCCGATCGCGGCGGCACCGTGCTGTTGTCCAGCCACCTGCTGCACGAGGTGGAGCAGGTCGCCGACGAGATGATCCTGATCGGCAATGGGCGGATCGTCGCGCAAGGCACCCGAACTCAACTCCTCGACGGCCGACAAGCAGAGGCGAGCTATGTCGATTGTGTGGACAAGGCTGCCTTCGCGGCTGTTCTCGAAAGTGAAGGCATCTCGTGTCGCCCCCTCGACGGCGGCATCGAGGCGCAGGCGCCCGCCAGGCGGATCGGCGAGTTGGCGTTGAAACATGGCGTGGTGCTGTTGGAACTGAGGCACCTTGCCGCAGGACTCGAGGAGTTGTTCTTGGAACTCACCTCAGCAACCGCCCGCGAATCGGTGGAGGTCAGCGCATGAGCACCGCGATGGGCGAACTCGACACCTTGCGGATCGGCGACACCCCAGCGGTGCCCTTCATGCGGCTCGTCGGGGTCGAGGTGCGCAAGATGTACGACACCTTGGCGGGTCGCTGGCTGCTCGCGATCGCGCTCGGACTGGGGGCCTTTGCCCAGGCCATCGCGCTGATCGTCGTGGTCGTCCAGGACCAGCCGATGAAGTTCTCGGACTTCACCGGAATCTTCGCGTTCGTGTCGTCGATCCTGCTTCCCGTGGTCGGGATCATGCTGGTCACCAGCGAGTGGAGCCAGCGCACGGCGATGACGACCTTCACCCTGGAACCCCGGCGAGGCCGCGTCATCGGGGCCAAGCTCGCCGCTGGCCTGGTCTTGACGTTCGCGACGATCCTGATCGCGCTGATCTCCGCGGCAGTCTGCAACGCTCTCTACGGCGCTTTCCAGGGTGAGGCTGACTGGCAGGCCGAATGGCGGGTGCTCGGGGCGTTCGCGCTGACTCAGAGTCTGGCGATGATCGGCGGCTTCGCGCTGGCGTGCCTGTTCTTGAACACGCCCGCGGCGATCGTCGTCTACTTCGTCTACAAGTGGGTGCTTCCCTCCCTGATCGCAATCGGCTCCGCGTTGATGGTGTGGTTCGCCGACTTCGCGCCGTGGATCGACTTCCAGGCCGCGCAAGGACCCCTCTACGACGGCCCGATCAGTGGCGAGCAGTGGGGACAACTGCTCGTCAGCGGGTTCCTCTGGCTGGTCCTGCCGCTCGGCTTGGGCATCTGGCGGATCCTGCGCGCCGAGGTCAAGTAGCCCCACTCATAGGATCGCCGTCATGACGCGCGAAGACGGACGAGCCGACGACGAACTCCGACAGATCAAGATCACCCGCGACTGGCTGGACCACGCGGCGGGCTCGGTGCTGATCGAGTTCGGCAAGACGCGGGTGCTCTGTGCGGCATCCGCCTCCGAGGGAGTGCCGCGCTGGCGCAAGGGCTCCGGGCTCGGCTGGGTGACCGCCGAGTACGCGATGCTCCCCGCCGCGACCAACACCCGCTCGGACCGCGAGTCGGTCAAGGGCCGCATCGGCGGTCGTACGCACGAGATCTCGCGGCTGATCGGCCGCTCACTGCGGGCGGTCATCGACTACCAGGCGCTGGGGGAAAACACCATCCAGCTCGACTGTGACGTGCTCCAGGCCGACGGTGGGACGCGTACGGCCGCGATCACCGGGGCGTACGTCGCACTGGCTGACGCCGCCGCGTTGCTGGGCAAGTCCGAGGCGTTGACCGGCTCGGTCGCCGCGGTCTCGGTCGGCATCATCGACGGCGTGCCCCGGCTCGATCTGCCGTACGTCGAGGACGTGCGGGCCGAGACGGACATGAACATCGTGATGACCGGGGACGGCAAGTTCATCGAGGTGCAAGGCACCGCGGAGGGCGCACCCTTCGACCGCGCCGAACTCGATGCTCTGCTTGCGCTCGGCGAGAAGGGGTGCGCTGACCTCACCCGGCTCCAGCGCGAGGCCCTAGGTGCCTGACCTGCTCCTGGCGTCCAACAACGCCAAGAAACTCGCCGAGTTGCAGCGGATCCTGGCGCCGCTGGTGCCGGACGTACGCGTGCTCGGCCTCGGCGACGTGTCGGCGTACGACGAGCCGGTCGAAGACGGCGCCACGTTTGCCGACAATGCGCTGATCAAGGCCCGTGCTGGTCTGGCGCAAACGGGGTTGCCGACCGTGGCCGACGACTCGGGTCTGTGCGTCGATGCGCTCAACGCCATGCCGGGCGTGTTGAGCGCGCGCTGGTCGGGCCAGCCGAAAAGCGACGAGCGCAACAACGCACTGCTGCTCGACCAACTCGCCGACGTGCCGGACGAGCGTCGCGGCGCTCACTTCGCGTGCGTGATCGCCGTGTGTCTGCCGGGCGGCACCGAGTTGGTCGAAGAGGGCCGGATGGACGGTCGGATCATCCGCGAGACTCGGGGGAGCGGGGGCTTCGGCTACGACGTGCTCTTCGTGGCCCGCGACACCGACGCCTCTGACAGGCCCGGGCGTACGTCGGCCGAACTCACCGTCGCCGAGAAGGACGCGATCTCACATCGCGGCAGGGCGCTTCGAGCACTGGCTCCTAGACTCGCTCAGGCTCTGCGCTGACCCGCTTGGACACCCACGAGCCCCACAGCGCGGCGAACAGGAACATGATCAGCGAATAGACCGCCGCGGGCACCGAGATCTCGGTGTTCTTCAACACCGAGGTGGCGATCACGATCGCCAGTGTCGAGTTGTGGACGCCGATTTCCATCGATGAGGCGATCGCTTGCGGCCCGCCGACTCCCAGCAGTCGGGGCACGTAATAGCCCGCCAGCAGGCTGATCGCGCAGAAGATCGCGGTGATCAGACCTACCTGGCCCAGATACTTCGTCACGTTGGCGCGTTCGGCTACCAAGATCCCCAGCACGAGGATTGCGAGCACAATCGCCGATCCGATGCGTACGGTCTTGTCCATCCGCGCCGCCCAGCCGTGGGCGCGGGCGTTGACCAGCATGCCGATCCCGACGGGCACCAAGATGATCACGAAGACCTTGAGCACCTCCGAGAAGGGCATCGCCACGTCGCCTTCCTCGCCGTAGTAGTTGATCGCCAGGCTGGTGATCAGCGGCAGCGTGACCACCGCGATGACCGTGTTGATCGCGGTCAGGCTGATGTTGAGGGCGACGTCGCCACGAAACAGGTGGCTGAAGAGACTTGCCGTGGTGCCACCCGGTGATGCCGCGAGCAGCATCATTCCGACGCCCAGCTGCCACGGCAGGTCGAAGAGGCGTACTAGCCCGAACGCGACCAGAGGCAGCAACACGATCTGGCAGACCAAGGCGATCGCCACTGCCTTGGGTGCGCGCGCGATCCGGGTGAAGTCGGCGACGGTCAAGCTCAGGCCGAGCCCGAACATCACGAGCCCGAGGGCTAACGGAAGTCCGACACTGGTGAGGGCTGAGTCCATGGCGGGACCCTAGCGTCGATCCACCCGGGTCACCGGGCTCATCGGTGGATCGAGGCTTAGCGGACGGGCGAGACCGGTTTCGCCATCGGCGCGGAACTCGGCACCTGGCTATTTCGCCGGAATGTCTGACGCGGCCCGAAACATAGAAACAGTTTGAGGCCGGTTGCGATCACCCCTCGGGAACCGAGTGTCGTCGTCATCGGGCACACGAGGCGGTGACGAGGGACTAGTCATCCCGAAACCCCGCAGCCGGAGCCGAAGTCGACGTCATGGAATGGTTCGGCCACGACCGCACCCCCGAAAGCCCCATGAATGCGCAAGCGTACGAGCTCGACGCGGACGGGAAACGCATCCCGCGGGGTGGAAAGCTCCTGAACTCCTTGCGGCTCCTCAACACCAACAACTCCCCAGATGGCTCAGCTGACGAATACTGGAGCTCGAAGTGGCATGTGTTCTCGGTGGAGTGGCGCGGTCCTGGCCACACCGACAGCCTCGGCACGCTTCTGCCCAACGGCGGATACGTCTTCCGCATCGACGGCGAAGTCGTCCTACGACCACGGAAGGCAGTCTCGAACACGCCCGAATACCTGTTGTTGAGCCAACTCGTCAGCGACTACGAAAACAGGACCTTCCAAAACACCGGCGCGGCAGGACAATCCGAGGTCACCAAGGTCGACTGGGTCCGGGTCTGGCAGAACATGTAGCACAACAATGTCGACGCGAAGTGCTGACGGGGCGGTGCGTGCGGTACACAATGGACACGATGAAACGCCTTATCCGGCTCCTGGCTATGTTGACGGCAGGGTCGCTGATCGTGGTCGTGCCTCCCGCCGCGTCGAGCAGTGCAACCTCAATTGCCTCGCCCAGCGTCTCACCAACCGAGGTCTTGCGCACGGTCATCGAGGGTGTTGCGGCACGCGACCCAGAGATGGTGTGCCCCAACGTTGCGCGGTACTTCAAGAAGTACATGAAGCAACTCGCCATCTACCAAGGTGCATACTTCGCGGGGCGCGACACCTGTAGGGAGGTGGCGGAGGATCTCTACACTGCCTACCCCCCGAAGCCGACCCACATCGCGAAGATCCGGTGGGTCGGGATGCAAAGCGATGACATCGCACTAGTGCGCCTCGTGGACAACAAGGGTCGAAAAGTGCTCTGGGTCCTCGTCTTGGAGAAGGGCGCCTGGAAAGTCCGCGGAAGCGTGTGCAGGTACGATGAACAGACCTGCGCAGAACACGCCTGGCCACCGTCGGCCTAGCCGCTCCCCGGCGCGGCCTGTGAACCCAACCCTTCGGCTTCTGAGCCTCTTGATGGCAGTGTCGCTCCTCGCGGCTCTGCCTCCTGCTGCGGCTGCCAACGCGGCCTCTGCGAAATCGCCCAGCGTCTCGCCGACGGTGGTTGTGCGGACCGTCATCGAGGGAATCACCGCGACCGACCCCGACATGGTGTGCCCCAACATTGCGCGGGACTTCAAGAAGTACATGAAAAGACTCGCCCAGTACCTACATGCGTACACTCCGGGCCGCAACTCGTGCCGCGAAATCGCGGAGGACCTGTACGCCGCCAGCCCCCCGAAGCCCACCCGCATCGCGAAACTCCGCTGGGTTGGGATGCAAGGTGACGACATCGCACTGGTGCGCCTGACCGACACCAAGGGCAAGAAGGAGCTCATCGTCCTCGTAGTGGAGAAGGGTGCTTGGAAGTACCGCGGGGGTGTGTGCCAGTACGACGAAGAGACCTGCACGGAAATGGGGGCCTGGCCTCCGTCGGGATCCCGACCATGAGTCGGAGCGGGTGACGACATCGCACTGGTGCACCGGCTCTCTGCGCCGAGCGAGGCTTAGACTGCTCCCGCGCGCCCGTAGCCCAATTGGTAGAGGCACCAGGTTTAGGTCCTGGCCAGTGCGAGTTCGAGTCTCGCCGGGCGTACGACCACTCCTGTCTCAGGCCAGCCCGAGGTCTTTACGCAACTTCGCCACGTGCCCGGTGGCCTTGACGTTGTATTGCGCCACCGCGATCTTGCCCTCCTCGTCGACGACGAACGTCGAGCGAATGACACCCTCGACGAGCTTGCCGTAGAGCTTCTTCTCCCCAAAAGCTGCGTACGCCTTGTGCACGGTCAGGTCGGGGTCGGAGGCCAGCGTGATGCTCAGCCCGTCGCGCTCGCGGAACTTGGCGAGCTTGGCGGGCGTGTCCTTGCTGATCCCGATGACCTCGTAGCCCTCGGCCTTCCACGAGGACAGGTTGTCGCTGAAATCGCACGCCTGCTTGGTGCAGCCCGGAGTCATCGCGGCGGGATAGAAGTAGACGATCACCTTGCGGCCACGCAGGTCGGCCTTCGAGACCGTCGAGCCGTCGTCGGTCGGGAGAGTGAAGTCGGGAGCGGCGTCGCCGGGGACGAGACGGTCGGTCATGGGCGGGTCTCCTTATTGCAAGTCATTTGCAATAACATCGTGGGTGGAGCGTTCAGCGTAGCGAGATCCAGACACCTTAGGAGTGCCCATGCACGTGCCCGACGGCTTTCTCGACGCCCCGACCTCGGTGGCTACCGGTGTGGTGGCCGCGGCGGGGGTGGCGGTGGCGCTGCGTGGTGCTCGCAAGGAGTTGGACGACCGTACGGCTCCGATGGCTGGTCTGGTCGCCGCCTTCATCTTCGCCGCTCAGATGATCAACTTCCCCGTCGGCGCCGGCACGAGCGGGCATCTTCTCGGTGGCGCGCTGGCCGCCGTGCTGGTCGGTCCCTGGACAGGCGCGTTGTGCTTGGCGGTGGTGTTGCTCGTGCAAGGACTCTTCTTCGCCGACGGTGGGATCACCGCGCTCGGCACCAACATCACGCTCTTCTCGCTGGTCGCCGTGCCCGTGGGCTGGGCGGTCTTCGCGATGATCCGTGCGGTGCTGCCCAAGGTGACGGCCTCGGTGCCGATCGCGTCGGCGGTGGCAGCCTTCGTGTCGGTGCCGGTCACCGCGCTGGCCTTCGTCGGGCTCTTCGCCGTCGGCGGGCAGGCGCCGGTCTCGCTGGGAGCAGTCACCACGGCGATGCTGGGGTGGCACGTCCTGATCGGCCTAGGCGAGGCTCTGATCACCGGACTGGTGGTCGCCAGTGTGATCGCGGCGCGTCCCGACCTCGTCTATGGCGCCAGGTCCATGCTGGATGCTCGTCCACTGGAGATTCGTCGTACGGAGGCCGCTCGATGACCCGCAAGGCATTCTTCCTCGCCGCGCTGCTCGTGACGTTGTTCGTCGCGGGTGGGGTGAGTTTCTATGCCTCCAGCCACCCCGACGGCCTGGAGTTCGTGGCCGAGAAGACCGGCTTCCTCGACAGTGCAGACGAGCACGCCGCCGGCGACGGACCGATGGCCGACTACTCGGTCAAGGGCGTGGGCAACGAGCGCGCTGCGGGCGGTCTGGCCGGGGTTGCGGGCGTGGCGATCACGCTGCTGTTCGCGGGCGGTTTGGCGTACGCCGTGCGCCGCCGCGACCCGCACACAGATGCTGCCTCGGATCCCGCGTCGGACCCCCGCTGATGGGAGCTGGGCACGGTCACCGGCTGCACTTCCACGGGCACAGCCCGCTGCACCGTGCTCCCGCGCACCTGAAGATCCTCGGCCTCGTCGGCTTCATGCTTCTCGTGGTGGCGACCCCTCGGGAGTGGTACGCCGTCTTCGCGGTCTGGAGCTTCTTTCTCGCGCTGGGCGTCGGCTTGTCTCGGGTGCCGGTGACCTTCTTGGCCAAGCGGCTGTGGATCGAGGTGCCGTTTGTGATCTTCGCGGTGTTGGTGCCCTTCATCTCCCACGGCCCACGCACCGAAGTGCTGGGTTTGACGGTCTCCGAGCCTGGCCTGATCGCAGCCTGGGGGCTGCTGGTCAAGGGCACCCTCGGCGTGCTGGCCGCGCTGACCTTCGCTGCGACCACCGAGCCTGACGACGCCCTGCGAGGTCTGCAACGCTTGCGGATGCCCGACCTGCTGGTGCAGATCATGGGCTTCATGATCCGCTACCTCGACGTCGTGACAGCAGACCTGTCACGGATGCTGGTCGCGATGCGCTCGCGCGGCTATGAGCCACGCTCACCTCGACACTGGCCCGCGCTGGCGCGGTCGATGGGCGCACTCTTCATCAGGTCGTACGAACGCGGCGAGCGCGTGCACCTGGCGATGTTGTCGCGCGGCTATCAGGGGAAGCTGCCCGAGGGGCTGCGAGGGACGCACCGGTGAGTGTTCCCGTCGTCGACGTGCAGGGCCTGGCGTACGCCTACCCGGACGGCCACCAGGCGCTCTTCGGCGTGGACCTGCACGTGCATCCGGGGGAGCGGGTCGCCCTGCTCGGTCCCAACGGAGCAGGCAAGACCACCCTCGTCCTGCACCTCAACGGCATCCTGACCGCCGGGGCAGGCAGTGTCGCGATCAGCGGACTTCCGGTCTCGAAGGCCAACCTGCAGGAGATCCGCAGGCGGGTGGGGATCGTCTTCCAAGATCCTGACGACCAACTCTTCATGGGCAGCGTGCGCCAAGACGTGGCCTTCGGTCCCGCCAACCTGGGCATCAAAGGCGCCGCACTCGACCAGGTCGTGATGGCCGCCCTGGAACGCGTGGGGATGGCCGACTTCGTCGATCGTCCACCGCACCACCTGTCGTACGGTCAACGCCGCCGCGTCGCCATCGCCACCGTGCTTGCGATGCAGCCCGAGATCCTGGTGCTGGACGAGCCGTCGTCCAACCTCGACCCAGCCAGCCGACGCGAGCTCGCCGACATCTTGGACGGCTTGGACGTCACGGTGCTGATGGTCACGCACGATCTGCCGTACGCCCTCCAGCTCTGTCCCCGGTCGGTGCTGCTCAGCGACGGACATGTGGTCGCCGACGACTCGACCCGGGCGATCCTGACCGACCCCGAACTCATGGCAGCGCACCGACTCGAACTCCCTGTGGGCTTCGACCCCGATCTGATTGCTAACCTGAACCCGTGAGCAGCCCTCAGGACCTCGAGCGCGATATCGAGAAGTTGCGCGACAACCTCGCCGACAACATCGACCAGCTCATCCACCGTGCCAGTCCCAAGACCATCGCCGACCGACAGATGCAGACCACGAAGGCGCACTTCGTCGCGGCTGACGGCGCCCCGCGCACCGACAACATCATGAAGGTCGTCGGCGGTGTGGTCGCGGTGGTCGTGGTGTTTGCGATCATCCGCAAGATCGCGCGCTGACGCCGCTTCATGGTGAAGGCTGCACTCGGCAAGACGCCGATCAAGATGTTGCACGACCGGGTCCTCGTCGAGGTCGACAAGGAAGCCGGAGAACGCCGTTCGTCAGGCGGTATCGTCATCCCGGCCACGGCGGCCTTGGGGGCGCGACGACTCTCGTGGTCCAGCGTGATCGCGGTCGGCCCGCAGGCACGCTCGGTCGAGGCCGGCGACAAGGTGCTCTTCGACCTGGAGGACAAGGCAGAAGTCGAGGTGCACGGCGAGGTGTACGTCGTGATTCGCGAGCGGGACGTGCATGCGGTGGCAGCAGACCGCCTCGGTGACAACGCGACGGGGCTCTACCTCTGACGCACTCTCGCCCTGCGATCACGCGCTTCGGGCGCGCGAGATTCGCTTCATGGGGTGAAGCGTAAGAGCGGCCGGATCACCCGGTAATAGGCGATCCCCACCAACACGGAGGCGATCGTCGCGAGGAGCGGGAAGTCGTCCTCCAGATGCGGGTAGACCTGCCAGTGAGTCAGATAGATGAACAAGGAGGCGCTGGCCACCACGCTCAGCGGTTTCACCAGTGAGCGGGGCACCGGCACGGTGGCGCGCCAGATCAGCAACAAGACAGCGCCTGCGATCAGCGCGATCCGGGCGAAGTCTTCGAGGTCGAACCCGAAGAAGCCGATCAGGCCGCCCACGCCCAGTACCGAGACCAGCAGGCGCCGGTTGCGAGAGTCGGCGCGAGCCGCGGCCCAGCCCAAGGCGATGAACCAGGCGACCGCCGGAAGGGCGTACCGCGCAGGTGAACCGGCGATGATGCCGACCCAGAGATAGCGCATGGCCAAGGTGACGGCCAGGATGCCGAGCGCGAACTCGAACGGCCGGCGTCGTTCGAGCCGGTGCAGGGCGGGGATGCTGAGCAGCGCCAGCACGCCGAGAGTCGCCCACACGATGCTCTCCAGGAACCAGAACTGCCACTGGTCGGTCCAGAGGTCGCTGCCGAGCAGTCCGTTGAGGAAGAACGCGGTGGGCCATGTGTAGAAGCCGGTCAGCAGCGCCACGCCCCCGATCCACAAGGTGGAGGGCACCACGAGGCGAGCCAGGCTCGCCAGGCCGTGGCGCAGTCGGGTTGTGCGCGCTGTCGCTCCCAGTTGGAAGCGGGCGAGGTTGAAGCCCGCGACGGCCAAGAGCACGTGGGCGCCGCCCATGATCATGAAGAGATTGGCGTGGCTGCCGACAATGGCCAAGATTCCCAGGGCGCGCAGGACGACCGAAGTGTCGACCCGGCTGCGAGTGTTCGCCGCTTGCTGCGTCGCCAACTCCTGGATCGGGGTGAGGTGCCAGCCCGTGGGGAGTTCGCCGAGCCGATCACCGAGGCGAGTGGCGAGTTCGACGTACGACAGCGAGTCGCCGCCCAGACTGACGAAGGTGCTCGCCGGGGTAGCGTCGTCGCGGCCGAGCACGAGCGCGAAGTCGGCGACGAGCGCCTCCAAGAGGTCGCCCGCGTCGGCTGGGTCGGCTGTGGGTCGGCGCTCTTCGAGATCGCGTGCCTGCGTGCCCAGTCCGGCCAGGTCCGGCTTGCCACTGCTCGTGCGCGGCAGCGAGTCCACTGCGGTGACGCGCACCGCGGTCGGTGGCAGGCCGGCCGCGTGAGCCGCCCGGCTGCGCAGTTCGTCGGCGCGAGCCGCGATCTGGTTGCGCTCACCGAAGACGTGGAGGAGATGTTCTCCGGCGACACAGACCACGCCCGGATCGCAAGCCCTCTCGATGCGCGCGAGATCGAGGCGTACGCCGAAGAGCTTTGCGTGGCGCCCTAACCGTCCCACGATCTCGAAGAGGCCATCGCGCTCGCGGGCCAGGTCGCCGGTGCGCAACTCGGTCAGGCTCGCGCCCTCGGCCAGGTCGGAGGCGGACTCGGCGTACCCGAGCATCACGTTGGGCCCGGCGTACACCAACTCACCGACACCGTCAGACTGCCCAGCGGCCGGGTCCAGGCGCAAGGTGCCACCGGGAATTGCCACGCCGATCGATTCCGGGCGGGTCGTCGCCAGTGCCGCGGGCAGGAAGGCCATCCGCGCGGTGGCCTCGGTCTGGCCGTACATCACCACGAGGTCCCACCCCTGGCGGCGCCCGCGCTGGGCCCACGCGCGGACGAGTTCGGGCGCGAGCCGACCGCCGGCCTGAGTGACCAGACGCAGCGTCGGGGCGAGAGCGTGCAGGTCTTGGCGCCCGGCCTGCTCCAAGAGTTCGAAGGTGTACGGCACCCCGGCCAGGTTGGTCACGCCCGACTCAGCGGCCAGCTGCCAAAAGCAGTCGTCGACGACACTGAGCTCGGTCAGTGTGACCGCGGCGCCCGCGCTGAGGTGGGACGTGACGACCGACAGGCCATAGCAGTAATGCAGTGGCAGCGCGGTGATGGCGCGGTCAGCCGGGGTCAGGTCGAGGTAGTCGGCGATCGCGGCCGCGTTGGCGCGCAGGTTGTCATACGACAGCCGGACCAGTTTGGGCGAGCCGGTCGATCCCGACGTGCTCAGCAGCAGGGCCAGATCGGGATGCAGTTGGTGTGCCGTGCCCGCGCGCCGTGCGGTGAGTCGCCACCGGCCGAGCCGCTCACCGGCGACCACGTCGGGGTCGTAGCGGGCCATGAGGTCGACATGGTCGCGTCCGGGTGGGACCAGCAGGGCGACGTGCCCGTGCTGCAGTGCGGCGAGCAGCGTGATCAGGGTGTCCAGGGTGTTGGCGCATTCGATCAGCACGAGCCGACGGGTGCCGCCGAGGGTCTCGGCGACATCGGCGGCGCGAGCCGCCAGATCGGCGTACGACAACTCGCCCTCGTGCGTACGCAGCGCGACCCGCTCGCCGTGCGCGGCCAGATCGAAGACGCTGTGCGCGCGGACGCGAGGAAGCGAGACGACTGGCGACACCCGGGAATCCTAAAGGTAAGCCTTACCTAATCGGAAGCCGGCTCGTCGAAGGTGGGGTTGACCGGGAAGGCGTACCCGGCGCCGGCGATGGTCACGACCACGTCGTCGCCAGGCTCCGGCGCTTCCAGGCCGTTCATCCGAGCCACCAACGTCGGCCCACCCGGCACCAGGTCGAACCTGACGTCGGAGTCGTGGCCATAGAAGGAGACGTCGACGACGCGTCCGGTGGGACCGTCGCCATGCGCCACCAGGCGCAACTGCTCGGGGCGTACGACCACCTCCGCCGGACCGTCAGCGAAGCCGGACTGCACCGAAAGCCGCCCGAGCATGGTCTGGGCGAATCCGTCGACGATGTCGGCGCGCAGTACGGTCGCCCCGCCGACGAAGCGGGCGACCGTCGGGTCGGTCGGGGCGCGGTAGACCTCGCGCGGTGAGGCCGCCTGGACCAGATCGCCCTGGCGCATGACGGCGACCTGATCAGCCAGGGACAGCGCCTCGTCCTGATCGTGGGTCACCAAGACGGCGGTGGCACGAGCGGCACGCAAGGCGCGTACGACCGAGCGTCCGGTGCTGGCGCGCAGGGTCGCGTCCAGCGAGCTGAAGGGTTCGTCTAGCAGCACCACGGACGGGTTCGGGGCTAGCGCGCGAGCCAGGGCGACGCGCTGTTGCTGACCGCCGGAGAGTTCGTGCGGATGACGCGAGGCGTACGCCGCGGGAAGTTCGACGAGATCCAGCATCTCGGCGATCCGGGCTCCACCGCGTTGGGATCGCGGCAAGCCGAAGCCGATATTGGCGGCGATGTCGAGGTGCGGGAAGAGCGCGCCCTCCTGGGGCACGTACCCGACCTTGCGCTTCTGCGGCGGCACGCTCTTGCGTCCGCTCGCCACGACGCGGTCCCCGAACGCGATGGTGCCCGCATCCGGGTCGAGGAAGCCGGCGATCAGGCGCAGCAGCGTGGTCTTGCCGCAGCCGGAGGGGCCGAGCACCGTGGTGATCGACTCGCTCGGCACGTCGAGAGTCACGTCGCTCACCGCAAGGGTGTCGCCGAACGACTTCGTGACGCCTGCGATCGCCAAGCCGGTCATGGGTCCAGTCTCTCCTGCCGGGTGAGCAGCCAGGTCGCGGGGATCGAGACGAGGACGAGCAGCAGGGCGTACGGAGCAGCCGCGCCGTAGCGCAGGTCCGCGCTGGCAGACCAGAACTCCGTAGCCAGCGTGTGCGTGCCGATCGGCGACAGCATCAAGGTCGCGGTGAGCTCGGTGGAGATCGCCAGGAAGATCAGCGCCGCCCCCGCCCCGAGGCTGGGCAGGATGAGGGGCAGGGTCACCCGACGGGCCGCTTCGAGCGGACTGACGCCCAGGCTCTTCGCCACGTCGTCGAGTACGGGAGGTGCCTGCTCGAGCCCGGCGCGCACCGACACCATCGCGCGCGGCAGGAAGAGGATCGCGTACGCCACGATCAGCAGCAGTGCGGTCTGGTAGAGCGCAGGGGCCAGGCGCAGCGACACGATCACCAGAGCCAGCCCCACCACGATGCCGGGCAGCGCGTTGGCGACGTAGGTGCTGCGTTCGATCACCATCGTGGTCCGCGAACGGTGTCGTACGGCCAGCCAGGCCACGGGCAGGGCGGCCACGGTCGCGAAGACGGCGCCGACCAGCGCGAGAGTCGCGGTCGTCGTGGCGGCGCGGGTGAGTTCGCCGATCGGGAAGGCAGTCGAGGCGCCGACGCGCAGCCAGTGCACCAGTGCGTACGTCGGGACGCCGACGGCCAGGGCGACCAGTGCGGCGCAGGTTGCCGCGACCGGGGCCTTGGCGACACCGAGACGCCACATCCGAGGCTTGCGCTTGCTGCCCTGGCCGAGTCGGGAGAGATGTTGGTGACCGCGCAACTTGAGTTCGCCCAGGAGCAGCACCAGACAGCACAGCACCAGGACGCCGGCCATCATGGTGGCGGCCGAGCCGTTGAACGTGGAGCCGTACTGGTCGTAGATCGCGGTCGTGAAGGTCGGGAAACCGAGCAGGGCCAACGCGCCGAACTCGGCGAGCAGGTGCAACCCGACCAGCAGGACACCACCGAGGATCGCCGGTCGGAGTTGGGGCAGGATCACCGTGCGATAAGTGGCCCAGGTGCCGCGGCCCAGGGAGTACGCCGACTCGTCCAGCGCGGGGTCGAGGCCTCGCAAGCTCGCCAGGACTGGCAGGTAGACCAGCGGGTAGTAGGACAGTGTCGTCACCAGGAAGGCGCCGTCGAAGCCCATCATCGAGCGATCGAGCGAAACCCAGGCGTACCCGTTGACGAACGCGGGGACCGCGAGCGGCGCGACGAAGAGTGGGTGCCAGAGCCGTTTCCCGGGCAGGTCCGTGCGCGCGACCAGCGTGGCGAGTGCGACCCCGATCAGGGCTGTGGCGAGCATGCATACGGTCGCCAGGCTCAGCGTGTTGGCCAGCAGCATCGCGATCCTTGGCCGCGCCAGGACGCGCCACGACTCCGCCGGCCCGGTCGTGATCGCGCCGTACAGGACGAAGCCCAGCGGGATCAGCGCCATCGCAGCCACGAGCACTCCGATGGCCAACAGGGACTTCGGGGCGCGCGTCGTCGTCCGGGTCGGTCGGCTGTCGGTCGGCTCGGTCAGGGGGCGGTCGAGGATGGTCAGAGGAGTCCGGCGCCTTCCATCAGCTCCACGACCTTCGGGCCGTTGAGGCCGGCCAGGTCGACGGTCGGCGGGTCGAGTTCATCGAACGGCTTGACGCCCTTCGGGTCGGTGGCCCCGGGGTTGAGGGGGTATTCGAGAGCGTACGAATCGGCCATCTCCTGCTGGCCTTCGACTCCCGTGAGGAACTCCAGGAACTTCGTCGCGTTGGCGGACTTCTCGGAACTCTTCAAGATTCCGGCGCCGGACACCGAGACGAATGCTCCGGGGTCCTGGTTACCGAAGAAGTGCACCTTGGAACTGTCGGAGTTCTCGCCCGCCTCGGCCTGGTCGCGGAACCAGTAGTAGTGGTAGGCGATGCCCGCCGGGACGTCACCTGAGTTGACGCTCTGCAGGACGACCAGGTTGTTCTGCACGATCACGCCGTTGGCCTTGAGACCGTCGAGCCACTGCTTGGTGGCGTCTTCGCCTTGGGTGGCCAGCACCGCGCTGACGATCGCCTGGAAGTCGGCGCCGGTCGGAGAGAAGGCGACCTTGCCCTTCCACTCGGGCTTGGCGAAGTCGAGGATCGACTTGGGCAGCTCTGCCTCGGTGATCTCGTCGGTGTTGTAGAACGCGACGGTCGAGCGCGCCAGGAAGCCCACCCAGTTCTGATCAGCAGGCACGAACTCGGCCGGGATGTCCTTCAACGACTGCTCGGGGGCCTTGGCGAAGAGCCCGGCGTTGTCCACGATCGTCATCGCAGGCGAGTTCTCGGTGAGGAACACGTCGGCGGGGGAGTCCTTGCCCTCGGCGACGATCTGATTGGCCAGTTCGAGATCCTTGCCGTTGCGCAACTCGACGTCGAGTCCGGTCTCCTTCTCGAAGATCGGCACGATCTCGTTGAGCAGTTCCTCGTGCTGGGCGTTATAGACGACCAGGTCGGGCGGGTTGAGGATGCTGCACGAACTGAGGAGCGGCAGGCCGAGGGCGGCAACGGCGACGCCGATCGCAGTGCGGGTCTTGAACGACACGAGGGGGACCTTCCAAGTAGTTAGGTTCGCCTAACGTTAAGCCCCGCCTCCTTGGGGTGGAAATCGGCTCCCACTGTGATTTGCGCGGCACTTCGGTTAGCGATCGTTAACCAGATCCGGCTACCGTGGCCCTATGACCTTCGAGTTGTCCCGTGAGCATGAAGAATTCCGGCGTACGGTGCGCGAGTTCGCGCAAGGTGAGATCGCCCCGCATGCGGCGCAGTGGGACCGAGACCACCACTTCCCGGTCGATGTCGTGCAGCAGATGGGCGCGCTCGGGCTGATGGGTCTGACCGCTCCGGAGGAGTACGGCGGGTCCGGTCTGGCAGGTGAGGACGGTGGCTTCACGTCGCTGTGCCTGGCCATCGAGGAGATCGGTCGAGTCGACCAGTCGATGGGCATCACCTTGGAGGCCGCCGTCGGCCTGGGGATCAATCCGATTCTCACCTACGGCACGGCCGAGCAGAAGGCCGAATGGCTCCCTTCTTTAGTGGCCGGTCAGACGCTGGCGGGCTTCGGTCTCACCGAACCCGGTGCGGGCTCTGATGCGGGAGCCACGCGTACGAGGGCGACCCTGGAGAACGGTGAGTGGGTCATCAACGGCGCCAAGCAGTTCATCACCAACTCGGGATCGTCGATTACGTCGGTCGTGAACATCACCGCCCGGACCGGGTCACGAGACGACGGCCGGGCGGAGATCTCGACGCTGATCGTGCCTGCCGGCACGCCCGGCTTCACGGCCGAGAAGGCGTACGACAAACTCGGCTGGCACGCTTCCGACACGCACCCGCTGACCTTCTCGGACTGCCGGGTCCCAGAGTCGCATTTGTTGGGCGAGCGGGGCCGCGGGTATGCCCAGTTCCTCGCCACCTTGGACGACGGCCGGGTCGCGATCTCCGCGCTCGCCGTCGGGTGCATCCAGGCCTGCCTGGACCTGTCGCTGGCGTACGCAGGGGAGCGCCAGACGTTCGGTGTGCCCATCGGGCGCAAGCAGGGCGTCGCATTTCAGATCGCCGACCTCCAGGTGATGCTGGATGCGTCGCGACTGTTGACGTACAAGGCCGCGGCGATGAAGGACGCCTTGGACGCGGGCGCCTCGGTGTCCGTCGGTGCCTTCAAGCAGGCCGCTGCCGTTGCCAAGCTCTATTCGACCGAGTCGGCCGTCACCGCGACCCGCATCGCCACTCAGATCTTCGGTGGGTATGGGTTCATGGAGGAATACCCGGTCGTACGTTTCTATCGCGACGCCAAGGTTTTGGAGATCGGCGAGGGCACCTCGGAGGTGCAGCGGATGCTGATCGCGCGTGGGCTCGGTCTGCCCGTCGAGTAAGCACCAGCGCGGTATGCTCGTGGTATGACTGCCACGACGATCAAGGTCTCGATGGCTCTGCGCGATCGGCTGAAGGCGAGCGCTGCGCGTCACGGTCGCACGTTGGGTGAGCACCTTGAGGCGCTTTTGGAAGAGGAGGCGCGCCGAGAGCGGTTTGCGCGCGTGCGCGAGCAGATCTCGCAGCGGCCACCCGACCCCTCGTACGGCGATGAAGCGGCCGAGTGGCAGTCTGACGCGTGGAACTGACGGTCGAGCCCGGGGCGGTGCTCTGGGCATCGCCAGACCCATCGGTCGGCCGCGAGCAGAGAGGTCGCCGTCCGGTGCTGGTGGTCAGCAATGTGGACTATCTAGAGACGGTGGCGACGCTGGCGCTCGTGGTGCCGCTGACGACCGTTGATCGAGGATGGGACAACCACATCAGGGTCACGGGTGAGCACGGACTGGGCCGCGAAACCTTTGCGATGACCGAGCAGGTGCGAGTGGTGTCGCGAGAGCGGTTTGCCGCACTGAGTGGCTGTGTGGATGCGGCGACGCTGGCTGGCGTACGCCGGTGGCTCCTCGACTACCTCATTTAAGCGGTTGCGCGAGCATCGGCGCGCCCGGTTGCATCCCGGGTGTGAATGACCTGCCTGAGTTGGAGGCGCAACTGGCTCCCGGCGAGGCCGACCTGCTGCGTACGACATTGGCCGCGCTCGACGCTGGCGTCCGAGAAGCCGTGGGTGATGTCGTTGGCGTCTATCTCAAGGGATCGTTTGCGTTGGGGGCCGGCGATTTCCATGCAGACGTCGACTTCTTGGTGGTGACCTCGGAGCCGTTGTCGGACTCTGCACAAGCCGATGTCCGGTCGCTGCATCGTTCATTGCCCGACCGTGTCGAGCACTGGGCGCACAACCTGGAGGGGTCGTACGTCTCGCTGCCGTCGCTGGCGGCACGAGCCTCGGACGAGCCGTGGCTGTATGTGAACAACGGCAGCCGTGAGATGGAGTGGTCGACCCACGACAACACTGAGGTGTTTCGTTGGGTGTTGCGCAATCGGGGACTGACCATCTCGGGTCGTTCGGCCACCTCGCTGATCGGCGACGTGCCGTTGGTTGCCCTGCGTTCGGAAGTCGCACGGCTGGCGCAGTCGCGTGCTCGTGAGGCGTTCGAGGATCCTGATTATCTCGCCAACGCGTGGGGTCAGCCGCACGAGGTTCTGAGCAGTTGTCGACTGCTCTATACGGCGTCCACCGGTGCGGTTGCGGGGAAGGCCGATGCCGCGCGTTGGTGCTTGTCGGTGGTGCCTGACCGGTTCGGCGCGCTGATCGAGGCTGCGATCGCCAGTCGCCCCGATCCGTGGGAGCGGGTGCATCGTCAGGGCGATCCGGCGTCGGTGGCGCCAACGCGGGAGTTCATCGAGGCGATGGTGCCCCTGGTCGTGGCAGCCGCCGCACGCCCCGTGGTGCCACCGGTGGTTGGTTCCTGAGGAGGCGGCGTAGTCGGCGTTGGTTCCTGAGGAGGCGACGTAGTCGGCGTCTCGAAGGGCTCGAAGGGCTCGAAGGGCTCGAAGGGCTCGGAACCGGGCGTCGTTCCCGGTGGTTGAGGAGCGCGCGTTGCGCGCGTCTCGAAACCACGTCACGACTGGGTAACGACCTCGTTTTGCCTTGTGGATGAGGGTCTTCCGGGCGTCTGAATGTCGGTGGTCGCCTCTAGCGTGATGGTTATGAATCCCGATCTCACCACACTGGATGCGGCGGCCACGTTGGCTGCCGCGACTGGCGCGGTGCGGTCGCGCCGGTTGGCTGAGGTGGCGGATCTGGAGGTGCTCGCGCACTGGGCCGGCCTACACGCGTCCGATCCGGCGGACGGGCCGTACGGGCGGCATGCCCGGATCCTGGGCGATGTGCTGGTCCAGGTCGGCGGGGAGGGTACGCCGTCGGTGCAGGACTTCAGCCTGGGGGAGATCGCGATCGCCCGCGGCACCGGGGACACGGCCACCCGCAACGCCCTGGCGGATGTGCTCGATCTGCAGCATCGGTTGCCGCGGGTGTGGCGGCGTTGTGTGGCCGGTGAGGCTGAAGTGTGGGTCGCGAGGCGGGTCGCGAAACTCTCCCGCCGCCTCCCACTCGACCGGGTCGGTGTCGTGGATGCCGCGATCGCGAGGGTCATCGACCGCGAATCCGCTGGCCGGGTCTTAGAGGTTGCCGAAGCCAAGATCATCGAGGCCGACCCTGAGGCCCACCAGGCCCGTGTAGAGGCCGAGAAGCAACGCCGCTACGTCGGGCTGGGCCGCACCGACGAGTACGGGCTACGCACGATCATCGCCCGCGTGGAGGCAGGTGACGCGGTCTATGTCGACGCCGTCATCGCCCGGGTCGCCGACATCCTGGCACCGTCGATGCCCGACGCGGGCGTGGATGAAGTCCGGGCGGTGGCGTTCGGGTGGCTGGCCCGCCCCACCGAACTCCTCCAACTCCTCCTCGAACACACCACCCCCGACCCAGCCGACACCGACGCGGAGACCGATGCCGTCCTCGATCTCGACCTCGGCGACGCCGTCGTGGGGGACGGTCCGGGCCACGTGAACCGGGTGCTGGCGTTCCCCGCCGACGTCCTGGCTGCACTCAAGAGCATGGACCTGACCCCGTTGGCGCCGAAGGTCGTGCTCTACGTCCACCTCCACCAGGCCGTCCTCAACGGCACCACGGGTGTCGCCCGGGTCGAAGGACTCGGGCCCGCACACCCTGTCTCAACTCCAGAGCCTGCTCGGGCGTGCGGACGTGACGGTCAAGCCGGTGCTGGACCTGTCCGACCGGGTCCGGTCCACCGCGTACGAGCACCCCGAAGCGTTGAAGGAACGCGTCCATCTGATCACCGGCGGGGACTACTGGCCCTGGGCCACCTCGACCTCGCGGAAGGTCGACTACGACCACCCCACCCCCTACCAACACGGTGAAGACGGTCGAGATCCGCCCGGGCAGACCGGCACCCACAACAGCGGGCCTCTGGGCAGGCGTCATCACCGGTGGAAAACCCATGCCGGCTACAAGTCCAGACAAGCCGGCGACGGCAGATACGTCTGGCTCACCCCACACGGCCTCGGCGTCCTGGTCGACCACACCGGCACCCGCCGCATCGACCCGAACACGCCCAGATGATCTACGAGTCGCCAGACGGCGTCGACCTCTACCCCATAGCCCGACGAGGATCGTCCCAGGCATGATGCGGTGTGCCTCGCCTCCACAAGCAGAAGATCCAAAAGCGGAAGATCTCGGTGATCGACGGGCATGCCCACGACACCTTCAGTTGGCCGGTTGAGAGACTGGGCGAGGACGAATACGGCACCTGGGTCGGGTCCCTACGTGGCACCCCCGTGACCCAGCCCGACGGCCAGTCCGAAAGCCAACCCGACGACGCGGTCTGGCTGATCACTGCGCACGCCTGGTGGATCGTCGCCTTCTGGTTCACCGACGAAACCGACCTCACCGTGGACATCTGCGCACCGGTCACCTTCGCGAACGAGACCTGGACGTTCCTCGACCTGGAGCTGGATCTCTTCCGCGCCGCTGATGGACGCTCCGGCATCGTGGATCGCGACGAACTCAACGCACTCGTGGAGGCTGATCACCTTCACGAGCTGCACGCGCAGCTTGCTATCGACGCCGCTGACGAACTTCTCCCACGCGTCGAAGACCGCCACGAGCCCTTCGGCGAGCGAGGCCGACACTGGCTTGAGGTGTTGCGCTCTCGCGATCGCTGAGCGCGCGTCGACACCAGGGTCCGTACGACATCCTGTCCCCATGCAGCCCTACGTCGCCCTCGGAGACTCCTACTCGGCAGGCGTCGGGGGAGGAGACCGGCGCGGGCTGTGCTTTCGAGGCCGCAACGGCTATCCACCGCTGCTCGCGCAGGCGCTGCAACAAGGCCTCGACTACCAGGCGTGCAGCGGCGCCATCATCGACTCGATGCGGCGTACGCAATTCGGCGCACTCACCAACCAGACTCAAACGGTGACCCTGACGATCGGCGGCAACGACGCCGGGTTCGCAACGGTGGTCAGCAGGGCAGCCTCGCCCAGCTGGCTGGCCGACGGGATGGCCGCCATCCGCGGCGCTCAGCAGATCATCCGGACCCAACTCACACGGACCCTGCCCGAGGTCTACGCGGAGATCAGGACGAAGGCACCACACGCCCGCATCGTCGTCGCGACCTATCCGCGGCTCTTCAGCACAGTCGACTGCCAACCACTGACCTTCTTCACCGCAGCAGAACTCACCGCGCTCAACGCCACGGCCGACCTCATCGCCGAGGTCATCCAGGCCGCCGCAGAGCAGGCCGGCATCGAGTGCCTCGACGTGCGAGCACAGTTCGACGGCCACGACGTGTGCGCGACCATGGCGTACGTCAATGGTCTGATGCTGCCGGTCGACGAGTCCTTCCATCCCAGTCCCCAGGGCCACCAGGCGTACGCGGACATCCTCGCGGCACACCTGGGCGCCCGGCGCAGCGCGATCACGACCGAGGTCCGGCTCGAGGAGGGAGCCGACCAACGCGGACCCGCGCCGAGCTGCTCCCTGCCACGGTTGGACTCTCCCGACGCTCTCGCGAAGGCCGCTGCGGCCGGCCTCGATCCCGACACGGTGGCCCAACTCGGTCGTCGGTTGGCTCGTTGGTGGGACGGCGGGAGGCGGGTTCGAGAAGGCGTACGACCGCTCGATCCGGAGCCCACGCCGGCCGAGGTCGAGGCCGCTGAGGAGTTGCGAGCGCTCGGCGAGGATCGGAGGATTCGGCACCCCGACGGCTAGCCTGCAACGCGTGAGCGTGCAGTGGCGCCGACTTCTCGGTGAGGTCTGGCGTTATCTCATGGTCGGCCTCGGCGCCACCATCGTCGCCGTCATCCTCTTCAACCTGCTGGTGCATGGCTTCAGCACGGCGTACGAGGCCCCGCTCAACCGGCAGCCCGCACTGGCGTACGTGCTGGCCAACACCGTCGGCATGCTGATCAGTTATCGGGGAACCCGTGGCTGGGCGTTCCGGCATCGCGAGACCACCCATGTGGACGGCGGGCGCACGGCGTACGTCTTGATCAACCTGGCCACGATGCTGATCCCGCTCGCCTGCTTGTGGATCAGCCGCAACCTCTTTGGCCTGGACGACCCACTGTCGGACAACATCAGTGCCAACATCATCGGGCTGGGACTGGGCAATGCTGCTCGATTCGTGCTCACCCGACAGTGGATCTTCAACGTCCGACGCGAGGACGGGGCCCGCGCGACTTAGGGCTATCTGACTACCCTCGGGCGCGTGATTGAACTTGACGGACTGACTCGGAGGTTCGGCGAGATCGTGGCGGTCGACCACATTTCGTTCGGTGTCCCCGACGGACTCTTGACCGGTTTTGTCGGAGGCAACGGCGCCGGCAAAACCACCACGATGCGGATGCTGATGGGCGTGCTAGCCATCCACGAGGGAGAGGTCCGCTGCAACGGCCGGCCGATCACTCGGTTGGATCGACGCGGCTTCGGCTACATGCCCGAGGAGCGCGGCCTCTATCCCAAGCAACCGATCCTCGACCAGTTGGTCTACCTCGCCGAACTCAAGGGGATGTCGCGCAACCAGGCACGGCAGTCGGCGCGCGAACACCTCGATCGGTTCGGCCTGGCTGATCGTGAGCGAGAAGCCGTGCAGAAGTTGTCCCTGGGCAACCAACAACGCGTCCAGATCATCGCGGCCGTGCTCTCCCAGCCGACCGCGCTGATCCTGGACGAGCCCTTCTCCGGCCTCGATCCGGCAGCGGTCGACTCGATGGTCGACCTCCTGCGCGAGCACACCGAGCGTGGGGTCCCCGTGCTCTTCTCCAGCCACCAACTCGATCTCGTCGAACGTCTCTGCGACCGCCTGGTCGTGTTGTCCAAAGGTCGCGTGGTGGCGGCAGGCACTGCCGACGAACTTCGTACGACCGAGGTCCCGCGCTATCGCCTTGCCGCACCCGGAGACCTGAGCTGGGTCCACCAGAGCGCAGGCATCGACGTGGTGTCGCTGGCTCAGGGTGCCGCAACGTTTGACGTACGCGAACCCGGTGCCGAGCAGCTGGTCTTGGCACAGGCCGCCACGCGCGGTCCGGTCGCCGAGTTTGCCCAGGTGATCCCGACGCTGGCCGAGGTCTATCGAGGGGTGACCGCGTGAGCGCGCCGTGGACGTTGGTGATGCGCCGTGAGGTGGCCGTCAAGATGCGCGACAAGGCGTTCCTGATCGGCACGCTCGCGACGGTGGCGATGATCGCGGGCTTCTTGGTCTTCCAGGGCTGGATGGGCCAACGTACGACCGAGGTCGCGCTCGCGGTGACACCGCAGAGTCAGCCAATGGGTCAACTCGTCGCCGGGGCCGCGTCGCAGGTTGACGACAAAGTCAAGATCAACCTCGTCGAGGTCCGCGACGACGCCGCCGCGGAGCGACTCGTGCGCGACAAGGAGGTCGAAGCCTGGCTGCACGAGGGCGACGACGGCTGGGTGCTCACGACCGAGTCGTCGGCCGAGGACGAACTCCACGACGTCGCACAGGCTGTGATCCGGTCCCAACTCGTCAGCGAGCGGGCCACTGCGGCAGGCACCAGCATCGGCGAACTCGAAGCCGGCACCACTCTCCAGGAGGAGTTTCTGCGAGGGGATGCCGAGCGGTCCCAGATCGCCGACGTCGTCGGCTTCGCGTTCGTGTTCCTCTTCTATATGGCCGCATTGATCTTCGGGATGCAACTGGCCAACTCGGTCGTGGAGGAGAAACAGAGCCGGATTGCCGAGATCATCGCGTCCTCGATTCCCGTACGCCATCTGCTCGCGGGCAAGGTCATCGGCAACACGGTGCTCGCACTGATCCAGATGACCCTTTATGCCGCGGTCGGCCTGATCGGGATGAGCTTCACGTCGTATGCGGACTTCGTGCCCGACATCTCAGGCCCCGTCGCCTGGTTCCTTGCCTTCTTCGTCGCCGGCTTCTTGGCGTTGGCCTGCCTGTGGGCGGTCGCCGGGGCGCTGGCGTCGCGCACCGAGGATCTCCAATCGACGTCGATGCCGCTGACGATGCTCATCTTGGTGATCTTCTTCGGCGGTCTGATGCTCGATGGCCGCGCGGTGACCGTCGCGTCGTACATCCCGCCGATCTCGGCGGTGCTGATGCCCAAACGCATCATCGAGGGTGGGGTCGCCTGGTGGGAGCCACTGCTGGCGTTGGGGCTGCTGGCCGCCTTCGCGCTGGTCACGGTCGTCGTGGCCGAGCGGGTCTATCGCCGGGCGCTGTTGCAGACCCAGGGACAGATCTCGTTGCGGCAGGCATGGGCAGCCAGCGAGTGAGAGGATCCGGGCGTGAGTGATGCGCCCAAGCCGAGCCGAACCGAGCAACGCAAGACCCGCACTCGCGCGGCTCTGGTCAAGGCAGCCAGCAGTCTTCTTGCAGAGGGCCGCACCGACGTCAGCATCCAGCAGATCACTGACCTCGCCGACGTGGGATTCGGTTCGTTCTACAACCACTTCGGCTCGAAAGACGAACTCTTCGAGGCGGCTGTGCAAGATGCGCTGATTGCCCATTCGGCATTCGTCAATCACGTCGCGCAAGGCGTGACCGACGCCCCCGAACGGTTTGCGCTGGGCGTACGCCTGACGTGCCGGATGCAGCGCCAGTTGCCCGAGATGGTCCGAGTGGTGCTCAACACCGGCACGGCGATCCTGACCCGGGCCGAAGGCTTGGGCCCACAGGCTCGGGGTGACATCGAGGCCGGGATGGCCAGTGGTCGCTTCCGCGTCAGCGACCTCGATCTCGCCTTCATGGTCGTCGGGGGAGCGCTGCTGGGTGCGTTGGAGCACCTCGACGAACACCCGGACGCAGACGCGGATCTGGCTGCTGATCGGCTAGCGGAGAGCCTGCTGCAGATGCTCGGCGTTGCGTCGGAGGAGGCGCACGCGTTGGCGTACGCCCCACTGCCTAGCAGAGGCGCGGAAACAGCCTGACGGCGTTGTCCCGGTCGATGCCGCGCCGGACGGCGGGATCCAGCGCGATCCGATCGAACTCGCGCGCCATCAGCCGCACCGCAGGCGCGGGTGCGAACGGGAAGTCCGAACCGAAGAGGATCTTGCTCGGGTCAGCCACCGCCAACAGCGACGGCATCGCTGCGGGCGTCGATGACAGTGCGACGTCGAACCAGAAGCGGCGGATCAGCCCGAGCCGTTTGGCGATCGCCTTGTCCGGGCTCAGCGCCATCCTCGCGAGCTTCGAGTTTCGGCTCCTCGCGCAACATCGCGAGAACCACCCGATAGGAGATGTAGGGCAAGAAGCCGCCCGCGTGCGCCAGGATCCACTCGATGTGCGGATAGCGCTCCAACTGTCCACTCAGGATGAGACTGAGTGCCGTACGCGTGGTGTCGAGCAGGAAGTCGGCGGCAAAGGTCGGCACGCCAGGCACAGGCTCCGCAGGAAGCTTCCCGGGATGTACGAACACCACCGCGCGGCGCTCGTCGAGGAAGGCCAGCAGCCGGTCGAAGGCCGGATCGCCCAGATAGATCCCGGCGCTGTTGGCCAACAACACGATGCCGTCGGCGTGGAGGGTGTCGAGTGCGTACGTCGCCTCGGCGATGGCTCCGTCGACGTCCGGCAACGTCAGCGTGGCGAAGAACCCGAACCCGCCAGGATTGCGCGTCACGACCTCTGCGGCGTACTCGTTGACGCGTCTGGCCCAGCGCGCAGCCTCTGCCGCCTCGCCGAACCACACGCCAGGTGTGGACAGCGACAAGATCGCGCTTTCGACGCCCACTTTGCTCAGCACCTTGGCCGCCAGGTCCATCGTCCAGGTCGGCACCGGCACTCCGCCTGGCTGAAGGCCGCGCTCGCGCAGCATCGCGGCATAGTCGGGTGGCACATAGTGGTGATGAACGTCGATGCGACGTGGGCTGTTCACGACAACAACTTTCGCGCGGCGAGACTGGCCGCTTCGAGCCGGTCGATACTGAACACGTACTTGTCCGGTCGCAGCACGATCACCGAACCCGCGCCAGCGCCCGCGCGCTTGAGCCACGGTTCCAACGCGAAGTCGACACCCTCGACATCGACCAGTCCCTCCTTGCGACGGCCATCGCCGGGCGTTCCCTGGGGGCGCGTGCCCGGCGGGAAGTACGTCGCCCAGGTGGCGCCGAGCCGTTCCCAGATGTCGTCGGTCGCGACGGTGCGCGGGTCAACCGCAACCCCGAGCACCACCCAGCCGTGTCCTAGTGCGTCGTCGAGGCGGGTCGCGCGCCCGTCATAGGTCCGCACCTGTGGCTGCGGGATCACGGTGCCCTCCACGCCGCGCACCCGACGGGGGAGTCCGACGTAGGTCCGGCGCTTGAAACGTGGCTTGGGCTTCATCTTCGCCTCGGTAATGAAGGCGCCGATCCCGGGCAACTTCGTGCCGAGCCCGATGCCGAGCTCACGCGCGCGGATCGCGCCGCGATGCTGGGTCGAAACGATGTCCTTGTTGAAGACCGACAGATCGATCATCGCCTTGGCATGCGGTCGGCGCTCGGACTCGTACGTGTCGAGCAGCGCCGGATCGGCGCTACGCAAGATCACGTCAGCCAGCTTCCAAGACAAGTTGTCGGCATCACGTACGCCCGCATTCATGCCCTGGCCGATGAACTGCGGCGTCATGTGTGCCGCGTCGCCCGCGAGCAGCACACGGCCGGCGCGCCACTGATCTGCGACTAGCGCATTGAACGTGTAGACGAGTTGTCGGTCGATCTCGACCTCGTCGACGTCGACGTACTTGGCGAGGAGGTCGTGGGCGCGCGCGGCGGTCTTGAAGTCGCCGGTGAGGTCACTGTCGTGAAGCATGAACTCGAAGCGGTGCCGACCATAAGGCTGTGGGCAACTCACGGTCGGCAACGCGGGATCACAGACGAAGTCGAAGTACGGCAGGTGGCGAAACGCGTCCACGCCCGCGCGAGCTTTGAGGTCCAGCACCAGCCAGCGCTGCGGGAATGACTTGCCGGTCATCGTGATGCCCAGTTGCTGGCGGATGATGCTGCGGCCGCCGTCCGCACCGATCAGGTAGCCGACGTGGTCTCGGCTTGGCTCGACCAACTCAGGGGACGCCTCGCTTTGGCTAGAGGACGACTCGTCCTTGCCCCAACCACCGAGGGACTCGATGTGCGCCACCGTGACCCCATGGGCGTCCTGCTCGAATCCGATCACCTCGCGACCGCGGCGGATCGTCACGTGTGGCAGGTCCGCGAGCCGCTCTTCGAGCGTGTTCTCCAGCGAGGGCTGGTAGAGGAAGTTCGACACCGGCCACCCGTACGGACGCCTGGGATTGTGGAACTGGGCGAGCACAGAGCCGTCCGCGCGAACCCACTGCACGATCGAGTCGGCGTTCATCTGTGCGTGCAGTTGGTCGGCGACCCCGGCGTTCTGGAAGATCCGCAGGCATTCGTCGTCGGTGTAGACCGCACGGGCGAGGCCATAGAACTCCGGCTCGCGTTCGAGCACGAGCACGCGTACGCCGCGGCGTCCCAGCAGGTGCGCCAGGGTCAGACCCGTCGGGCCGAGCCCGACGATGCAGACGTCGTAGTCGCTCGGTGATCGAGCAGAGTCGCTCGGTGATCGAGCAGAGTCGCTCGGTGATCGAGCAGAGTCGAGATTCATCGACGCCCGCCGCTCAACTCCGGCACGCCGACCTCCTGGACGCGAAGCGACCTCGCGCCGCGAGCGAACTGCGCGAAGCTTGGTCGCCACCGACTCGCCGATCGGCGTGTGCCCCCAGATCGAGATGGAGTCGTACGTCTTGACCGCCCAGGTCTCCTCGAGCTCTGGGGTGACCACGATCGGGTTCCACCCGACCTCCCACTCGAAGCCCGAGGGGGTCAGGCAGTAGTAGGAGAGTTCGCGGTCGTTGGTGTGCTGGCCGACGCTCCACTGAATATGGAAGCCCAGGGCGACCACGCGCTCGTAGGACGCAAGCATGTCGTCGAGCGTCGCGACCTGGATGTTGAGGTGCTGGATCGCCGTGCGGATCGGGTCGAGTGCGAGACCTCGTATGCCCGCGATCGCGATCGAGTGGTGGCGCTCGTCGGTGCGCAGGAAGCGGATGCGCAACTGCACGCCCGAGATGTTTTCGTGAACCCAGTCGGACAGGCGTGCGTTGAACACCGTGTTGTAGTAGCCGCGGATCTCTTCGGGCCGCTTGGACGTGATCGCGACGTGCCCCATCCCGGCATCGCCGAAGACGAAGCCCGATTGCAGCATCTTCAGGGGAGCGGCGGTCGTACGCGCGGTCGTGAAGATCTCGGTGGCGATGCCCTTGGGACCGGGAAAGCGCCACAGCCGCTCGACGCCGCGCAGGGCGCACTCCTCGTCGCTGCCTTTGCTTACCGGGACCCCGGCGGCCTGCACGCGGGCCATTATCGCGTCGAAGGTCTCGTGATCATCGACCTGCCAGCCGAGCGCGGTGACGTCTTCACGCGCGCCGCGCTGCAGCAGGAAGCGGCACTCGTGCTCGTCCATCCGAAATCGGGTTACGTCGCGGGTCATCTCGTCGACGTGCAGCCCGATCGCGTCTTGGCCAAAGCGTCGCCAGTCGCCAAACTTCTCGGTCTCGACGACGACGTAGCCCAGGTGGACGCGACCGAAAACGTCGCTCATCGCTTAGCTCCCAGGAAGTCAAGGGCGAGGCGGTTGAAGAGTTCGGGAGCCTCCCACTGCACCCAGTGGCCGACGTTGGAGGCCAGGTAGAGGTCGCAGTTGCGCATCCTCTTGGCCAACAGCGGCCCGCCGACCGGACGGTTGACGGCATCGTCGACACCCCAGATGACCAGGGTCGGTGTCTCGCAGCTGCCGAGCCGCTTGTCGCGAGACAGGTCCATCCGCAGCAGGGTGCGCAGTGCCTTCGGACCAGGATCCGGCCGCTTGAGCGGTGGGTTGGCCATGGAGGCCGGGTCGAGGCTGTGCTGATAGCGCAACTCGATGATGTCGTCAGGCACGCTGCGCGGGTCGCTGACCAGTGACTCGGTGATGAACGCGCGCATCTTCTCCAGCGTCGGACCCTCGCCGCCGTAATAGTCGAGCAACTGGTTGAGCCCTCGCGTGGGCACCCAGCGCGTCGTCCCGATGCCGCCCGGCCCGTTGAGCACCATCCGGTCGACTCGGTCGGGTCGGTCCAGCGCCAGACGCAGTGCGGCACCACCGCCGTACGAATTGCCGATCAGGTTCGCTCGCGAAATGTCGAGGGCATCCAGCAGTCCGCCCACCGCCGCAGCCAGGTCGCCGAACGGATCATCGTGATCGATCTCGCGGGTGGAGCGGCCATATCCCGGCAGGTCCGGGACGATCACGGTGAAAGCCTCGGCCAGCGCCTCGATGTTGCGCCGCCAGTTGGCGACTCCGCTCGCGCCCGGTCCGCCGCCGTGCAGCAAGACGACCGGGTCACCGGCTCCCTTGATCGAGGTGAACAACTCCCGAGCCCCGACTCGGATCAACTCTTCGCGCACTCGGTGCTCCTGGTGATTTGATCGAAAGTGATGAAATCATCAAGTCGGTGGATGTGGTTGTCAACTCAACGGGCAGGGGGGCCTAACTCAACGCCAGAGGGTGTGCCAGGCGATGTCGAGTTCGCCGAGCAGGTCACGCAGCACCGGCAGCGAGAGCCCGACGACGTTGTGGTGGTCGCCCTTGATCTTGGTGACGTACGCCCCGCCGAGGCCGTCGATGGTGAAGGCGCCGGCGACGTGCAGCGGCTCCCCGGTGGCGACGTAGGCGTCAATCTCCTCGTCTGTCAGGTCGGCGAACCAGACCTTCGTCGACGCGACGGCCGAGACCGTACGCCCGGACGCCGGGTCAGTGACCGCGTGGCCCGTATGCAGCACCCCTGTGCCGCCTCGCTGTTGGCGCCAGCGTTCGATCGCGCGCTCGGCCGTCCCCGGCTTGCCCAGCGCCCTGCTCTGAAACTCCAGCACCGAATCGCACCCGATGACCACGCACTCGGTGGGCAGATCCGCGCGAGCCGCCACCGCCGCGCACTTCAACTCGGCCAGTTGCAAGGCCATCTCGACCGGCGGCAGATCGTCGGCGATCGACTCGTCGATGCCCGACACAATCACGACAGGATCGATCCCGGAGTTGACCAGGGTCTGGAGGCGAGCGGGGGAGGCGGAGGCGAGGACGAGGTGCACGACGCGAGGTTAGTCGCGCTCGGTGCTGAATCTGGCGACCTCGACCACCTGGGGGCGGTCGTGCTGGTCGCCCTCGACCATGCCCTTGCCCCACCACATCTCCAGCCCCGACTCGGTGACCTCCAAGGTCGCGAGGAAGTTGTCGAACCACGGCCCGCCGACCAGCTTCCACCGCAGCGGCGACGACGGCACCTTGGCCGAACGCGCCATCACGCGACCCACGAACGGTGCGACGCCGTACGACCCCACCACCATCGCCACTCGCCACGCGCGACCCATCGGATTGCGGATCGGTGAGCACACGGCCTGCAGAATCCGACTTTGCAACGGTGCCCCGCGCGCATGTCGCGAGGCGCGGGCCTCGCTGACGTACGAGTGGTGGACGTCCCCGGAGAGGAACGTGACCGTACGCGGCGCCTTGCCGCGCTGGCCGCGCGCGACCTCCAACACCATCGCTGACACGGCGGCGAACGAGTCCTGGAACGCGGCCCAGTGCTTCAGGTCGCCGGTCTGGCGGAGCCGCTCCCCGACCTTCGCCCAGCGCCGACCCCAGCCGCCGTCGGCCAGCGCCTCGCTGAACGCTTCGCCATAGTGTGCGCCCGGCGCGAGCAGGAACGGCAGCGAGGTGCCGATCAACAGATGGTCGACGTCGCCACGCATCCGCTCGTCGAGCCAGGCCAACTCGTCGGGGTCGAGCATCGCGCGATTCTCCGGATCGAGCACCCGGGCGGCGCGCGAATCGATCACGATCAGCGTCGCCTGCTCGCCGAAGTCGTAGGCATAACTCCAGCGGTAGGTCTCCGGCTGTTGGTCCGCACGTTCGGCGAAGGCGTCGAGGAGTTCGGATGCGTCGAACTCGTCGGGTCCGTCGTGCGCGGTGATCGCGCGCCAGATCTCGTCCTCGGCGCGCGCTTCGGGGGAGAGGTTGCCCAGGTGCTGATAGACCCAATAGGACGCCAAACCGGCCACGATCCGGCAGCGCCACCACTCGGTCTCCTCCATCTCCTGCTTCCACGTCAGCGAGGTGTTCCAGTCGTCGCGGATGTCGTGGTCGTCGAAGATCATCGCCGTCGGCACGGTCGAGAGCAGCCAACGGTTGGCCGGGTCGGACCAGGCCAGTTTGTAGAGGTGGGCGTACTCCGCATAGTCCTTGAGTTCGGTCCACGGCGCCTGCTCGATGTCGCGGCGCGACTCGATGAACTCGCGCATCTCGACGGTGGTCTCGTCGGCATAGACCTGGTCACCGAGGAAGAGCACGAGGTCGGGCCAACGCGGCTCACCCCCGTCGGGGTCGTCGTCGGCGCTGGTGATCCCCGCCATCCGCAGCGCGTACGCCCGCAGCGCGTCGACGCCGTGGGCCCGGTTGCCCGCCGCGTCGTGGGACACCGACGTACGACAGGAGCCGAAGCACAACCGCAAGGGCTTGGCGCGATCGAGAGTCGCGATCAGCGATGGCGCAAGGACGTCGCCCGCCGGCCAGATCTGCTCGCCGTCGAGCCGCACCTCGTAGGCGTACTTGCCGCCCGGTTCGAAGCCGGACAACTCCACCAACGCGTAGTGGTGGCCGTGCACCGCGAAGGTGCGTGCGTGTGCGGTGACGGGTTGCGTACGCACCTCGACGGTGCCCGCGCTCGCGACTTCGACCCAGATCGTGCTGGTCGTTTCGCCCGTGTGACGCACCAGCGGCCCGAGAACCAGTGACGTCATAGCCGCGCGAGCGCCTCACGCAGCGGGTCGAGCCCCAGCGAGCCGAGATCGAGCGACTGTCGGTGGAACTCCTTGAGGTCGAAGGCATCGCCCTGGCGTGCCTTGGCCTCGTCGCGCGCTTGGAGCCAGATCCGTTCGCCGACCTTGTAAGACGGTGCCTGGCCGGGCCAGCCGAGATAGCGCTTGACCTCGAAGTCGATGAAGGCCGGATCCATCTGGCAGTGCTGGCCCATGAACTCGCGGCCAGCTTAGGCGTCCAGGTCTGGCCCGGGTGGAAGCCGAACGGGTTGTCCTCGGGGATCGTGAGCTTCCAGGTGCATGCCGATGTCCACGATCACGCGCGCCGCGCGGAAGGCCTGGCCGTCGAGCATGCCGAGCTTGTCAGCCGGGTCGGCCAGATAGCCCAGGTCGTCCATCAGTCGCTCGGCATAGAGCGCCCAGCCTTCGCCGTGACCGCTGACCCAGCACATCAAGCGCTGCCAGCGGTTGAGCAACTCGGCGCGATAGGTCGTCTGCGCGACCTGAAGGTGGTGCCCGGGTACGCCTTCGTGGAACACCGTGGTCACTTCACGCCAGGGCGAGAACGACGTCACCGAGTCGGGCACCGACCACCACATCCGGCCCGGTCGACTGAAGTCCTCACTCGGGCCGGTGTAGTAGATGCCGCCGTCGTTGGTCGGCGCCAGCATGCATTCGATCCGCCGGATCGGCTCGGGGATGTCGAAGTGCGTGTCGGTCATGTCGACCAAGGTGCGCTCGGCCAACTCCTGCATCCACTCGCGGAACTCTTCCTTCGACGCGATCGAACGCGCCGGATCGGCATCCAGGAACGCGATCGCTTCCTTCACGTCTGCACCCGGCTTGATCTGGTCAGCGGTTGCCGCCATCTCGTCCTCAAGCCGCTTCAACTCCTGCCAGCCCCAGGCGTACGTCTCCTCCAGGTCGATCTCGGCGCCGAGGAAGTAGCGGCTCGCCAACGCGTAGTGCTCGCGGCCGACGGCCTCCTTGTCACGCCCTTGTGAGGAGAGTTCGTCGGAGAGGAAGCGGCCGAACTCGGCGAAGGCCGCGCTGGCTGCCTCGGCCGCAGGTCGTACGCGTGCCTTCGTCTCGTCGTCGGTCTCCAGTCGGTCGACCAGACCGAGGAAGAAGTCGCCGCCCTCGCCAGTCTGGCCGGTCCAGTTGCGTACCTGCTCGGCCACCTCGTCGTACTGCCGACGGGCACTGACGTTGCCCTTGGCTGCTTCCTCGCGCAGCGTGGTGACGTAGCCCGCCAACGCCTGCGGGATCGCTGCGAGCCGCGCCTCGATATTGGCGATCGCGCTGTCGCCGGTCATCGGCATCAGGTCGAAGATCGAACGCAGGTTGTGCGCCCACGAGGAGATCACCGACACCTCACAGCGTTCGTAGCCCGCGTCGTGCATCTCCAGACCGAGCCTGTTGCGCTCCAAGAAAGCGTCGCGCGCAACGGCCTCCCGGTCATCGACCGGAGTCGCCGCCTCGACTGCCGCGACGGCGTCGCGGACCAGTTGCGTACGCGCGTCGTGCCCGGCGGGCGAGAGGTCGGGCAGTTGGTCGTCGTACCCCTCGACGCCAAGGTACGTCGCCCCCACCGGGTCCAGCGCGCAATAGTCGTCCACGAAGCGGTTGCACAGGTCATCAATGGTCCGAGTGGTCATGGTGCGACCCTACGACCCAGGGACTGACATTTGTCATGGCCAGGTTGTGATCAGCCCACGCGAGGCGGTGACGTCTCGCACTGGGAAAGGTGCTGTGCATCGCGCAGAGTTCAGGTCATGGCAACCAACGCAATCTCGGTCCGCAGTCTGACCCGCACTTATGGTGGTGGAGCTGCCGCATTCACCGCCGTACGCGACCTCAACCTCGAGGTTGTCCCCGGCACCATTCATGCCCTGCTCGGCGTCAACGGCGCGGGCAAGACCTCGACAATGGAAATCATCGAGGGGCTGGCTTCGGCGACCAGCGGCGAGGTGCGGGTACTGGGTCTGGACCCGATCGAAGACCGAGCAGCCGTACGCCGTCGCACCGGTGTGCTGCTGCAAAAGAGCGGGTTCATCGGCGACCTGACCGTGGCTGAGACGCTGGAAATGTGGGCGTCCACCGTGTCTCATCCGCGACCGTTGGACGAGTCCATGTCAATGCTCAACCTCACGTCGCGTCGGGACGTGGCCGTGCGAAACCTTTCTGGCGGAGAGCAGCGACGACTCGACCTGGCCTGCACTTTGATGGGCGGGCCAGAGTTGGTGATGCTCGATGAGCCCACCACCGGACTCGACCCAGAGAGCCGCCGAGCCGTGTGGGATCTCATCTCGGCGTTGCGAGATCAGGGCCACACCGTGCTGCTGACCACGCACTTCCTCGACGAGGCCGAAGCGCTGGCCGATCAGGTCTCGATCATGCGGGCCGGCGAGATCGTCGTGGAGGGCACGGTCTCGCAGATCGTGGCCGGCGAGCCCTCCACCATCACGTTTTCCACACTCGACGTGCAACTGCCCGCCCTGCAAGCAGAGGTCCACCGCGACCCCAGCCGTACGACCATCCGCACTGCCGACCTGCAACCGGTGCTCACGACCTTGCTCACCTGGGCCGAACGTCAGGGCCTGACATTGGTAGATCTCAGCGTGAGCAGCCCCAGCTTGGAAGCGGTCTTCTTGCGGATTGCCCAGCAGGGAGCTCACCGGACCGCTCACCAGTCCGGCATCTTGGAAGGAGCCACCCGATGAGCACTCTCGACCTTTCCGCCAGCGCGCGCCGCGTCCGCGGCCTGACTCTGACCAACACCAAAGTGCTGCTGCGCAACACTCTGGGCGTCACCTACGCCTTCCTGGTGCCGTTGAGCTGTCTGGGACTGCTCTTCATTCAGGATCCCGACGATGGCCCGGCTGCGGGGATGTCGGTCGTGTCAACGGTGCTGCTGATGGCTTTGCTGTTCCCGGTCTATTACAACGTCCTCTCGGCGGTGGTGACGCGCCGCGACGAGCTCGTGCTCAAGCGGCTGCGGACCGGCGAGGTGCGTGACGCCGAGATCTGGATCTCGCTGGCGCTGCCCGGTGTGGTGATCGCCCTCGTGATCGCGGTCCTCTCGCAGATCGTGACGCCGCTGCTCGGCTTCCGCGCCGCCGTGAATCCGCTGCTGGTGTTGGTCGGGATGCTCTTGGCCTGCACAGCCTTCGTCGCCCTTGCCTGGTGGACTGCGGCGTGGACCCGCAACGCAGAGGCAGCGCAGCTCACCAGCGCACCCGTGCTCCTGATCGGCATGGCGGGCCTGATCCGCGCCGTGTTGCCTGAAAAGGCGCAGGACTATGTGTTGGCCCTGCCAGGTGCGGCTCTGGACAAGCTGGTGCAAACGGCCTGGTTTGGTCTCGATGCAGAGGGTTCGCGCCTCTCCTTCTCGGACACGTTTGCCGCTGCTGGCCCATCGCTGGGTGTGTTGCTCGCCTGGACCCTGGCGGCGACCTGGCTGGCGAAGCGGTCGATGCATTGGGAGCCGCGCCCGTGAGTGATCAGCCGGAGAAGTCGGGAAGGATGGACGCCGTGCCTTCCTTCCCGCTTCCCCAGCTGCGCTGGGCATCGCGCAGTCCAGCCGAGCGGGTGTGGCTCTACACGGCGGTTTCTCTCTATCTGGTCTACCTCTTCTTCATGGTCCTGCTCGGACTTGTCGTCGTCGGCACGCTGCGCTCCGATGCCGACCTCGCCATCGCCATCGGATTGGCTCTGGCGCTCTCGGCTGGGGGGTTGTGGTCGCTCGATGACTTGATGCGTACGTCTGGGCGGGCGTGGCCGCGACTGCCCGCACTGATCCTTCTCGCAGTGGCGACGCTGGCGGCAGGCGCGTTCGTGGCGACACTGCCACGCGACCCAGCGTTCAACATGGTGATGCTGGTGGTCTGCGCGTGGTCCTGGTGGGTCGGCGCCGTCGCGGACCGACGCGCATGGTGGGCTCTCGCCTCGGCCAGCGCGGCACTTGGCTGGTGGGCCAGTCAGCAGGCGGATCGCACGGCGTACGCGGTCGGTGTCTCAATGTTCTTGATGTTCACCGTCAGCAGCTCGGTGTGGCTGATGAACCTGGTGCGCGAGTTGGAGGACGCCCGCGCCACCGCAGCCGCGCTCGCCGTCGCGGAGGAGAGATTGCGCTTCTCACGTGACGTCCACGATGTCATGGGCCGTCGCCTGTCCGAGATTGCCGTGCAGGCCGAACTCGCCACGGCGTACGTCACCCGTGGCGACCAACGGGCTGCAAGCTCGATCGCAGACGTGCGAGCAACCGCGCATGCTGCTCTGCGGGAGGCACGGGAGTTGGCTCGTGGTTATCGTCCAGTCGACTTGGCCCAAGAACTCCAAGGTGCGCGCGCTCTGCTCCAATCCGCTGGCATCACCACAGACGTCGATGTGGTGGGGATGCCTAAGCAATGGGCTGAACCGGCCGCCCGCGTGGTGCGTGAATGCGTCACCAACGTGCTTCGACACTCGCGCGCCGGATGGGTAAGGATTGCGTACGCCGATGGGGTGCTGACCATCGAAAACGACGGCGCGGGGACTGCAGCCCGCAAACCCAGCGGCAGCGGGTTGCGCGCCTTGCGCGACCTGGCGATCGAGCACGGTGGGACGCTGGAGACCACCCACGACGGCGACACTTTCACCGTCAAACTTCTGGTCGAGGAGGCTCGATGATCCGCGTGCTGCTCGTGGATGACGAAAACCTGATCCGTGGCGCGCTCGCGCAGATGCTCGATCTGGAGGACGACCTCGAGGTGGTTGCCCAGGCGGCTTCGGTGACCGACGGGTTGTCGCAGGCCCTGGACGTGCGGCCCGACGTCGCGGTGCTCGATCTGCAATTACCTGACGGCGACGGCATCAGTCTCGCCGAGCGGCTCGGGCGAGAATTGCCAAGTTGCCAATGCCTCATCGTGACCAGCCATGGTCGGCCGGGCTATCTCAAACGCGCGCTGGCCGTTGGGGTGAAGGGCTTCCTGCCCAAGACCACGTCGGCGGCGACGCTTTCGGAGGTCGTACGCAAGGTGCACGCCGGCGGACGGCACGTCGACCCCGATCTGGCCGCCGAGGCGATCGCTGCGGGGGACTCTCCGCTCACTCCACGCGAGGCCGATGCACTCGAAGCTGCCGCGGATGGTGCCCCGGTCGAGGAGATTGCGGCTCGAGTGCATCTCTCGGCCGGCACCGTGCGCAACTACCTTTCCAGCGCGGCTGCCAAGCTGGGAGCCGCCAACCGGCACGAGGCGGTCGCAACTGCTCGCCGGATGGGGTGGATCTGAGGCTGCGGGCTCGCCGGGGCCTGATCAGCGACCGCGATGCTGCGGCATCCCGGAGGCTCGCAAGCCGCCCGGGCCGTGCGAGTAGTGCACCCGCGTCTGGCGGTAGGCCGCGCTCCAGGTGCTCGGCGTCTTCTTCGGGCTTTCGGCCGATCCCGAGCCGAGCGCGCTGACCACCGCCACGATCGCGGCGATCTCTTCGTCGGTCGCGTTCGGGGTGATGATGCGGAGCCTCGGCTCCTCGGCTCCCTCGCTCACAGCGGGATGTTTCCGTGCTTCTTGGCCGGCAGCACGGCCCGCTTCGTACGCAGCATCCGCAGCGCCCGGACTACTTCTGGGCGGGTGTTGCGCGGGCTGATCACGCCGTCGATGTAGAGCCGCTCGGCGGCTTCGTACGGGTTGGCGAGCTTGGTGTCGTACTCGTCGATCAACTCCGCGCGCAGCGCCTCGGGGTCCTCGGCGCCCTTCAACTCGTGGCGATACAAGATGTTGACCGCACCTTGCGCACCCATCACCGCGATCTGCGCCGTGGGCCAGGCCAGGTTGATGTCGGCACCGAGGTGCTTGGAGCCCATCACGTCGTACGCCCCGCCGTACGCCTTGCGCGTGATGATCGTGACCAGCGGCACGGTGGCCTCGGAGTAGGCGTAGATCAACTTCGCGCCGCGGCGGATGATGCCGGTGTGTTCCTGAGCGACCCCGGGCAGGAAGCCGGGCACGTCGACGAAGGTCAGCACGGGCAGGTTGAACGCATCGCAGAAACGTACGAACCGCGCGGCCTTCTCGGACGCGTCGATGTCCAATGTGCCCGCGAACTGCATCGGCTGGTTGGCCACGACGCCGACCGGGCGACCCTCGACTCGGCCGAAGCCGGTGATGATGTTGGGCGCGAACAACTCCATCGACTCCAGGAACTCCTGGTCGTCGAGGACCGTGTTGATCACGTCGTGCATGTCGTACGGCTGGTTGGGCGAGTCCGGGATGATCGTGTCGAGCGCGTGGTCGAGGTCGGTCAACTCGAAGTCGGCTTGCTCGTCGTAGATGACCGGTTCGTCGAGGTTGTTCTGCGGTAGGTACGACAGCAGCGCGCGGACGTATTCGATCGCGTCCTCCTCGTCGGAGGCCATGTAGTGGCTGTTGCCCGACTTGGTCGAGTGCGCGCGCGCACCGCCGAGGTCCTCCATGGTGACGTCTTCGCCGGTGACCGTCTTGATCACGTCGGGTCCGGTGATGAACATCGCCGACGTCTGGTCGACCATCACGGTGAAGTCGGTGACCGCGGGGGAGTAGACGTGGCCGCCCGCGCAGTTGCCCATGATCATCGAGATCTGCGGGATCACCCCCGAGGCGTGCACGTTGCGCTTGAAGATCTCGCCATACAAGCCGAGCGAGACCACACCCTCCTGGATGCGAGCGCCCGCGCCCTCGTTGATGCCGATGATCGGCATCCCGGTCTTGATCGCCAGGTCCATGACCTTGCAGATCTTCTCGCCGTACACCTGGCCGAGCGAGCCGCCGAAGATCGAGAAGTCCTGGGAGAAGACCGCCACCTGGCGTCCGTCGATCTCACCGAAACCGGTGACGACGCCGTCGCCGTACGGGCGCTTCTTCTCCAGGCCGAAGTTGGTCGACCGGTGCCGGGCGAGCTCGTCGAGTTCGACGAAGGTGCCCTCGTCGAAGAGCATCTCGATCCGCTCACGCGCGGACTTGCGGCCCTTCTTGTGCTGCTTCTCGCGCGCCTGCTCGTCCATCATCCGGCGAGCCTCGTCGAGCATCTGCTCCTTTTGGGCCAGCCGGCCTGCGGTGGTGTGCAGGTCGATGTCGGATTCCGTGGTGGGCTCAGCAGTCACTCGTGGCTCCTAGCGGTGGTGGCGTGGCCCGGCTCGCCTGCGCCGGACGCATAGGCCAATCTAGTCGTGTGACGAGGCCCGCGGTTCAGCGCCCACCCCTTGATGCGTCGCAGCTGGCGGGGGTGGCGTCGTACGACGTGCGCATCTCGGCTCAGGACCCCTCCACCAACGCCACCGCAGCCGAGTTGGCACGCTCTGGAGAGCCCGCCGGTGTGGTCGTGGTCACCGAGCATCAGACGGCCGGACGCGGCCGACTGGACCGGGTTTGGGAGACGCCCGCACGCTCCGCGCTGACCTTCTCGGTGATCTTGCGTCCCGACCTGCCGCCGGCGTCGTGGCCCTGGCTCCCGCTGCTCAGCGGGGTCGCCGTCGTGTCGGCCCTGCGCGAGTTCGGCGTACGCGCGTCACTGAAGTGGCCCAACGACGTCCTCCTGGGCGACCGCAAGGTAGCCGGGCTGCTCGCCGAACGTGTCGAGACCGACACCGGGCCGGCAGCAGTGCTCGGGATCGGGATCAACGTCTCGACCGCGGCCGAGGAACTGCCCGTCGAGACGGCCACCTCCCTCGCGCTGGCCGGACACGACCTCGACCGCACCACACTCCTGATCCGCATCCTGACGGCGATCGCGCACGAGGCCGTACGCCTGCACGAGGGCCCCGAAGCGCTGGCGCGTGACTATCGCGAGCTGTGCCACACCCTCGGCAGACAGGTCCGGGTGGAACAGGCGGCCGGTCCGCTGGTCGGAGAGGCGATCGGCATCGACGACGACGGGGGTCTGATCGTGGCAGGCCCCGACGGACCGGTCACCGTGCATGCGGGGGACGTGGTGCACGTACGTGCCCAAAGCCACACGCAGTGAGAGGATCGTGTCGTGACCTTCCCAACGCGGCTCCTGAACGAGGGTGAGCACGTCGTCGTCCACACCCGCACCCACCCCAAGGCGCTGATCTTGCCGGTGTTCGGCGCAGTGGTCGTCGTGGCCCTGGCCATCCTGCTCGCCAGCGTGCTGCCCGAGGGGTTGTGGTGGGCCGCGGTGGCGGTTCTCGCCGGGGCGGCGGTGGTGTACGTCTTCGTGCTGCCTCTGATCCGTTGGCTGACCACGACCTACACCTTCACCAATCGTCGCTTCGTGAAGCGCTCGGGGTTCGTGGCCAAGGAAGGGCGCACCATCCCACTCAACCGGATCAGTGGGGTCGACTTCGAGATCGGCGTACTGGACCGGATGTTCGGTTGCGGGACGCTGGTCGTCTCCGACGCGAGCACCGACGGCCGGGTCGAACTCGACGACATCCCAGACGTGGAAGCCGTCCAGCTCAAGGTCTCCGAGCAACTGCACCAACTCAGCGGAGGCGGTCGTGGGGACGATGGAGCCTGAGGAACGTTCGGGATCTGCCCGGCTCGAAGAGACGATCCTGCACGGCGAGGCCGTCTATGACGCCGACCAGGTGTCGGCACAGACCGGGATCCCGCTCGACTTCGCCAAGCGGCTGTGGCGCGCGCTCGGCTTCCCCGAGCGCAACACCGAGATCGCCTTCAACGACGCCGACGTGGAGGCGCTGCGCTCGGTCGCACTGGGCGTCGATGTCGGCACCATCGACGCGGACCTCGCGGTCACCTTGACCCGTGCCCTCGGATCCACGATGGCGCGACTGGCGGACTGGCAGGTCGCGACGCTGATGTCGCGGCTGGAGGAGTTCGAGCGCACCGACCCCGCGGGAGAGAGCAGCCGTTGGGACGCCGCGTTGCAACTAGTGCAACGCCTCAACCCGCCCTTCGAGTTGTTGCTCGTCTACGCCTGGCGCCGACACCTGGCCGCCGCCGCGAGCCGGATCGAGGCGTTGGCCGCCAACGAGGCCGACTTGCAGACCGTCGAGTTGTCCGTCGGCTTCGCCGACATCGTGGCCTACACCGAACTGTCGAACGAGCTCGGCGCGATCCGCACCGGTGAACTCGTCGAGTTGTTCGAGTCGCGTTGCCACGACGTGGTCGCATCGGCCGACGGCAGGTTGATCAAGAGCATCGGCGACTCGGTGCTGTTCGTGAACTCCGATCCGGTGCGTGCCATCGAGACCGCCGAGGGGATCATCTCCGTGATCGGCCGCGACGCGCGGATGCCGGACGTACGCGTCGGGGTAGCGTCCGGCGCTGTCGTGATGCGCCTGGGCGACGTCTTCGGTGCGCCGGTGAATCTGGCGGCTCGTCTCACCACGGTGGCCAGACGCAACCGATTGATCATCGACGACGCCACGGCGGCCAAGCTGCCCGACGAACTTTTCGAGACCCGACGGCTCACCGAGCGTGCGGTGCGTGGCTTCGGGCTGGTCGAACCGGTGGTCGTACGCCGACGTTGAGCGACCCGAGGCGCGAAAACTGGGTGTAATTGGCAATCTGCACGGCACATTCGGGTTTTTTGGGTAAAGGAAAGATGAAAACCCTCCCGGTGTCCCACGACCGCACTTAGTTTAGATGAATGCATTCCGTCCAGAGCGTCCGGCTTGATCCCGTGGCCCGACGCGTGTGGGTTGATGATGTGGAGGTGGCGTTCTCCCGCAAGGAGTTCGATCTCCTCGAAGCGTTGATCAGCCGCCCGGGGGCGGTGGTGACGAGGCGGACCTTGATGGCCGAGGTGTGGAATTCGGACTTCTACTCCAGTTCCAAGACCATCGACGTGCATCTGGGCTGGGTGCGACGCAAGATCGGCGACAATCCGCGCGACCCGCATCTGATCACGACCCATCGCGGCGTCGGGCTGTGTTTCGAACCGGTCGACCCCCGCCGCCCGGCGGAGTGACCCAGCGCTCTCGCTAGCATCGCCTGCGTGTCGGACACCTCAGGCAACGTTGCCCGCTTGGCGATCATCGGCGGCGGTCAGTTGGCCCGGATGATGGCCGCGCCGGCCAACGCGATGGGACTCCCGCTGCGCCTGCTCGCGGAGGCCGAGGGCGTCAGCGCCGCGCAGGTGATCCCCGACCACCAGGTCGGCGACTATCGCGATCTCGCGTCCTTGCGCGCGATCACCCGGGGTTGTGACGTGGTGACGTTCGACCATGAGCATGTCCCGACCGAACACCTCCATGCGCTCGAGGGGGACGGGCTGGCCGTACGCCCCGGGCCTGAGGCTTTGGTCTATGCCCAGGACAAGGGGCTGATGCGTGAACGGCTGGCTGCACTCGACGTGCCCTGCCCGCGCAACGCGATCGTCACCGACGTTGCCGCGGTCGAGGAGTTCGGCCTGCCGTGCGTGCTGAAGACCACGCGCGGAGGGTACGACGGCAAGGGCGTGTGGTTCGTCTCCACGGCGGCCGACTGCGCCGAGGCATTCGAGGTCGCCGCACGCACGGGCGTACGCCTTCTTGCCGAGGAACGCGTCGACTTCACCCGCGAACTCTCCGCTCTCGTGGCGCGGGCGCCTAGCGGCCAGGCCGCTGCCTACCCGGTCGTGCAGACGACCCAGATCGACGGCATCTGCCGGGAAGTGATCGCCCCGGCGCCTGCGCTCGATGCCGATCTGGCCGCCCGCGCGCAACGGATCGCCCTCGACATCGCCGGTGCGCTGGGCGTGACCGGCATCCTGGCCGTCGAACTCTTCGAGACCCGTGACGGCCGGATCCTGGTCAACGAGTTGGCGATGCGCCCGCACAACACCGGGCACTGGTCCCAGGACGGCGCGGTGACCTCACAGTTCGAGAATCACCTGCGAGCGGTCTTGGACCTGCCACTCGGTGCCCCGACGGCACGAGCGCCGTGGACGGTGATGGTCAACATCCTGGGGGGCGAGGCGGAGACCGGCAGCCTGTGGGACGGCTATCCGCACGCGCTCGCGCGCGATCCCCGCCTGCGGGTGCACCTGTATGGCAAGGACCTGCGGCCGGGCCGCAAGGTCGGGCACGTCAATGCGTACGGCGACGACCTCGACGACTGTCTGGAGCGCGCGCGTCATGCAGCCGCCTGGTTCGCCGGTGAACTCGGCGAGGAGAGTGAGTGAGCAGATGAGGACGACTGACCCCGTGGTCGGCATCGTGATGGGTTCGGACTCGGACTGGCCGGTGATGCAGGCAGCTGCCGAAGCGTTGGAGGAGTTCGAGGTCGCCTATGAAGCCGACGTCGTCTCGGCGCACCGGATGCCCGACCGGATGCTGGCGTACGGTCGCGAGGCCGCGGATCGCGGGCTGCGGGCGATCATCGCGGGCGCCGGTGGTGCTGCTCACCTGCCGGGGATGTTGGCCGCGGTGACACCCCTGCCGGTGATCGGGGTGCCGGTGCCGCTCAAGCACCTCGACGGGATGGACTCCCTGCTCTCGATCGTGCAGATGCCCGCAGGGGTTCCCGTGGCCACCGTCTCGATCGGCAATGCGCGCAACGCCGGGTTGCTGGCCGTACGCATCCTGGCCGCGGCCGAGGCGGACCTGCGAGCCCGGATGGTCTCGTTCCAAGACGACCTGCGCCTGGCCGCGGAGGCCAAGGGCAGCGTCGTGCGCGGCGAGTGAGGTTCCGTAGGATCCGAGCATGAGTGACTTCCCGATGTATGCGCTGTCCGAGGAACACCAGGCGATCCGGGAGGCCGTTCGCGATCTGTGCGACGCCAAGGTCGCCCCCTACGCGGCCGTGGTGGACGAAGAGGCGCGCTACCCGCACGAAGCCGCGGCTGCCCTGTTGGCGGCCGACTTCCATGCTCCGCACGTGCCCGAGGAGTACGGCGGTGCCGGCGCGGACGCTCTGGCCACGTGCCTGGTGATCGAGGAGGTCGCGCGTGCCTGCGTGTCGTCCTCGCTGATCCCGGCGGTGAACAAACTCGGCTCGCTGCCCGTGCAGATCGCGGGATCGGAAGACCTCAAGAAGAAGTACCTCACCAAGCTCGCTGCCGGCGAGGGCGGTTTCTCGTACTGCCTCTCCGAGCCGGACGCCGGCTCGGACGCGGGCGGGATGAAGTGCACCGCCGTACGCGATGGCGACGACTGGGTCCTCAACGGCGTGAAGCGCTGGATCACCAACGCGGGGGAGTCGGAGTACTACACCGTGATGGCGGTGACCGACCCCGAGAAGAAGACTCGCGGCGGCATCAGCGCGTTCGTGGTCGAGAAATCCGACGACGGCGTCTCGTTCGGGGCGCCCGAGAAGAAGCTCGGCATCAAGGGCTCGCCGACCAAGGAGGTCTACCTCGACAACGTCCGGATCCCCGGTGACCGGATCATCGGCGAGGTCGGCTCTGGGTTCGCGACCGCGATGAAGACCCTCGACCACACCCGCGTCACCATCGCGGCCCAAGCCGTCGGTGTTGCTCAGGGCGCGCTGGACTACGCGCTCACGTACGCCCAGGAGCGTCAGCAGTTCGGCAAGTCGATCTCCGACTTCCAGGGCCTTCAGTTCCTGCTCGCCGACATGGGCATGAAGGTCGAGGCGGCACGGCAGTTGACGTACGCCGCTGCGGGACGCTCCGAGCGTGGCGACAAGGATCTGACGTTCTTCGGTGCTGCGGCCAAGTGCTTCGCCTCCGACACCGCCATGCAGGTGAGCGTCGACGCGGTCCAGGTGCTCGGCGGCTATGGCTACACCCGCGACTACCCGGTCGAGCGGATGATGCGGGATGCCAAGATCACCCAGATCTACGAAGGCACCAACCAGGTGCAGCGCATCGTGATGGCGCGCCAACTGCTCGCTGGGATTCAGTCGGAGATCTGACGCTCGCTGGCGTAGAGCCGGAAGAGGAAGTACGCCGCCACGGCACACAGCAGGTGCCACACCGCGTGCGCCTGGATCAGGGAGTGCGGGTCACACCAGCCGTGCTGGCCGAGGTTCCAGATCGCGAACGCCGTGAGCATCGAGCCGAGTGCCGCGAAGCCGTACGCCATGCGCCGCCGCGTCGCCCCGCGCCGCCAGCACAGCGTCTCGAAGACCACGGCCGCGATCAGCAGGGCGGCGAAGGCCAGGTTGCCGGCGTACTGCACGACCGGGATCGGCCGCGACCAGAGCCCGGCCACCTCGCACGCGGCGACACAGACGACGAAAGCAGCCGCGAACGCTGTCGGGCCGCGACGCGCCCAGCGAGCCCAGCCGTACGCGGCCGCGAATCCCGCCACCAGGTACATGCTCAGCATGTCGAGGTGTCCGCCCCACGCGCTCTGGGTGGCGTGCATGGCGGCCGAGGCCGGACCGAGCAGCACCACCACGCAGGCGTACGCCGTGGCGAGCGACCGGCTCAGCGTGCCCAGGAACTCGGGGCGTCCGGCCTGCCAGGCCGCCAGCAGCCCGGCGAGCACGAAGCCGACGTTGGACAGGGTGTTGGCGGGCTGCTTGATCAGGCCGTCGCGGGCGGCTTCACAGAAGACGGCGCCCCGGCCGACGTCCGGGCCCAGCCAGCCGTACGTCATCGCCAGCGCGAGCAGCCCGATCGAGAGTGACGCCGTGAGTCCCGCGGCGATCAGTGGACGGTGGTCGGGCATGATCAGAGCATGACAGTGGCAGGTCCTGGAGTGGTCGGCAACAGCGGTCGTTATGAGTTGTCCCGAACCTTGGGTCCACGCCCCGCCGACTTCGTGTTGGCCGGTGAGCCGCTGCCCCTGGCGGGGACCATGCGGGTCTACACCTGCGGCATCACGCCCTACGACGTCACCCACCTGGGACATGCGGCGACCTTCGCCTGGGCTGATCTGCTGCTCACCTTGGCACGTGCCGTCGACCTCAAGACCGTGAGTTGTCGCAACGTCACCGATGTCGACGACGTGCTTACCGAGGCGGCGGAGCGGCACAGCAGGCACTACGACGAGTTCGCGGTCACCCAGGAGTTCCTCTTCGACCGGGACATGCGCGATCTGTCCATCGCACGCCCGGATATCGCCCCACGCGCCCACACCCACGTCAACCAGGTCATCCAACTGACCGAAGCGCTGCTGCGACTCGGGCAGGCGTACGAAGTCGGTGGCACGGTGTTCTTCACCGCTCCCGCCTCCTTGTCGCACGGTGGCCTGGAGGAGGCTCAGGCGTTGGCGGCGCTGCGCGAATTCGGCGACGAGATCGAAGGGCGTCGCACGCCGTGGGACGTCGCCTTGTGGCGCCCGTCCGGCGAGGACCATCCGGCCTGGCCGAGCCCGTGGGGTTGGGGCCGCCCGGCCTGGCACGTCGAATGTGCCGCGATGGCCGCCACCGTCTTCGGCTCGGGAGTCGACGTGCTCGTCGGAGGCGCCGACCTGGCGTTCCCGCACCATGCCTATCAGGCCGCGATGGTAGAGGCGCTCAGCGGCGCCGCACCGTTCGCCCGGCGCCAGGTGCACGTCGGGACGGTGTGTGTGGACGGGGCGAAGATGGCCAAGTCCACCGGCAACCTGGTCCTGGTCCGCGACCTGCTCGCCCAGCACAGCGCGGCAGCCGTACGCCTGCTGCTGCTCGATCGCCGGTGGTCCGAGCCGTGGACCTATGAGGTCTCGATGCTCGACGAAGCCGCAGATCGGCTGGAGCGTCTGCGGGTCTCCGCGGGACGTCGCGGCTCGGAGGCGGGGCGCGACGAGGTGATCGCCGCACTCCTGGCCGACCTCGACGTGCCGCGTGCTCTCGATGTGGCAGAGGAGTCCGGCGGCCCCGCCGCCCGCGCCGCCCTCGACCTGTTGAAGTTGTAGCTCAGCCCGCGATTTGTCCGCTAAGCCCCCGGTTCTCCGGTGGTTGAGCGGACAGGGGTCCGCTCAACCCCAGCCGAGGCGCGCAAGAACTCGGCCACCTCGCCCCCCGTCGGCGCCGTGGCCGGGCCGCGCCGGGTCACCTTGATCGCCGCCGCGGCGTTGGCCCGTCGACACGCCTCGACCCAGTCGCGACCGGCGGCGATCTCGGCCATCAAGGCGCCGGTGTGGGTGTCGCCCGCGCCGTTGGTGTCCACGGGTTCTTGTGGGAAGCCGGGCACCAGGGTCGTACGTCCTGACACCGTCACCGCGCAGCCGAGCGGGCCGTCGCGCACGAGGGTGATCGCGTCGCCGCGCAACAGCGGAGCGATCGCCGACGCGGGATCGGCCATCGTGTCGGCGTCGGCGGGCAGGGGAGCGCCGAGTGCGGCCAGCAGGTCGGCGGCCTCCTCGGCGTTGCTGGTCCAGATGTCGGTATGCCCCAACATCGTCGACCGCACCTGCGCAGGCAGGCCGGCGAAGGCCGCGCCCGGATCCAGCACCACGACGACTTCAGGAGCCAAGGTCGCAAGCCAAGCCAGCAACGGGTCGCGGGTCGATTGCAAGGCCAGCGAATAGCCCGTGACGCACACCAGATCGCCCGGTGACGGCGCCGAGGCGGACAGCGACGACACGCTGATCTCGCGCTCGGCCCCCAACTCGGTGACGAACGTACGCTCCGCCGACGGCTCGACCAGCACCAGGCAGGCGGCGGTGTCGCGAGACACGATCGGTGCGGCTGAGGCGGAGATCCCCTCGCCGGCCAGCGCCGAGCGGATCAGATCGCCATTGGGTCCGGTGCCGTGCGCGCCCGCGAGCACACATGATGCACCGAACCGCGCTGCCGCCACGAGCACGTTGACCGACCCTCCGGCATAGCGAGTCGAGGAGGTGGCCATCACGTTCTGTCCGCGCCGCGGCAGCGCGGGCACTTCGAGGACGACGTCGACCAGGGCCTGGCCGGTGTGGATGACTCGGGTCACCCGAGCACCTCCGCGCTGGTCGCGAGGGTGATCTGTGGCGGATAGAGCGCCATCACGTCCAGCGCCGCCCGGTGATTCTGCGGCGTCGAACCCGCGCAGGCATCGGTCACCACGGTCAAGGTGGCGCCCGCGTCCGCCGCGGCCAAGGCAGTCGAGATGACGCAGCAATCCGTGGACACGCCGGTCACCACCAGGCGCGGCGTGGCTCCCGTGAGCGTTGCCAGCGCCGGACCCCACTTGCCGAAGGTCGTCGCGGTGAACACCTGGGCGTCGAGCTCGGCCAACTCGGGCACGATGTCGAACTTCGGGTCGTCCGAGGCAACGTCGGCCATCGGCCAGGCCACCAGATAGGGCCCCCACGAACCCATCGGCTCGTCGGGCGCCACCCACCGCGTCACGATCACCCGACCTGCGAATCGCTGCGCGAGTCGGCGTACGGGCGCCACGATGTCGGCGAACATCGGCGACCCCCACTCGCTGTCGGGGGAGGCGAAGATGTGTTGCGGGTCGATCACGAGGAGCCAGGCGTCCTCGAACTGGTCGCTCATGGGAGCAGTGTGGCAGCGAGAGGGCTACTGGCGGGCGCGCCCCGTCGGCGTGCAACTAGACCCAGGGATCGACGACCCCTCCCGCAACGCGGTGAGCAGCGGTTTGGCCCGTTCGGCGTCCATCACGAGCCGGTTGGGGTCGCTGGGTGCTGGCAGATTGGGCAGCGTGCAGGTCTTGCGGCCACCGGCCATTGCCAGCGCGAAGCGCCCCAGGGCGTACGGCCCCATCTCGTCGTCGATCCGGATCGAGTCACCGGCAGCCTGGTTGATCCGCACGTAGCGCCACGGGTTGACGAACGTCATCGGCGACTTGGCCTTGCCGCCGAGCGCCCCGATCACCTCACGCTGCCGCGCGACTCGGTCGAGGTCACTCAATGCGGTGACGTGACGCGAACGCGAGTACGCCAACGCGGTCATCCCGTCGACCTCCTGGCACCCCTTCTTGATGTCGAGGCGCGCCATCGGGTCTTTCATATCGATCTTGGGACAGATCTCCACGCCACCAAGGGCATCGACGGTGTTGATCACCGAACCGAAGCCAAGCTCGACCGCATGATCGATGTGCAGCCCGGTCAACTTCTCCACCGTGGCCACCAGCAACGGGGCGCCGCCGCGGGCAAAGGCCGAGTTGATCATCCCGGTCCCGTGATCGGGGATCTCGGCGAGCGTGTCGCGGGGAATCGACATCATCGTGTCGTCGCCGGCCCCGGTATGCAGCACGATGATCGTGTCGGTGTTGGTGCCACCTCGTGGACCGGTCTTCAGCGCCTTGCGCTGGGCCGGGCTGAGGTCGTCGGCCTTGTCCGAGCCGATGATCAGATAGTTGGTTCCGGCCGTGTCGCCGGGCCGGTCGCCGGATGGGGCCGCGTCGACGGAGTCGATCTTCGACCACGTCCACAGCGGCACCGCGAGCAAGAACACCAGCCACAGCACGAGCAGCCACACCAGCCAACGCAGGCGCGGTCGACGACGTGGCGCTCGCGGTGGCCGGGCGCTGTCGCGAGGTGGCGCGGGCGGGGGAGCGAAGGGTCGCTGTTCGCCTCGGGACACGGTCGGCATCACCTTCGTCTCGGGCGCCCGGTCACGAGGCGGTGGCATCGACCGCGCTCGATCGTGGGCCGTCGGGATGGCTCGCGTACGGTCGTCGGCCCCGGCCGAGCCTGCCGCGGAGGGCCGCTCGCCATAGAGCCACTCGTACTCCGCGCTGCCCTCCTCGGGGGCGCCGGACCCGGATCCCCGAGGGCGGTCTGTCATGGTCCGAAACGCTACCGTGCCGAGGGTGACCGAACCCGAAGCGCGGCCCGTCTCGTTCTCCCGCGTGTCCCTGGCGGACATGACCCATCCGTCCCAGGCCAACCTGCTCGGCAACCTGCACGGCGGCGAGATCATGAAGTTGGCCGACTCCACGGCCGGCGCGGTGGCCAATCGGCACAGCGGTGGTCCGGCGGTCACCGCCGCGATGGACGAGATGGTCTTCCTCGAACCCGTCCACGTCGGCGACATCGTCCGCACCTATGGGCAGGTGAATTGGGCCGGCCGCTCGTCGATGGAGATCGGCGTACGAGTCGAGGCGCAGCCGTGGGGCAATGCGGCGGATCAGCCGGTGCACGTGGCGTCGGCATATTTCGTGTTCGTGGCAATCGACGATCACGGGGCGTCGCGTCGTGTGCCGGCATTGCTGATCGAGTCAGATGAGGACGCGCGTCGCCAGCGTGAGGCCGAGATCCGCCGGGCCAACCGCCTGGCGCGCAAGACCGAGATCGACGCTGGGCGCAGTTGATCGCACCGGTCCGGCGCGTCATCGCGGCTGTGACGGGTGTGACTGGTGATACTTGCGGAGCCCACTCTCGTCTCCTTCCCCAGCCAAGAGAGGCATGCATCGTGTCGACCGCTCCTTCCCTCACGGTCGCCGAACGCGCCAGTCGCGTACGGTTCCGCCGTGCGATGTCGCTGATGGTGCTCACCTTGTTCCTGCCCGGCTCGGCGCAGATGATCGCCGGCAACCGGCGGGTCGGGTGGGTCGCCCTGCGAATCTGGGGCGCTGTGGTCGGGCTGGGCCTGATCGCAGCGGTGATGTCGCTGGCTGATCACGAGACCGGCTTCACGCTGCTGGCCAACACCAGCCTGCTGCTCTTCGTACGCCTGCTGCTGATGGTCGGCGCCATCGCCTGGGTGGCGCTCTTCATGGACGCGTGGCGGCTGGGCCAGCCGCTCGCGCTGCAGCAGCGCCAGCGCCTGGCGATCGTCGGGGTCAACGGCTTCCTGAGTCTCACCACCGCCGCGGTGATGCTCTTCGGTGCCCACGTCGTCGGCGTCCAACGCGACTTCCTGATCACGATGTTCGGTGACGGCGCTTCGAGTGCTGCCCACCACGGCCGCTACAACGTGCTCCTCATGGGCGGCGACTCCGGCGCCGACCGCTGGGGGATGCGGCCCGACTCGATGACCGTCGCCTCAATCGATGCCGAGACCGGCCGCACCGTGCTGATCAGCCTGCCGCGCAACATGCAGAACTTCCCATTCCGAGCGGGCTCGGTGATGGACAAGCAGTTCCCCGAAGGATTCAACCTCGAGGGGCAGTACCTCAACGGCGTCTCGACGTGGGCACAAGACCACACGACGTTGTTCAAGCACTCCGAGCGCGCCGGTGTCGACGCCACCGTGTCGGCGGTCGAGGGCATCACCGGACTCAAGATGAACTACTGGGCGATGGTGAACCTCGGCGGTTTCCGTGAACTGGTCGATGCGGTCGGCGGGGTGGAGTTGAACGTACGCCAGCCGATCCCCGTCGGCCTGCCCACCGACTCCTACTTCCACTACATCGACCCCGGCACCCGCAAGCTCACCGGCCAGGAGACGTTGTGGTTCGCCCGAGCCCGCTACGATTCTGACGATTACAGCCGGATGGCCCGGCAGAAGTGCGTGATGTCGGCGATGCTCAACCAGGTCAGTCCGCAGTCGGCCCTGACCAACTTCCAGGCCATCGCCAACGCGTCATCGGAGATGGTCTCGACCAGCGTTCCGGGCTCGGACGTGGGTCGGCTGATGGCGCTGGCCGTCAAGGCCAAGGGCCAGCCGATCACGACACTCTCCCTGGTGCCCCCGATGATCAACACCGCGCAACCCGACATCGCGTTGGTCCAGCGCAAGGTCAAGGAGTCGATCGCGCGCGCAGAAGGCACTCTGAAGGCGCCGGTCTCCAGGAAGTCGAAGCGTGCGAAGCAGCAGTCCGTTACCGGTGGTTCGGTCGGAACCCTCAAGGACGGGTACGCCGCCAACGAGTCGGACGACCTTGCCGCGAGCTGCTGACCAGAGGCTGGCCCTAGGCTGACATCGTGCCCGCACCCGAGTCCGCCCGCGTCATCGCCGTGGTGGTCACGTTCAATCGCCTCGCCTTGCTCTCGCGCCTGGTCGAGCGACTGCGCGGCCTGGGTCGCCTCGATGCGATCTTGGTGATCGACAACGCCTCGACCGACGGGACCGGCGGCTGGCTGGAGACGCACTCCGCGAGGGCGGGTGTACCCCTGCGGCACCGCAGTCTGCCCACCAATCGGGGTGGTGCCGGAGGCTTCCACGACGGCCTGGCCTGGGCACTGGACGAGGGCGCCGACCTCGTCTGGCTGATGGACGACGACGGGCTTCCGGACGAGGACTGCCTCACCAGCCTGCTCGCCACCCCCGGATACGACTTCTGGGGTCCCCTCGTGGTGGATCAAGAAGATCCTGACCGCCTGGTGTTTCCGATCCGGCTGCCCGGAGGCACCCGGACGGTGCGCAGTCTGGCCGAGGTACGCGCCGCTGCGAGCGGCGGCGTCATCAAGGACGTGGTGATCCCCTTCAACGGCGTACTGGTGACCAAGGAACTCGTCGACCGGATCGGACTCCCACGTGAGGAGTTCTTCATCTGGGGCGACGACGTCGAGTTCCTCTGGCGCGCGCAAGAATCCGGGGCACGCTGCGCGACGGTGGTCGACCGCGCGGGTGCTGCACCCCAGCGTGGGCGAACTCGGCACCAAGATGATGCGTGGTCGCACCACCTACAACCACAGCCCCAGCGACCTGAAGCACTACTGCATGGCGCGCAACAACCTGGTGAACCTGCGTGATTACAAAGGGTGGCCCTTCGCGTTGGCGTTCCTGGTGAAGACCGTGTGGTTCTACACGTTCACCCGCCCCGACCTGGGCCGCCTTCGGCTGAGTCTGCGCGCGATGATGGCCGGTGTGCAGGGCGACTTCAGCGGACACGAGAGGTTCCTGTCGTGACCCGCGTCGCGGTGGTCGTGGTCACCTACAACCGCGCCGACCTGCTCGTCGGCATGCTCGACGGGCTCGCCGCCCAGACCAGGCCGGCCGACACGATCGTGGTGGTCGACAACGCCAGCACCGACCACACCCCGGACGTGCTTGCCGCTCGCGATGACCTGCCGCTGCAGGTGATCCGCCTCGACGAGAACACCGGCGGAGCCGGTGGCTTCCACGTGGGCATGCGGACCGCGTACGAGCCAGGCGTACGACCGCTTCTGGCTGATGGACGACGACGTGGTGCCCGCTCCGGACTGCCTGGAGGTGCTGCTGGTCGTACGACGAGCCGGCCCTTATGTGCGTGCGCGAGGACCGCTCCGGCGCACTGGTGGAGAAGGCCGCCCTGCGCTTCGACCTCGCCGACCCGCGCGCCATCAAGCCCAAGACCGCGATGGTGGAGACGACGTACGGCACCCGGTCGGCGATGCCGGAGACGGTGGCGCTGGAGAACGTGGCCTTCGAGGGCTTCATGGTGCGTCGAGACGTGGTGACGCAGGTCGGCCTGCCGGACGCGTCGTTCTTCATCTTCTACGACGACGTCGACTACGCGATCCGGGTCCGCAACGCCGGCTATCGGATCCTTGCGGTGCGCGACGCGGTGCTCGTACGCCAACTCGACTTCAACCAGCAGCACGACCTAGCGGGCTGGAAGGGCTACTACATGTATCGCAATCTGTTCGCGGTGCACTTCCGTTATGGCCAGAACGCCGGGGTCCGCGCCAAGCCGTACGTGATCGCTGCCGGGGTCGTCGCACTCAGCCCGGTGCGCGGTGGACCGGGTGAGGCACGCAACGTGATTCGTGCCGTACGCGCCGCGCGTGGAATGCGGACGCCGCCATCCCCATCCGTAGACTGACTCACTGTGTCGGAGAATGCCTTGTCAGACGCCAATTCCAGCCTGCCGGATCTGCTGATCGTCGGGTCCGGGTTCTTCGGACTCACCATCGCCGAGCGGGCCGCCAACGAACTCGGTCTCAAGGTGCGCATCCTGGAACGCCGCTCGCACCTGGGCGGCAACGCCTACTCCGAGCGCAACCCGGAGACCGGCATCGAGGTGCACAAGTATGGCGCGCACCTGTTCCACACCTCCAACCAGCGCGTCTGGGAGTACGTCAACCGCTTCACCTCCTTCACCGACTACAAGCACCGCGTCTTCGGCAAGTACCAGGGGCAGGTGTATTCGCTGCCGATGAACCTCGGGCTGATCAACCAGTTCTTCGGACACAGCCACACCCCCGACGAGGCGCGCGCGCTGATCGCCGAGCAGTCCTCCGAGATCGCCACCGAGGACGCGACCAACCTCGAGGAGAAGGCGATCTCCCTGATCGGACGCCCGCTCTATGAGGCGTTCATCAAGGGCTACACCGCAAAGCAGTGGCAGACCGACCCGACCGAACTCAGCGCCGACATCATCACGCGGCTGCCGGTGCGCTACACGTTCGAGAACGGCTGGTTCAGCGACACCTACGAGGGCCTCCCGGTCGACGGGTACGCCGCGTGGCTGCAGCGGATGGCCGACCACCCCAACATCGAGGTGCGACTCGACACCGACTTCTTCGACGTGGCCGACGACTACAAGGGCAAGGTCCCGATCGTCTACACCGGCCCGGTCGACGAATACTTCGGACAACTGCGAGGGCCGACTCTCCTGGCGCACCGTCGACCTGGAGGAGAGCGTCGAGGACGTCGACGACTTCCAGGGCACCGGCGTGGTCAACTACAACGACCAGGACGTGCCGTTCACCCGGATCATCGAGTTCAAGCACTTCCACCCCGAGCGCGCCAAGACGCACCTGCCCGGCAAGACCGTGATCGTGCACGAGTACAGCCGCTTCGCGACCGAGGACGACGAGCCGTACTACCCGATCAACACCGCGGACGACCGGGCCAAGTTGTTGAAGTACCGCGACCTGGCCAAGGCCGAACCGATGGTGTTGTTCGGTGGTCGCCTCGGCACGTACAAGTACCTCGACATGCACATGGCCATCGGGTCGGCGCTGTCGAAGTTCGACAACGTGATCAAGCCGCACTTCGAGGACGGCGCAACCGCTGACGAGTGGGGGAGTGGACGAATGAGCGAAGTACAAAACCCCGGCACCGTACGCCGGCTGCTGCAGCGGCAGATCTTCCCGACCGACAAGGACCCGGGCACGTTCCCGCTCTATGCCGACCTGGAGGAGGCCAAGCTCGACGCCGACCGCTACGAAATCGGCGGCAACACGGCGGCCAAGGATCTCAACAACGCCGCGATCCGGCAGTCGACCTCCACGGGGCGCAAACTGCGTCCCGACCAGATCCTCTCGCGCACCGCGCTGAGCGTGCAGCCCGGCCAGATGATCTCGCTGGGCACCTACTTCAACGCGTTCCCGGCCTCCTATTGGCGCCGTCACACGGTGGTGACAGACGTACGCCTCACGCTGCGAGTCAGCGGCTCGGGCACCATGATCGCGATCAACAAGTCGATGGCGCGCGGGCACTCCCAACTCGTCGAGTCGTTCGCCGTCGAGGGCGAGGGAACCGAGACGTTCGAGGCGGACCTCAGCCTCTGGTGA
>JBAOIH010000005.1 GCA_037045645.1 Nocardioides sp.
TGGGCATGCCCGCGTCCGCGACCGGTCAGAACGCGATCGTTTTCGAACTCGAGCACGACTCGGGGCCGGTCGCGCTGCGCTGCTTCACCCACCTGCCTCCCGATGCGGCCAACCGGTATCGCCAGATCGATGAGTTCCTCTCGACCGCACCGTTGCCTCGCGTGGCACCGGTGCGTTGGGTCGACTACGGGCTCGAAGTCTCGGGGGCCCGCTGGCCCGCGGTCTTGATGCCATGGGCGCCGGGACTTCCCCTCAACGACGCGGTAGGCGACGCCGTCGAGGACCCGGCGCGACTGATGGCGTACGCCGACGAATGGCTCGCCGTGGGAGCGAACCTTGCCGCTGAGGGAGCCGCTCACGGTGATCTCCAGTGCGGCAATGTTCTGGTGGATGAGTCAGGCGTCTTCCGCCTTGTCGATCTCGACGGCTTCTATGCACCTGGTGTGACGACCGCTCCGACCGAGACCGGGCATCCCAACTTCCAGCATCCGAAGCGGTCGAAGGCTGACTGGGGACCCGACGTGGATGCGTTCAGCCTGCTCGTCGGCTATCTGTCCTTGCGCGCGCTCGCCGTCGATCCGGGGCTGTGGCGTTTCCACAATGGCGAGAATCTGATCCTTACGCAGGCCGACTTCGAGCAGCCGGCAAACACGGATGTCTGGCGCGCTCTGGCGCAGAGCCCTGATCAGGACGTACGACGTCTCGCGTCCCAACTCGAGGAGTTCTGCGGCGCCAGCAGGCCACCGACGTTGCCGCAGGTCTTGACCGCGATCCACGGTGAACCCCAGACCAGCACGGTGGTGCTGCCGATCTCGGAGCAGCAAGATCACGCGGCGTTCGGCGCAGTGTCTGCCGGCGAGGCGGCGACCGTGCTCGCGCCGGCGCCAGGCAGCAACGGCTCAGCACACTCTGCGCCGCCGGTGAACCCGGAGGCGGACTGGTGGACAGACGCCACGCCCACCGAAGCCACTGCCGCAACCGCGCTGGCGTACTCGATTCCGACTCCCGCCGCTACCCCGGCCGCTGCCGACCAGTGGTGGGACGACGGCGCGGTCGCCGGTTCACCGGGCGCAAGAGAGACAGGGACTCGGGACTACGGGGATGCTGGTCGGCCGGGCAGTGACCCCGCTCGGTTCGGCGCCGGTCAGAGAGTGGTGTGGAGCGCGCCCGTTGTCGGCGCGACCGCCGGCCTCGTGGCCGGACTGGTCGTGTGTGTGCTCCAGGTGCTGGTGTGGGCGATCCTCGGAGGGTCATCGTCGGCGGGCGGCGTCTTTCTCGTGGTGGTCGGCATGGCCCTGGCTGGGGCGCTTGCCGGTGCTGGCGTCGTGATCCGTGGTGACCTTGCGGCCAGCGTACGTCAGGGCGCCGGCGCAGCCGCGTTGTCGATCCCGGTCTCGTTGCTGTCCGCGCTGGTGTTCTACCTGGTGAGCCGGAGTGGGAGTGATACCGACTTCCAACCCGTGGTGGCACCCGCGATGGCCGTGCTGTCGGCGTGGGTTCTCGAGGCCGTCGGCATTGGCGTGGTCGTGGGCCTGTTGCGTCGCAGTGGTCGCGCTGTCGCAGCCGGCGTGATCGGGGGACTCGTCGGTGGAGCGCTGGGAGGTGCCCTGCACGCGGCTGTCCGGCCCTTCATGATCTATTCCAGGTTGGACCAGCGTTATGGGCTGGACATGACGCCGTCGGCCTTTCTCTCGGTGGCGATTTTCCTGGCGTGCGTCGTCATCGGTCTGGCGATCGGCCTCGCCGACCGGGTGACCCGACGGTTCTGGGTCGACCTGATCGAGGGCCCCGGGGCAGGACACGAGGTGGTGGTGGACCGCGAAGTCATCGACCTCGGCGGCGTTGGTGCCCACCGGGTCCGCGTCGAAGGCACTGGGGACATGCCGTGGGCCTATCTGTCGGCCGGTGCAGCAGGCCTCACCCTGAATCCCCAGCGCCCGATCGAGCTGAACGGCGTGACCCGATCGGTGGGCGAGTCGGTCCAGCTTCACGACGGAGACGTGATCCGAGTCGCCGACACCTACCTGCGCATTCGCACCAAGGCAGGTGTGTGATGGGGGTGCTCGTACGAGTCCTGGGTGCCGCTGTCGGTGCTGCGGTTTCGCTCCTGGTCGGGATCGTCGGCGTTGTAGTCCTCGGCAACAGTCCGACCGTCCCAGCGCCGAGGAAACCGGCGCCGTCCGCTGGTCCGGTGACCGTGACGGTGACCGCAGCAGCGCCGACGGCGACCCCCACCGCCACCCCCTCGTTGTTCTTCGGCCCGTTCCGGTCGACGAGCACCGCGACGGACATGACGACGCCGGACGCGGAGCAAGGCGGCCACGCGCCTGTGCCGAGCAAGGAAGCCGGCCAGGCCACGGTCACGAACACCCACGGCGGCGAACCGGCCGCACCAGGAGCACCCCAATGAGCCACGAGCAGCGCATCGACCGAGCCAATCCCGCACTGATCGTGATCCTCGTCGATCAGTCGGACTCGATGAAGATGGGCATCGCGGGGACCAACGACCCGAAAGCCTCCGTGGTGGCCGAGCAACTCAACAGCCTGCTCTATGAACTGGTGCTGCGGTGTGTGAAGACACCGCGCGAGCCACCCCGGCCGTACTTCTTCGTCGAGGTGGTCGGCTATCAAGGGGGATCCGGAACAGAGGCCCGGGTCGGCACTGCCCTGCGGATTCCGCAGCATCCGACCGGCCCGTACTCCACGACGGTGTTGGCGCAATCCCCGCTGCGCATCGGCAAACAGCGCAATGCCAGCACCGGCGCGATGGTGAATATGCCGGTCTGGATCGAACCCAAGCACGGCGGCGGCACACCGATGTGTGCGGCACTCGACTATGCGGGTCGCGTGTGCCATACCTGGGTCACTCAGCATCCGACCGCGTTCCCCCCGATCGTGATCAACCTCAGCGACGGGCAGCCCACGGACGGCGATCCAGGCGTGTGGGCTGATCGGTTGCGAAGCCTGCGGACGACGGATGGAGAAGTGCTCTTCTTCAACGTCCACATCTCTCAGTTCCAACACCGGCCGGTGGTGTTCCCTTCGACGACGGACGATCTGGAGACCGTGAATGCGCACAGGCTCTTCTCGATGAGTTCGCAGTTGCCCCCCAAGATGGTGGATGCGGCGCGTGCTCATGGCCTTGCGGTGCAGCCAGGATCGCGAGGTTTCGCCTATAACGCGGACCTGAAGTCGCTGGCTCAGTTCCTCAACGTTGGCACCAGCATCGGACGTATCGGATGAACCCGGCCGCAAGTCGTCGCACCAGTGTCGGGTGGGTCGCTTCCCTGACGATCTGGCTGCTCCTGCTGCTCGGTGCCGCCAACCTCAGCGACGCGGTACAGCGCCACCCCTGGGCCTTCCTGGTGCTCTCGATGGTTGGGGCCGGTGCCGGAGCCTTGTTGGCCGGCACGCTGGTGCGGGCGCCCGGCCGCCCCGCGTCGGTCAGGAGTCTCGCTCGTGCAGAGGTGACGCAGAGTGCGCAGGTCCCGATAGCGGCACGGCCACCACGGGTCGATCGGCAGCCGGCCCCGTCGCCGTACGAGCCGCAGCCCGAAGCACGCGGGGCGTGGCGCTTCACCGTGGCCAAGGAAGGCTCGGCGCCTGACGAAAACGACGACGCGGCCGCGATCGACAGGGCGGGGCGTTGGGCGGCGGTCAGCGACGGCGCGTCCAGTTCGTTCCGGGCAGGTGAGTGGTCTCGACACCTGTGCGACAGTTTCGTAGCCGCGCCGCCACCTGCTGACAACACAGCGGTGGAGGCGTGGCTCGGTCGGGTCGTCGCCTCTTTTCCCGAGGCCGAGAACGTGGAGGGCTGGTGGGGTGATTCTGCCAACGGGCTCGAATCCCACGCGACATTCGTGGGTGTCACGCTCATGGAGTCCGAGTCAGGCCCACGTTGGCGTGCGGTGGCGGTGGGCGATTCGATCGTCGTGCACCTGCGGCCCGGGGTCGGCGCCCTCGAACTGTTGACCAGTTTCCCGATCGCCGCCAGCGGAGGCTTCGAGTTCGCCCCCGAACTGCTGCGGAGCGGGGCGCAGGACCCGCCGCCCCTGCGCTCCATCGAGGGGCGCATGCGTTCAGGTGATTGCTGGTTGCTGATGAGTGACGAACTCGGTCACTGGGCACTCGCTGCCCACGAGGCCGGCGCTCCCGTGTGGCAGCTGCTGTTGAGTCGAGACGGGGCGGCGATCACCGAGCGGATCGGCGAAGCTCGTCGCGCCGGCACGATCCAGAATGACGACATGACCCTCGTGGTCTTGTGGGCGCCGACGCCGCCACCTCCAGCAGGTGACGGCGAGACCACGGTGATCAGACCGCTGCCCATCGGCTAGTCGACTCCAGACTCACCCCACCCGCGGCGCGACCCCCTTGGCGAGTTCCTCGGGCATCGGCTCATAGTGCGCGAACGACCGCGTGAACGTCCCCGCGCCGTGCGTGGAGGAACGTAGGTCGATCGCATACCGCACCAGTTCGGTCTGTGGCACTTCTGCCTTGATCTCGGTCAGATCGGTCCCCAGGTTGTCCGTGCCGAGCAGACGCCCTCGGCGCGCCGACAGGTCGCTCATCACGTGACCGACCAGGTCGTCGGGCACCAGCACGGACACGGTGTCGTACGGCTCCAGCAACGTCACCGAGGTGGCCGCCGCGGCCTCGCGCAGCGCCAACGCCCCGGCCGTCTGGAAGGCCATGTCGGAGGAGTCGACCGCATGCGCCTTGCCGTCGGTCAGCGTGACGCGCAGGTCCACCACCGGATACCCGGCCCGGACTCCGCGCGCCATCTGGGCGACGATCCCCTTCTCGACCGACGGGATGTAGTTGCGCGGGACCGCGCCACCGACGACCTTGTCGACGAACTCGAAGCCGGACCCCGCGGGCAACGGCTCCACCGTCACGTCGCACACGGCGAACTGGCCGTGCCCGCCCGACTGCTTGACGTGCCGTCCGTGCCCGGACGCAGGCGACGCGAAGGTCTCGCGCAACGACACCAGATAGGGCTCCTGGTCGACCGACACGCCATAGCGGGTCGACAGGCGTTCCAACGTGACGTCGAGGTGGGATTCGCCCAGCGACCACAGCACGATCTGGTGGGTCTCGGCGTTGTGCTCGATCCGCAGCGACGGGTCTTCGGCCACGACCCGGGACAACGCCGTCGACATCTTGTCCTCGTCCGCCTTCGACCGCGCCACGATCGCCGTCGGCAGCAGCGCCTCGGGCATCGTCCAGGGCTTGAGTACGACCGGCTGCTCCGGCGACGACAACGTGTCGCCGGTCTCTGCCACGGTGAGTCGCGCGATCGAGCAGAGGTCGCCCGCGACCACGGATTCGGCCGGCTCCTGGTGGCGACCGAACGGGTACGACAGCGCGCCGATGCGGGTGTCCTCGTCGTGATCGGCCTGTGCGTGGGTCCCGAAGAAGGACGAGAAGTGTCCGCTGACATGCAGTGTCGAATCCGCGGTCAGCGTGCCCGAGAAGACGCGCACCAAGGAGATCCGGCCGACGTACGGATCGCTGGTCGTCTTGACGACCTCCGCCACCAGTGGCCCGGCCGGATCACATGCCAAGGCCGGACCAGCCGCGCCCGACGGCGTGAAGGCCGCCGGCATCGGATGTGCGGCCGGATGCGGGAACGCGCGTACGACCAGGTCGAGCAACTCGGTCGTGCCCACACCCGTCATCGAGCAGACCGGGATGACCGGGTGGAACGTGGCGCGCGCGACGGCCGTCTCCAGGTCGCTCAGCAGCACCTTCTCGTCGATCTCCTCGCCACCGAGATAGCGATCCATGAGCGTCTCGTCGGCCGACTCCTCGATCACGCCTTCGATGAATTGCCCCCGCAGATCCTCGTCGTCACCAGGAGAGAGCAGATTGGCCAAGGCCGTGACCTCGTCACCGTCGCGTACTGGGACGTGCGATGGCAGCACCTTGTCGCCGAAGGCGTCCTGTGCCTCCAGCAGCACGGTGTCGTAGTCCGCTCGCTGCTGGTCGAGTTTGGTGATCACGACGGCACGCGGCATGGACACGTCGGCGCATTCGCGCCAGATGGCCCGGGTCGCCGCGTCGACCTGCTCGTTTGCGGCGATCACGAACAGGGCGCAGTCCGCGGCCCGCAGCCCGGCGCGAAGTTCACCGACGAAGTCGGCGTAGCCGGGGGTGTCGAGGAAGTTGATCTTGACGCCCTGGTGCACGACCGGCGCGACCGCGACCGACAGCGACCTCTGGTGGGCGTGTTCGGCGTCCTCGAAGTCGCACACGGTCGTGCCGTCAAGCACCGAACCGGCCCGGGGAAGCGCACCCGCGGAGACCAGGAGGGTCTCGATGAGGGTGGTCTTTCCCGAACCGGCCGGTCCGACGAGCACCACGTTGCGGATCTGATCGGGGGAGGAGACCGACAGGTCCTGGCCGGGTTGTCTGCGCTGTGCACTCTTGTCTGCCATGGCTCCCAAACTTCTCCTCGGGAGTGGCGAAAGCAAGAGGTACGCGTGTCTGTTGCGCAACATCGCCGGCAGCCGGAGGGGCAGCGGCAGACGCAGCCGGAGACGGGCGTGGCAGGCCCTCGATGCATGGGGTCAGCAAGGGCCCGCCACTGGCGTCAGGGTTCACCCCCCGACGGGGCAACTGTGGCACCGTTGCGGCTCTGCGTCAGGCGATTGGGACAAGTTTTCCTGTTCGAGAATTCGCGCCGCGGGGATCGGGATGCGCGTGGGTGTCAGGTGGTGACACAGTGGCCCTATGACGCTGGATGTACGACGCGACCTGTTCATCAACGGCCACTGGCGCGAGGCCGAATCAGGTGCCCGGTTCAAGGTCTATGACCCCGCCGATGGCAGCGTGCTCGCGGAGGTCTCCGATGGCGACGAGGGCGACGCCCTCGATGCGCTGGACGCCGCGGTCGCGGTGCAGGACGACTGGCGTCGTACGGCTCCTCGCGAGCGCAGCGAGATCCTGCGCCGGGCCTTCGAGTTGTTGCAGCGCGACGCCGACGACTACGCCGAGCTGATGAGCCTGGAGATGGGCAAGCCGGTCGCCGAGGCGAAGGGCGAGGTCGCGTACGCCGCAGAGTTCTTCCGCTGGTTCGCCGAGGAGGCCGTACGCATCTCCGGCACCTGGATGCACAACCCGGCCGGTGGCACCCGGTTGCTGACGATGAAGAAGCCCGTCGGCCCGTGTCTCTTCCTGCTGCCGTGGAACTTCCCGCTCGCGATGGGCACGCGCAAGATCGGCCCGGCCGTCGCCGCGGGATGCACGATGGTGGTCAAGCCCGCCGAGCTCACCCCCCTGACGACGCTGAAGCTGGCCGAGACGATGACCGAGGCGGGGCTGCCCCCGGGCGTACTCAACGTCGTGACCACTCACAACTCCGGTGCGCTCAGCAAGACGCTGATGGCCGACAGCCGCCTGCGCAAGGTGAGCTTCACCGGCTCCACGCCGGTGGGGAAGCTGCTCGTCGCGCAATCGGCCGGTGAGTTGCAGCGGATGAGCATGGAGCTTGGCGGCAACGCGCCGTTCCTGGTCTTCGAGGATGCCGACGTCGACGCGGCCGTCGAAGGCGCGATGCTGGCCAAGATGCGCAACATGGGCGAGGCGTGTACGGCCGCCAACCGGTTCCTGGCCCACGAGTCGGTGGCGTCCGAGTTCGCCGAGAAGTTGGCGGCCAAGATGGGTGCCCTCAAGGTCGGGCGTGGCCAAGACGAGGGTGTCCAGGTCGGTCCGCTGATCGACTCTCGCGCGGTCGAGTCGGTCTCGCAACTGGTCACCGACGCCATCCATGACGGCGCCCGCGTGGTGACCGGTGGTGGCGTACCCGATGACGAGTCCCTCAAGAACGGCAGTTTCTACGCGCCGACGGTCCTGGTGGGTGTGCCGGCAGAGGCCGAGATCAACAAGGAGGAGATCTTCGGTCCGGTCGCGCCGATCACCACTTTCACCGACGAGGCCGAGGCCGTACGCCGCGCCAACGACACCGAGTACGGCCTGGTCGCCTATGTCTTCACCCGTGACATGACGCGCACGATCCGGCTGTCGGAGGAGTTGCAGTTCGGCATGGTCGGCATCAACACCGGCATCGTCTCCAACGCAGCGGCGCCGTTCGGTGGAGTCAAGCACAGCGGTTTCGGTCGCGAGGGCGGCTTCGAGGGGATCGAGGAATACCTCGACACGACGTACGTCGCGCTGCCGGTGTAGTTCGCTGCCGGTGTAGTTCGCGGGCAGAGGGTCCGCCAGCCGAGCGCGGTGCACGCATAAGGTGAGCCGGTGAGTGACACCCCCAGATTCCCTGACGATTTCCGCTGGGGCACCAGCACGGCCGCCTACCAGATCGAAGGTGCCGTACGCGAGAACGGGCGCGGCGTTAGCGTCTGGGACACCTTCACCAGCGAGCCCGGCCGGGTGATCGATGGATCGAGCGGCGCCGTGACCTGCGACCACTATCACCGCTTCGCCGAAGATGTCGCGCTGATGCGCGACCTCGGCACCGACGGCTATCGCCTCTCGATCGCCTGGCCGCGGATCCAGCCGGACGGCAGCGGGCCTGCCAACGCCGAGGGGCTGGATTTCTACGACCGGCTGATCGACGAGTTGGTCGCAGCCGAGATCAAGCCGATGGTCACGCTCTTCCACTGGGACCTCCCGCAGGCTCTGGAAGATCAGGGTGGCTGGCTCAACCGCGACACCGTCGAGCGCTTTGCCGAGTACGCCGCGATCGTGGGCGAACGTTTCGCCGATCGGGTCGAGCACTGGGTGCCGGTCAACGAGCCCAACATGGTGATGATGTTGGGGTACGCCCTGGGCCAGCACGCGCCGGGTCGCAAGCTGCTCTTCGATGCCGTGCCCGTGGCGCACCACCTGCTGCTCGGTCACGGTCGGGCCGCTCTCGCGCTGCGCGCTGCCGGAGCCTCTTCGATCGGGTGCGCCAACAACCACGCACCGATCTGGCCGGCGAGTGATGCACCCGAGGATGTAGGCACCTCCAAACTCTTCGATGCGCTCTACAACGGACTCTTCGCCGAGCCGCTGTTGTTGGGCCGTTATCCCGTCGACCTGGCGCCGCTGCTGGACGAGTTCGTCCGACCCGGCGACCTGGCCACGATCCGCCAGCCGCTCGACTTCTACGGCGTGAACTACTACAACCCGATGCGCATCGCGGCGGGTGGTGAGGGCGCCGAGCTGCCGTTCGAACAGGTCGACGTCGTCGGCTACGACACCACCGACTTCGGCTGGCCGGTTGTGCCGGACGGATTGCGCGAACTACTGATCCTGCTGCGGGCTCGCTATCGCGCGGCACTCCCGCCGATCCACATCACCGAGAGCGGGTGCTCGTACGGCATGGGGCCCGACGCCGACGGCGTCGTCGCCGACCAGCCGCGCATCGACTATCTCGACAGTCATCTGGGCGCGGTGGCCGAGGCGATCGCGCAGGGGGTGGACGTACGCGGCTATTACACGTGGTCGCTGCTCGACAACTTCGAATGGGCCGAGGGGTTCACCCAACGTTTCGGGTTGGTGCACGTCGACTTCGAGACGCTCGTACGCACCCCGAAGCGGTCGTACGCCTGGTTCGCCGACTACATCGCCCGCCAGCGTGCGCGGGATTGAGCGCGAGATCTGCCGACTCGGCGGGAAGATGTGCCGACTCGGCGAGAAGATGTGCCGACTCGGCGGGAAGATCTGCTGACTCAGCGGGGAAGATCTGCTGACTCGGCGGGGGCGAGGACCGGGCGCGGCGACGGGATCGCCACGTCGTCGTACTCGATCCGCTCGATGCGGAAGCCCGCGCGCACGTAGAGGTCGAGTTCGGGGCCGGGGACGCGGCCGTTCCATCGTTCCCAGAAGAACACGCGGTTCTGCGGGATCCGGTGACTGCGACCGGCGGTCTTGCCTTCTAGATGGGTCAACGTCGACGTCGGGATGACCCGGAATCCGCCGGGATGCAACTCCAACGCACGCAGACACAGGTCGACGTCCTCCATCCCGTTGACGTAGTGCGCGTCGAAACCCTCCAGCCGCGCCACGTCCACCGCCCGCATCACCATCGCGGCTGCCGTGACCGCGCTGAAGCGCATCTCGCCGACGATCTGGGCTTGCTCGATGCTGCAGTTGGGCAGGAAGTGGCAGGCCAGCCCGTTGTCGGCGGGGAAGACCGTGCCGGCGGTCTGGACGGTGCCGTCGGGATAGAGCAGCACGGGCTGCGCGCCCGCGACACTGGGATCGTCCAGCGCAGCCACCACCCCCGGGAGCCAGTCGGAGGTGGAGACGGTGTCGTTGTTGAGGAACAGCACCGTGTCGCCCGACGATTGCGCGAAGCCGATGTTGCAGCCGATCGCGAAGTTCAGATTGACCGGGAGCCGGCGATAGCGGACTCGCCGCTCGCCGAGGAAGGCCGCGATCAGGTCTTGGGCCACCGAGAACGGCGAACCGTTGTCGAGGATGTTGATCTCGACGTCGGGCAGTGAGGTCGTGGCCAGCAGCGTACGGGCCGCGTCGATCGTCATCGTCGAGTCGCGGTAGGTCGGGATCACGACCGACAACCGCCCCGGCACCCGCTGTGGGACGTCCGCACGGACGCGATCCCAGTCGACCCAGGCACGTCCCAGCACGTCGAGCCAGTCGCCGTCAGCACCGGCCGCGGTGCTGCGCCGCATGACGGCCGCGGGCGTGAGTCGTTCGCTGGCGATGAAGGGAAACGCCTCGGTCGGCCCGCGCGAGGCCAACTTCAACGCGAAGTCGACGTCCGCACCCACGCCCAACGCGGCGTTGAACCCGCCGACCTCACGAGCCGCGGCGGTCGAACACACCAGCGCCCCCAGATCGACTCTGCCTCCCGAACGCAGCGTGGCCAGGTCGCCGTACCCCGCCTGCACCGTCGAGCGCCCCTCCGGGTCGTGCTGGAGCACGGCGGCGTAGCCCGACTCACGACCGGTGCCGATCAGGCGCTTGAGCGCCGATCGGAGATAGCCGGGGCGCCACCAGTGCCCACGGGTCAAGAAGGCGGCGTACGGTGCCTCGGCCTCGTCGAGCCCACGATTGCGCCAGTCCTCGCCCGGGAGGGTGCGAACACAACGGACCCGTCCGTCATGCATCACGGCGGGGCCCGCCTCGTCACCGACGAACAACAGTTCCCAACGCTGCAATTCCTGTTCCTGGGCGATCAGCAGCGCCGTCTCACGCGCGAAGTGCTGGTCGCGCCACGGCGTGATGATCGAGACCAGGGGTCCGCCCGGGCCGGCCGACCAGAGGCGGACGGGCTCGTCGAGCGGCAACGGGGCGGCATCCTGATAGGACAGATCTCGCCCGATCGCATCGTGCTCCTGTGCGACGACCAGGCCCGCGTGGTCGATCAGGGCCTCGCGTGCGTCCCCGAGGGTGAGCACCCGATCGCGATCAGCACCGGGGAGCGGCAGGGGCGTGTCCGGTGTGGCGTGGGTGAGGAAATGGCCCAGGGGGCTCAGGCCCTCCAGGTCGGTGCCCGCCGGGAGCGTACGCAGGTAGCGACCGGAGTCGAAGAGTGGGCCGGTGACGAACTCGGCCTGCTCGGGTGCGGACAAGAACTCCAGCACCTTGCGGAACTGGCCGCGCCGCCACGCCTTGTCCATCGGTTTGGGCAGCGAGCCCAGGCTCAACAGCGGGGTCGGAGGCAGACCCGCGGTCATGCCCGTCGTGAGCAGTGCGCGGGCAGCGGCGCGGCGGTCGGGGAACACCTCACCGGCCGCGGCGGCGTAGAAGGCCGGGTCGAACAGGCCAGAACGCAGCAGGGCCTGGACCTGGGCACGCAACAACCCCCCCGGCCCTTCGGCGGCCCCTGGATCGGGACCGGCCGGCGTGGGCGCGGGGGGGCTGTGGGAGTTGCCCTTGGTGGTCCGGCGCACCGGATCACCCTAGTGCGCGGGCGTCAGCCCTGGGTCTTGTCCTGCCAGACACGCACCCAGTCGACGTCGAACTCCTGCGGCAGGTTCTTCTCCCCGCCGAGCTTCTTGAGCTCGTAGTCGGACGACAGCAGGCTCAAGATGATGAACTGGCGTACGCCCGAGACACCCTTGGTGGTGCGGTAGGTCTCGCGGCCGTCGATGCGGAACACGTACGCCGACGGCGTCCACTCGACCGAGAACACGTGGTAGCGGCCCCACCACGAGTCCTTCTTGTTGGCCAGGTACTGGTTGGGCTTCTTCAAGAAGCCGCCGATCTTGTCGAGTTCACCCTTGCCGTTGGGGGCGTAGATGAAGGAGGTAAGGCCACCGCCCGTCCCGCCCTGTCCGAACCACTCGATCACGTCGATCTCGGCGCCACCGGTGTGCGCGGAGGCTGCGTCCTTGTCGAGGTGGTAGGGCTGCAGCCAGAACGACGCGTGCTGACCCTGACGCTTCTGGAACTTCATCCGCGCCGCGACCACGCCGTAGCGCAGGTCGACCTTGCCCATCGTGGAGATGTGGCCGTTGAGGCGGTACTTGAACTTTCCGATCTTCGAGCCGTCGCCACGCTTGGCCACGCACGTCTTCTTGGCCTTCTTCTTGTCGACGATGACCTTCAACTGCACCGTGCCCTTGCGGACCTTGGCGGCCTTCGGCGAGCCCTTGGAGCAACGGCGCAGACCCTGGGGGTTGTAGGTGGTGCCGCGGTGCATCCACGAGGAGCCCAACTTGCGACCGTTGAACTCGTCGGAGAAGTCCGCGGCGCCCCAGGCGCCGGCGGTAACGGGGGCGCTGCTGACGCCACCGGCGAAGGTCACGCGGACCTGGCTGCCCGACAGGCTGGGCTTGAGGGTGAACTCGGCCGCGCGGGAGCGGTTGACCTTGGTCTTGGAGACGGCGACCCAGTTGGTGCCGTCAAAACGCTCCAGGGTGGCGGCCCGGCCCTTCTTGGAAGCGGGGCTCGTACGCGCGGAGGCGACGAACTTGGCCTTGTTGGCCGACGCCTTGCCCTTGCCGGGCTGGGCGATGCCGGGCAGCACCGTCAGGGCAGCGGTCTCGGCACGGCGCTCGACCGACTGATTCTGGGTGGAGGCGGACTCGTTGGCTGCGGTGGCGCTGGTGGCTCCGCTGGCAAGCGCGAGGGCGGCGACGCCGGCGATCAGGCCGGTCAGCGCCTTCGGTGCGTTCGATCGACGATGGGACAAGGGAGTTGCCTCTCTGTTGCGTGGTGCTGTTGCTGGTGCGATTGCGGGTGACGTGGTCGAACGGGAACGGTTCCCGGGGAGTGTGATGCAGAGTCGTGAGGTCTGGTTCTCCATTCGGGCCGGTGCTCAAACGCGTCCGATCTCACGACGCAGGGCTCAAACCGAGTGTCGCTGCCCGAGTGTCGCCTGGACCCTAGCAAGGTCGAAAGGCTCGCCGAGCCAGTCGAAGAGGCCTTCGAGGGATGAGGGGTCGGCGACGTAGTCGTCGTAGTGCACGCGATAGGCCGCCTCGCCCAGTCGGACCTGCGCCTCGAGGATGCCGTCCTCGATCTGGCGCAGGTAGGCGGTGTTGTCCTTCTTGGCCCACCACTTGCTCTTGAGTACGTCCGCATGGTTGCGGGTGTTGACCACGAATCGGGCGCCGGGAAAGACTTCTTGCATCCAGGCCACGTAGTCCAGGAGGTCGGGCTGGTACCACCGGATCTCCTTGAATCCGGTGACGCGGGTGTCCGCGTCGGGCCGCAACACGGTGTCGACGAACAGGCGGCGACAATCGCGCACCGACTGCTCGACGGCGAAGTCGGAGATGCCGAAGAACGGGTGCGTGCCCTTGCGGCGGCGCTCGGGCACGCCGCGCTGACTCTCGTCGACCAGTGTCTGGTGGTAGCGAAACAGGTGATACAGCGCGCCGTTGTTCTCCCCGCGGACGAGGTAGCCCGGGATGGAGTTCAGCAGACCTTGGACCAGCGTCGAGCCGGACCGGCCGTACGTCACCACGAAGACGTAGCCGAGGTCGTCTGCTCGCGACTGCATCTCAGCGACCCGCGCCGTCGCGTCGGCGCAGTGAATACAGCGACTGACCGTCGGTCTCGCGGCCGTACGCGAACTCGTCGACCGCGAGCCCGGCCTGCCACAGCACCCGCTCGAAGTGGCCGCGTTCGAAGCGCACGCAGTGCAGCCGTCCCTTCCAGTCGAAGGGTCCGTAGCCGACCGGGTTCTCCTCACACGGGGAGACGCCGTCCTCGACGAAGGCGGTCATCACGGCGCGACCTCCGGGCGCCAGGATGCGCGCGATCGTGGCGGAGTATCCCGCGACGTCGGCTTCGAGCATGTGCGAGAAGACCGAGTACGCGTACAGCACGTCGACCGTGCCGTCCTCGGCCGGGATCGCGAACGTCGCCTCACCGTCGGGGTTGTAGCGCTCGTTGCGTTGGTCGACCAGGGAGAAGCGGGTGTGCCGGTCGGTGAGGTTGGTTTGGGCCCACTCCACCAGGGTCGGCTGCACGTCGACACCGTGGTAGTCGCGGACGTGGCCGAGTGCCTGTTTGACTCCGACGGCGAGCCGCCCGGCCCCGCAGCCCCAGTCGAGCAGGCTGGAGTTGCGGTCGAGTCCGGCGTACCGCTGCAGCACGGCGACGTCGCGGATCGCAGCATCGACGAAGTCGGCATCCTGGCGAAAGTGCGCGCCTCCCATCCGCAACCGCACGGGCGGCAGCGTCAGCTCGTGGACGGCGTCCGACGAGCGGGTGAGGGAGGCTTGCGACATGGCGGGGAGTCTACGGCCGGACGGCTGGGATCGCGGTCGTGAGGGGCACGAGTGCGTCGATCAGTTGGCGGGCCCGGGCGTCGAAGGAGTGCTCGGTGATCACCCGGTGGGCCAGGGTCCGTCGCTGCTCGTCGGTGCCGAACCGTGCGCGCCAGTCGCCGCTGGTGATCCGCGCGAAGTCGTCCGCGTCACGCCAGACTGCGATCGTGTCGCCGAAGAGTTCGTGCAGCCCGGCCACGTCGTCGCAGATCAGGCGGCCGGCGGCAGCGAGGACGTCGAAGGTGCGGTTGGAGACGAACCCGAGCTCGCGCATGTCGGGCCAGTGGTCGTTGAGGACGGCACCGGCTCGGGCGTACGCAGCGCCGAGTCGGTCGGCGGGCACGTGGACGCCGCTGACCGCGCCGGGCGGCAACAGGTCGGACCATCCGTCGCCGTACACCGTGAGGGGCAGGTCCAACTCGCGCGCCAGGCGTACGGAATCGCGCATCGTGGCGCGCGAGTTGCCCACGAACAGGAACTCCGGGCCGGTGTCGGGCTGGCCCACTCCGGGATAGAAGAGTCGTGGATCGGTGCACTGCAGCAGCGGCTCGATCGGCAGCCGCCACCTGCTCGTCCGGTCGCGAGCCCAGGCGGGACCGGCGGCGAACCGGCGGTCGTACGGTCGGCACTCCTCGGCGGTGACGTCGGCCGGGTGACTGATCACCCACAGCGCGTGCACCTGGTTGTCGCGCGGCGCGACCGGGACGGCTTCGAGACCGCGGATCACCAGCACGATGTCGTCGAGGTCGCGCGAGGCCCGGGCGCGGGTCTCGGGGTGATCGATGCTCACCCACTGGCCGGCGCGTTCGAGCGCGTCTTTGAGCGAGCGCGCGAAGACGTCGTCCCCCCAGCGCCGACCGCGTGGGGCCGCTGGCGCGGCGATATCGAGGGCCCAGCGCCGGGCGGGGAGACCCTCGCGGATGCGCAGCGGGTGCCCCGGCGATTCGAAACCGGCGGCGGCCAGGAGGCTTAGCGGGTGCGTGGTGGCCAACTGGTGGCTTCCAGGCACCCGAGAGCGCGGGTCGGGCACCGTCGCGCGGGCCTCCGGGACCACGTACGTCTGCCCGATCGCGGCGGTGAGCTCGCTGATCTGCCCTCCGGTGGACACCTCGGTGTCCAGCCCCGCCCGGCGCGCCGCGGCGGTGTCGACCGCGACGACTCCCGGCCAGGCGGCCTCGACCGGCAGGTGGGCCATCCGTGCCACGTCGTCGGGGGTGGTGCCGGCGAGCAGCGGCCCCCAGGTCGAGTTGGCCCGCACCGCCCGTTGAGTTGGGCCGGACTGAGCGTTGAGTTCGGCCTGGCTGTGCAGGACGGCCCCCGCGGCGACCACATCCCCGGCCGGGGTCAGCAGCAGGGCGGTCGTCGACGTGGTCGGCCCGACCTTGGGCAACAACAGGTCCAGCCAAGGCCACAGCGGTGTCTCGACGTCGGGCTCGACCAGCACGGTGATCGCGGCACTGGCGGCGGCGAGCGAGTCGACAATGCGTACGCCGGGGATCGCCGCACCGGTCCCTCTCGCCAACCTTGCCAGCACAGGATCGTCGGTCATCACCAGGATCTCGACGGTCGCAGAAATTCGGTACGCCTGGCGCAGCCAGGGCAGGAGCCGCGCGAAGTCGCGGTGCGGAAGGACCAGGGAGACGTCGGGGGCGTCCACCGGTCGCCCGTGGGCGACGGCATGGCGTACGTCGGCCAACGTCACCTTGTCCCCGAAGCGCCAGGGCAACTCGGTCTGGTCGGTCAACGACTCCCACCACTGCGCGCTGATCGTGCCCAGGAGGGGGTGCGTGCCGCGGGTGCGTTCGGGCCGACTCAGATAGAAGGACAGCGGGTCAGGCGCCTTGTCGCGCCAGCGCCCACCGGGGTAGACCCAGGTCGGTTCGAAGAGCGGGTGCGGACTCAGATCCTCGGTGGCTGCCCGGCTGACATAGTCGCGGGCGGCGGCCAGACGGTCGGCGTACGCGTGTCCGGTCTGCGCCGAGACCCACTCATGGTCGAAGATCGGACTTGTGGCGACGGTCTCGGCCGCTGCTGTGATGGAGGCGGCGGAGTCCGGCCCGGGATGCGGCACGATACCTACGATATCGCCGCCTGAGCGAGGAGGATCGGTGACGAGCGCAGCGGTCGACGCCAGGGTCCCCGCATCGCTGCGCGGGCTGTTGGAGCGTACGAAGGGGCCGGTCGCGTTGGTCGCGCTGGAGTGCCCCGACTTGGTCGGCGAAGTCACCACGAACCCCGAGGGCGCTCGCGCCGTCGTACTCGCCGTGCCCGACATCGCGACGCTGCGTTCCCAGGCCCGGACGCCGGGGTTGCTGCCCGAGTTGGCACGGGTGCGCAACCTCAGCCTTTGGATCGCTTCTGCCGACGCCCCGGTCGTGCCCGAGGTATTGCCGGGGTGGCCGCCGTTGCGGGCCTTCGACACCCATCGCACCCGCGACGGCGGGGCGATCACGACTCTGGGGTTCGCCGGTCCCGTGGACGCGAGCGAGGTCGTACGCACTCTGGCGCGAACTGCCGGGACCACCACCCTCGACCACGCTGGTCTCGTCGTGGCTACCGAGGTGGACGACGACGCGAAGGTGCCACCCGACCTGGTCTTGAGTGACAACGCAGCGAGTCAGCCCAACGAGGTCACCGGGCGCGCGGCAGTTAGAGCCCCGATGCCGCCACCTGTCGACGAAGGCGTCTTCAACCCGATCGGCTTCCGGCGCGACTGGACTCGTGACGTGGTCGATCTGCCGCCCGGTCCGGTGACCCCTCACACCATCCGCGCCCTGCGCGACGCGTGGGTCGTACGCATCCCCGCGAGCCTGCGCCAAGCCGAAGCCGACGCGGCGGCGCTCGCGATGGCCGGAGTCCCCGTGTGTGTGGGCGAGCCGCCTGCGCGCTGGCGCGATCCACTGATCCGCGAGGAGGACAGCCTGGCCACCCGCCGCGAGGCGCTGCGCAGTCGGTCCACGTTGGCGTGGCGGGTGGACGCGGCCGGTGAAGGGATGCGTACGACCGGACTCCCCACCGTGTCGATCGTGCTGACCACGCGCCGACCGGAGATGCTGCCCTTCGCCTTGGCGCAGATTGCCAAGCAGGCCCCTGCTGAGGTGGTCGTGGCCGGGCACGGCTTCGCGCCGGATGCCCAGGTCGTACGCCATGCGCTCGGTGATCGCCCCGCGACCGTGCTCTGTCTCGACGGCGACACCCTCTTCGGTGACGCGCTGCAGCAGGCGACGTTGGCTGCGTCGGGCGATGTCGTAGTGAAGTTCGACGACGACGACTGGTACGGCCCGGACGTGATCACCGACCTGTTGTGGGCGCGCCGCTACTCGGACGCCACACTTGTCGGCATGCCCGCCGAGTTCGTCTATCTCGAACCGCTCGGGATCACCGTGCGGCGGCCGGGGCCGACCGAGGTCTTCGGCTCCGTGGTGGCGGGCGGCACGATGATGATCGGCCGTGCCGACCTGCTCTCGCTGGGCGGCTGGCGCTCGGTCGCGCGGTTCGCCGACGCGCAGTTGCTGGGGGCCGTACGCCGTGCCGGTGGCACGATCTATCGCACCCAGGGGCTGGGCTACCTGCTGCGCCGCACCTCGGACGGACACACCTGGAACCCCGACCTGGCGTATTTCCTCAACTCCACGCGCGTCGCCGCTCAATGGCGCGGCTTCGCGCCGCTGGGGTGGCTCAGTGAGGACGCGCGATGAGCCAGCAACGCGTACGCCACAACGACTGGGGCACCCTGATCCTGCCCGCCTTCGACGAGTGGGAGCCGACCAAGTCGGTGTCGGTGGTGATCCCGGCCTACGACTGCGCCGACACGTTGCCGTACGTCTTGGCCGGGCTGGCCGCGCAGACCTATCCCGCGCACCTGCTCGAAGTGCTCGTGGTCGACGATTCGCCGAGCCCGATCACGCTGCCCGAGTTGCGACCCGAACGGACCCGGCTGTTGCGTACGGCGTCCGGTTGGGGACGTGCTGCCGCCTGCCACACCGGCGCGGAGGCTGCCGACGGCGACATCCTCCACTGGCTCGACTCCGACATGCTCGCCGAAGCCGACGAGGTGGCTCGGCAGGCCCGCTGGCACGACCTCCTGGACCACGCCGTCGTCTTGGGTCAGAAGTGGTTCGTCGATCCGGCCCCGTTGTCCGGGGTGTCGCCCGAGCAGGTACGCGAGATCGTGGCTCGTGGTGAGGTCGGGACGCTATTCGCGGGCCAGGAGCGGCTGCCGCACGACTGGGTCGAGTCGCTGTACGGCCAATCCGAGGACCTGCGGCTCTCCGGCCCACGCGCCCATCGCGCGCACGTGGGGGCGTCGGCGTCGCTGCTGCGATCGCTGTATTTCGAGGCAGGCGGGATGGATACCTCCCTGCGGCTGGGTGAGGACTCCGAGTTGGGTTATCGGCTCTCCGAATGTGGCGCCGTGTTCATCCCCGACCGGCAGGCGGTGTCGTGGCACCTGGGCAATACCCAGGTAATGCGCCGCCAGGACGACGTCAACGACTACAACCTGCCGCACCTGGCGCACCGCATCCCCGACGGCCGGGTCAAGCGCGCCAGCCAGGGGCGTACGTATCTGGTGCCCTACGCCGAGGTCGTGATCGACACCGCGGGCCTGCTCGACGCCCCCGCCTCGCACCGGCACTTCATCGGCACCGTCGAGGCCGTGCTCGCCTCGACCGTCCCGGATCTGATCGTGACGCTGATCGGTCCGTGGTCGACCTTGACCGACGAGCGCGTACGCGTCCTCGACGAGCCGTTGCGTTCGCTGCGCGCGGCGCACGACATGTTCACGCCCGACCCGCGCGTGCATTTCGTGGAGTCACTGCCGCCCGGTCGCTCGCCCGCGATGGTGCGGTTGACGCTGACGTCGACGGAGTACGCGCCGGATCCGGGCACCCTCAATCGACTGATCCGCGACCTGGAGCTGACCCATCACGGCGTCCGGTCGGCGCTGCTGCCCGACGGGTTGGTGGCCCGTCTCGAACGTACGGCCGCCGTCTCGCGCGCGCGCCGGGTGGCGGAGCCGGGCGAGTCGCTCGACGACGTGATCGACGAACTGTTCGGCTCCTGGTGGGTGGAAGGGGCCGAGTTGGGCTTCGTGCCGACCGTCGAGACCTACGTACGCCGGCTGCCCGGTCGAGCCGGTCCGCCGCAGGACCCGGTGGAGGTGGCGCGCGGTCGCAAGCCCGCGAGTGCGCCGGCGGCGCCCGATGTTGTGGTGGACGATCCCGAACCCACGGTGCTGCGGCGTGTGCGGTCCCTGGCAGGGCGGGTGTTACGGCGCGCAGGGTTGGGCCGGACTGGATCCGGCCGGACTGGGTCGGGCCGGTGAGCGACCCACTGGCCGACATCGCCGCCGAGCCGCAGTCGTGGACGGCGTCGGTGCGTGACCTGCTCGACCTGCGCACCCTCGCGGTCGACGGTGGCAAGGCCCGGGTCTTCGCGATTCGGGTCGAGTCAGGCGCCTCGATCCTGCTCCGACCGCGCGCGGAATGGCCCGCCCTCGAACGACTGCGTGGCCGTCGGGTCGGCGGCGCCTGGCTGCTGGTCGCGCGCTTCGCCAAGCCGGTGCCCGTCGCCGCCCTCGTCACCGAACTGGCCCGCCAGGCGGTCTGGCGAGACGACACCGGCAACGAGGGACTATGGGTCGAGGGCTCGGGCACGTCGGCTGACGTACCACCCGACCTCGGCACGCCCGCCCCGGCGGGCGACATCACCCGGCGAGCGGTGGTCGCGCCTTTGCCGGGCCCTGCGCTTGACGAGCGGGTGCTCAACCCGTGCGGTTTCGTACGCGAGTCCACCGAAGACGTGATCTCCCTACCGGTGGACGCCGACCTCGGGGACGCTCTCGTCGCGTCGTTGCGCAGTGCCCGCGGAGTGCGGGTGGACGCGTCGACGGCTGTCGAGACGGTCGCCGGGCTGGCGATGGCAGGGGTGCCGCTGGTGTCGCCCGGCCCGCTGGATCCGGCCCTGGATGCGGTGTCGGGTTTGGTCACACGCCCGGTCGATCTGTCCGATCCGCTCGCCCGCGAGGAGCATTCGCTGGAGCTGCGACGGGCGGCTTTGGATGCGTACGGTCTGCGGTCCTGGCGTCGTCGCGTAGCGGGCCAGATCGGCGTACGACTGGCTCCCGAACCCACCGTCAGCGTGCTGCTCGCGACCCGGCGTGAGGAGATGCTCGACTTCGCGCTGCGGCAGGTGGCGCGACAGCGCGGTGTGTCGCTCGAACTCGTCTTGGCGACCCACGGCTTCGAGGTGTCGCCGGCTCGGGTCGCGGCGGTGCTCGGGTCGGTGCCGTTCGTACTCGCTCCGCAACCCGCCGAGACGCTCTTCGGGGACGTGCTGCAGCAGGCCGTGACCCGCGCCTCGGGTGAGGTGCTGCTGAAGATGGACGACGACGACTGGTATTCGCCCGACGCGATCGCCGACCTGCTGCGCGCGCGGCTGTATTCCGGTGCCGAGATCGTCGGAATGCCTGCGGACGTGCACTACCTCTCCGAGCCGGATCTGACCGTCTCGCGCGGGCACGCGGTCGAGACTCCGGCCGCGTTCGTGGCGGGCGGGACGATGATGCTCGATCGCTCCACCCTGCTGTCGGTCGGCGGTTTCCGGCCCGTACGCAAGTTCGTCGACGCGCAACTGCTCGCCGCCGTCGTCGCCGCCGGTGGCACCGTCTATCGCACCCACGGGCTGGGTTATGTGCTGCGCCGCAACCCGACGGGGCACACCTGGCAGGTCGACCTGGACTATCTGCTCGACCCGTCTCGCACCACATCGACGACGCCCGGGTTCGCCCCGAGTCGCCTGATGGAGATCGACCCCCAAGATCTGCCCTCGGAGGATCCATCATGAACATGGCCGTCGAAGCCCGCGAATTGCGCCGTACGTTCACCAGCCGCACCGAGATGTGGCGGCGTACGACCAAGACTGTCGAGGCCGTGCGTGGTGTGAGCTTCGAGATCG
>JBAOIH010000006.1 GCA_037045645.1 Nocardioides sp.
ATTGTAATCACCGCACCCTCAAGCAGGTCCTGCGCGCGCGTATGAACGGCGAGAAGGGCAACGACAGCTTCAAGGCGATCGACGGCGTCTCGTTCGAGGTCCAACAGGGCGAGTCGATCGGGCTGATGGGTCTCAACGGATCAGGCAAGTCCACCCTGCTCAAGATGATCAACGGTGTGATGCGCCCCGACGAGGGCCAGGTCCTCACCCGCGGCAGGATCTCGGGCCTGATCGCCACCGGCGCGGGGTTCCACAAGGAACTCACCGGCCGGCAGAACATCTACATGAACGCCGCGATCCTGGGGATGTCGAAGCAGGAGACCAACGCGAAGTTCGACGACATCGCGAGCTTCGCCGATGTCGGCCGCTTCATGGACACCCCGGTGGGCAACTACTCGTCGGGGATGTTCTCGCGCCTCGGCTTCTCGGTCGCGGTGCACGTGGACTGCGACATCTTCATCGCCGACGAGGTCTTGGCGGTGGGGGACAAGCCGTTCAAGACCAAGTGTCTGGCCAAGATGGAGGAGATCCGCGACTCCGGCGTGACGCTTTTCTATGTCAGCCACGCCGCTGGTTCGGTCAAGCGCATGTGCGAGCGCGTCGTCGTGCTGGAGCAGGGCCGGCTGGGCTACGACGGTGAGGTCAAAGCGGGCATCAAGTACCTCAAGTACGACGACGACGTGGACGAGAAGGACGCCGAATCCGAGCGTGACGACGCGCTCGCCAACGACATCTGATTTGACATTTCCAGAAACTACCGGCGTGTCGACTGGAAATTACAGGCTTGTAGTTACTCGCGAACCCTTGCGGTGACCAGTGTGACTGATGTGAAACTTGCGCATCCTGTGACGTCTCTTCCCCACGGAGTCGCTTGTCATGCGCGCGCTTCAAGGTCGTGTGATCACCGCGTGCCAGCAGTTGCTGGCCCTCGCGGTGGTCCTGGCCGCCCTCACCCCGGCGGCGTCTGTCGTCAGCCTCGATGTCGTCGGGGCGGACTCCGGATCGCGCACCTCTGACGCGGTGCACACCCGCGCGCTGGAACTCTCGGCGTACGCCCGCAAAGCGAGTGCGCCTGCGCTGGTGGACCGGGCTCCCGTCGAGCCCCGCGTACGCAAGATCGCGCTGACGACGCCCACCGGCAAGCCTCTCGCCGGACTCGCTGCCCGAGCCGGTGGCGACGAGGCGCTGTCCGCGCGGGTGGTCAGCAAGCCCCAGGCGGTCTCAGGCTTCGGCGCCGTGGGAGTCACCTGGGCTCGTGGGACGCAACTGGCCGACGACCAGATCACCGTGGAGAGTCGCACCCTCGACAACGGTCGCTGGTCGAAGTGGACCCAGATCGAGTTCCACGACGAGCACGGCCCCGACCCGAAGAGTGCCGAGGGGCGTCGGGCGATTCCCGGCACCGACCCTCTGCTGGTCGGGCGTGTCGACGACGTCCAGGTGCGAGCGACCACGGCGAAGGGCGTACCCATGCCTGCGGGCATGCAGGTGTCCCTCATCGACCCGGGGACCGACCGTGTGACCGCACGTGCGCGTCCCGAACTCTCGCCGACCCAGGCCAGCGACACCGCCGCGTACACCGCGAAGACGAACGCGCGCGCGGCCTTCACGCCGATGCCGGCGATCTTCTCGCGTGCCCAGTGGGGCGCCGACGAGCGGATGCGCGGTGCGAGCTCGCCGAAGTACTACGAGGTCCATGCGGGCTTCGTCCACCACACGGTCACCGGCAATGACTACACCCAAGCCGACGTCCCGGGCATCATCCGCGGGATCTATGCCTTCCACACCAAGTCTCGGGGCTGGAGCGACATCGGCTACAACTTCCTGGTCGACAAGTTCGGCCGGATCTGGGAGGGCCGCTACGGCGGAATCGACCGGCCGGTGGTGGGTGCCCACACCTTGGGCTACAACGAGTACTCGTTCGCGATGTCGGCGATCGGCAACTACGAGACCGCGAACCCGACCCCGCAGATGCTCCAGGCGTACGGCGCGATCTTCGCCTGGAAACTCTCCCTGCACGGCGTCTCCGCCTCGTCGCCGGCACAGCAGGTCGGGCGCAAGACGTTCCAGGCCATCAACGGTCACCGCGACGCCGGCTCCACGGCGTGCCCGGGCAGGAACCTCTATGCCGAACTCCCGACGATCCGGGCGTACGCAGCCGGCGGACAGGTTGGCTGGTCGGGCCGAGAGCGGGAATCGAATCTGATGGGCACCGCTCACCCAGACCTGATCGTGCGTCGTGCCTCGGACAAACAGGCCTTCATCATCCAGACGGCCGGATCAGGTGCGGCCGTCGCTTCGCCGGTCGCCACCGGCGTCGACCTGTCGTCCGCGCGCCAGGTGCTCAACGTGGGGGACTGGGATCGTGACGGCAACGGTGACTTCATGACCCGGCAGGCCCCGGACAACGCGCTCTGGCTGTATCGAGGTGACGGAGCCGGCGGGTTCGCCGCCCCGGTGCAGGTCGGCACCGCGGCCGGGCTCAGGCTGCTCAGCGCGGTCGGCGACATCACGGGGGACGGCTATCCGGACCTGATGGCGCAGCCCAAGGGTGCCTCCATGCGGATCTATGTAGGTGCCGGGATGGGCGGCTTCTCGACCAGCTATGTCGCGTACTCGCCGATCACGGCCCGACAATTCATCGGCATCGGACTGATGAACGGTGACGGGGCGCCCGACGGGCTCTACGTGACAAAGGGGCCCGACCGGGTATTGATGCTGGTGGGCGGCAACGGCCCCGGAGGACTGACCAAGGGTGCTCGGCAGGTCAAGAAGCGGATGCAGCGCTTCGACTGGGTCCTCGGCGTCTCCGACGTGGACGTGACCGGCCATGCCGACCTGGTCGTACGCCGTAAGTCCAACGGCGCCCTGCTCGTGATGCCGGGGTCGGAGTCCGGCTTCGGGCGCGCCATCAAGATCGGCAACGCCTCCGGGTTCGACCTGGCGGGCTGATCGATGACTGTGCTGCGGCCCGCTACTCGGCCTCGACCGGCCAGGACGAGGTCGCACGTTCCACGTCGTAGGTGTGCCGACGAGCGGCGACATCCCCGCCGCTGACCCAGACCGCCGAGCCACCCAGTGCGAGTGGCGCGGTGAAGGTGGCCAATCCGGAAGGGGAAGCCGGGTTGGCCCCAGTGAAGAGGCGGCCGCCGCGGACGAGACCAGAACCCTCGAGTTCGGTCGCAGCGGTGGCCGCCTCCCACACTTCTTCGTGGGTCAGTCCCGACACCGCCAGATCGTCGGGCTCCGGCGGGTCCCACGGGATGAAGGCATCCGGCTGGCTCCATACCTCGACGCCGAGATCGCGTACGCCATCGGGCAGCGCCCCGGGTGCAAACCGCAGCCCGAGCGGATGCAGCGCACTCGCGAGCACCGGTCGCCCCTCGAACGAGCGCGCCTGCATCGAGCCGGGTCCGCAGATCGCCAGATCCGCATCCCCGTCCCAGACGACCTCCGCTCCCACGGTCCATGCCGCCCCCAACGCGACCGGTCCGAGCCAACTGGCGGGCAGGTCGATCAGCACCCGCCCACCTCGTTCGATGTCGAACTCCTCGGCCAGCAGCGAGGCGACCTTGGCGACCCAGTTGGCGTACGTCGTCACGGAGAGTTCGGTGCGCTCGGCCGTGGTCAGGTCGTAGTACGTCACCAACGGACGGCCCGGCTCAACTCGCAGGGCAGCCTGAAGGATCGAGGCGAAAGTCGTCACCCAGCGCACAATAGAGGCACACATTAAGGTTCGGGCCATGACGTTCTGGGCGGTGATCCCAGCCGGCGGTGCCGGCACCAGGCTCTGGCCACTCTCGCGGCAGGCGCGCCCGAAGTTCCTGCTCGACCCCACCGGTGCCGGTCGTACGCTCATCCAACAGACCCGCGACCGCTTGCGGCCCCTCACCGACGACCGCGTGCTCGTGGTCACCGGGCTGCTGCACGCCGCCGAGGTCGGAAGTCAGTTGGACGACCTGCCCCGCGACCACATCCTGGCCGAACCGTCGGCGCGCGACTCGATGGCCGCCATGGGCCTGGCCGCAGCCGTCCTCGAACTGCGAGATCCCGACGCCGTGATGGGAGCCTTCCCCGCCGACCACGTGATCTCTGATCCTGCCGGGTTCCGGTCTGTGGTCACGACGGCGGTCTCCGTTGCTGCGGAGTCCGACCTCCTCGTCACGCTCGGTATCGACCCGACGCATCCGGCCACGGGCTTCGGCTACATCCGCCTCGGTGCCGCGTTGGGTGAGACCGGCGCGTACGCCGTCGAGGAGTTCGTGGAGAAGCCCGACGCCGAACGCGCTGCGTCCTATCTCGCGCAAGGGGGGTTCCGCTGGAACGCCGGAATGTTCGTCGTACGCCCTACCGTCCTGCTCGACCTCCTGGCCGCCCAAGACCCCGACTTCGCGGCCTCGCTGCGTGCCCTCGCAGCGGCGCCCGATCGGCTCGACGAGTTGTGGCCCACACTCACCAAGATCTCGGTCGACTATGCGGTCGCCGAACCGGCCGCCGCAGCGGGCCGGGTGGCCGTCGTACCCGGCGCATTCGGCTGGGATGACATCGGCGACTTCGCGTCATTGCGCGAACTCGCCGGGAATGATGCCCTCAACGTGATCGGGCCCCGCGACCTCGTCGTCTCCCGTGATGCCACCGGCCTGGTCGTCCCCGGCTCGGGGCGCACGGTCGCCGTCATCGGTCTCGAGGACATCGTCGTGGTCGACACCCCCGACGCGCTGCTGGTCAGCAGTACGGACCGCGCTCAGGACGTGAAGTGGATCGTCGACGAACTACGCGAGCGCGCCCCCGGGTTGCTCTGACGGCCAGCGCGCTGGGCTTGTTCGGACGTACGTCCGAAGAGGCTCGTGTGAGCCCTCAGACGACATTGAATGTCGCCCTCGGGCCTCCACTCGTCGCTCGCTCCCGGCTGCGCCGGGGCGACCTCCTCGCTGCTTGAATGTCGCCCTCGGGCCTCCACTCGTCGCTCGCTCCCGGCTGCGCCGGGGCTCCCTCCTCGCTCCAGCCCTCGGACGACGCAGCCCTCAGACGACGGTCGGCTCGGGCGAGTCCATGTACGGGTACTTGATCATGAAGTCCTGCAACGCGGCACCGCTGGGAGACGAGCAGTACTGCCATACGCCGACCTGCTTGCCGGTGGCGTCCGAGCCGGTGCCGCCGACAGACCAGTGGGTGTAGGCGATGTGCTGGCCCTTCGGGAATGCCTTGCCGTCCGACTTCAGCCACGGCACCGCAATGAACTTGTGCCGAAGGTTGGTCGTGCCACCGAACTTGTCGGCCATTCCGCGGATCACGCTCATCATCTCGGGATCACCCGCGGCCGTCTTGTCGTACCACACCAGCGTGTAGCCGTGTTCGAGGTTGTGGATCAAACGCCCCACCTCCGGGCGGTCGCCCTTGGTGTAGAGTTTCTTGTCCATCGGCTCCCACACGTTGTAGTGCGTGCCGAAGGCCGGGGGAGCGTCCTTGAGATCCAGTGGCGTGCCCGGCTCGACGTGCTCCTGGTTGCCGGTCGCCTCCTTCGTCGTGATCTTCTGGCATGCCGACGCGGGTGCGCCCAGATCCTCCAGCGCGGTGTCGCGGTGCTGGCGCGCGTCGAGCCGTTCCATGATCGGCTTGTACGCCGCCGCGCCGATGATCAGCAGGCCGACCAACATGCACGCACCGACGATCATCATGCCGCGGCTCCGCTCGGCGGAGCGCTGCTGGTTGAGCATCTTCTCGACGCGGGCTTGCCGCTCGGTGCGCTCGGACTTGGTCGGTTTTGCCACAGGAATCCTCGAGACAGAAAGAGACAGACAGAACTGGCGGGGTAGGTGGCGCGGAGTCTACGGAGCGGTCGGTCGGATCATGGGCCCCCGGTCGTCGACGCGCACGAGAGTCCAGCCATGGGCGTACGCCAGCACGCGCACGAGCGCCTCGCCGACGTCCGGTACGACCAGGCCGTGCTCGACCTGCTCGGCATCGATGTCGAACGCGATCCGGACTGCCTGCGCCACCTCGGCCTCGCTGGCGGGGGATCCGAAGATGGCCATGTCGTCGGCTGCGCCCGCGAGTGCTCGTACGACCGCCTCCCGCGCACCGAACCCGAACAGATCGCCGCCTTCGGGTCGCACCAGAAGCTGCCGCGCCCGGACCGTCGACGTCAGGAGGCAGTACGTGTCGCGCCAACCCGCGCACGATCGCGAAAGGCCGCCCGCCCAACTTGGTCTGTGCCAACTCGGCCGCTCCCGCGATCTCGTCGGCGACGGCCGGGGCGGTGACGGCCAACTCGTTGCCGTGCGCATCGAACTGACCCGCGAAGGACTCCAGCGGCAGCAGTCCGGCCGCGCCGATGGCCACGTCGGTCTGTCCCTCGCGCCACGGCCGGCCCAGCGTGTCGGTCACGATCACCGCGACGTCCACCCCGCGCCCGGCCAAGGCCGACCGCAGTCGGCGTGCGGACGCGTCGGGATCCAGGGGTAGCAGGACGACGCTGCCGGTCTCCACATTGGAGGCGTCGACTCCGGCCGCAGCCAGAGTCAACCCGTTGCGGTTGCGTACGATCGCCAGCGGGCCACGGCGCGCGACCACGCGCACCGTCTCGGCTGCGATCGCCTCCTCGCGCGGTGCGGTGACGACGCGGCCCTCGGACTTGCTCACTGCCTTGCTGGTCACCACGACCACGTCGCCCGAGACCAGTGGCCGCGCGGTGCTCGCCGACCACACCAACGAGGCAAGGTCGTCGCCCGCAGCGATCTCCGGCACCCCGTCGGGTGCCCAGACCTGGATCACGACACCATCCGCATCACGACACCATCCGCATCACGACACGAGGTCCAGTGCCTGCTCGGCCATCGCGCCGGTGGCGTCATGGTCCGTCATCAGCAGGGGTACGGCCCGGCAGGCGATTCCGAGCGACTCGACCCGGGCCACGGCGTCGGAATCTGCTTGATCGACCAGCCAGCCGTCGAGCACGCCACCTGCGGACCTGGCGCCGTACAACTGCGCGACCCCCGCAGCCGACACCTCGATGCCCTTGGCGGCCAACAGTTGATTCGCCATACCCCGCACATGCGAGCCGCCGATGATCGGCGAGAGCCCGACGACCTTTGCCGAGGAGGATCTGAGGGCGTCGGTGATCCCCGGCACGCCCAAGATGGTGCCGACACTGACCACGGGGTTCGAGGGAGGCAGCACGATGACATCGGCGTGGGCAAGCGCCTCGACCACGCCGGGGGCCGGAGCGGACTTCTCCAAGCCCACGACCAGCACCTCCAGCGCCGGGGGAGTGGCTTGCAGGCCGACCCAGTACTCCTGAAAGTGCACGACGCGACGCCCGGACGGGGACTCGTCGTCGGGGATGACGATGTGCGTCTCCACCCGGTCGTCGGTCATCGGCAACAACTCCACGCCCGGCTGCCAACGGGTGCACAGCGCCGAAGTGACCTGGGAGAGCGGGTAGCCGGCGTCCAGCATCCGGGTCCGCATCAGATGCGTGGCGATGTCGCGATCACCCAGCCCGAACCACGGTGCTTCACCGCCGTACGCCGCCAATTCCTCCTTGACGCTCCAGGTTTCTTCACGCCGACCCCAGCCTCGGTCGAGGTCGATGCCGTTCCCGAGGGTGTACATCACAGTGTCGAGGTCGGGGCAGATCTTCAGACCGTGCAACCAGAGGTCGTCGGCGGTGTTGGCAACCACGGTGACCTGCGCGGATGGCATCTGGTGCAGCAGGCCTTGCAGGAATCGGGCACCGCCGATCCCGCCGGACAGCACGGTCAGTCGAAGCCCGTCGGAGGGGCCATGGGGAGCAATCGTCACGAGGACAACCTTGGCGTACGCCCTGGCGTATAGCAGATCCGGGCTTGACTTCCTGGGTACGACAGGCTTGTAATTCCCACAGTGTTATTCGCGGCGTGTCGCTGCGGAATTCTCAATCTCGATCTGATCCACCACTTCCAATGTCTGCACCACCCGGGCCGAAAGGGCAGTTTGATGAAGGAGTTGCTTCTTCTCGAGGCCGACGGCGGCGAACTCGGCTGGCAAGAGCGCGGATTGTGCGCGCAGACCGACCCGGAGGCGTTCTTCCCCGAGAAGGGCGGCTCGACTCGTGAGGCGAAGAAGGTGTGCCTGACCTGCGAGGTCCGCACCGAATGTCTCGAGTACGCCTTGGCGCACGACGAGCGATTCGGCATCTGGGGTGGACTCTCCGAGCGCGAGCGGCGCAAGCTCAAGAAGCGCGCGGTCTGAGGCGTTCGCCCAGATTCGCTGCGCTCTCGGCCCGCTGAGTAGGGTGCCCGAGTGGCAGCGCAACCCGAGGAAACCGTAGGGGTCGTCCTCGTCAGCCACTCCGGAGAGAGTTGGCTCGGTGCCGTCCTGGACGGCCTCGAGGAGCAGACCGTCCTGCCTACGGCCCTTGCCGCTGTCGACACCGGCAGCAAGGACGGCAGCGTCGCGTTGCTGCAAGAGCGGGTGGGCGAGGCCGGCGTCGTCACGCTGGGGCGTCAGACCTCGTACGCCCAGGCCGTCGCGGCCGGTGTCGAGCTGCTGCACACCCGAGGCGCGCAGCCGCGCTGGCTCTGGCTCCTCCACGATGACAGCCGACCCGCACCCGAGGCGTTGGCGCGGCTGCTCGAAGCCGCCAGGCAGCACCCCGAGGCCGCGATCTTGGGGCCGAAACTGCGCGAGTGGCCGTCGTTGCGACGTCTCCTGGAGCTCGGCGTCACGATCTCGGGCACCGGCAGGCGGGAGACCGGACTCGAACGCGGTGAGTACGACCAGGGCCAGCACGACGACGTGCGCCGGGTGCTGGCCGTCAACACGGCCGGGATGCTCGTACGCACCGACGTGTGGCGGCGGCTCGGTGGCTTCGATGACGCCCTGCCCGTCTTCGGCAACGACATCGATCTCGGCTGGCGTGCCGCCAACGCGGGAGAGACCACGCTGATCGTCCCGCAGGCGGTGGTCTTTCACGTCGAGGCTGCCCACCGGGGCATCCGCCGTACGCCCCTCACGGGCCGGCATACCCACTATCAAGAGCGCCGCGCGGCTCTCTACACGCTGCTCGCCAACGCGCCCGGTCGTACGCTGCCCTGGCAGATCGTCCGGTTGACCTTCGCGACGATGTTGCGCGCACTGGGGTTCCTCCTGCTGCGCTCGATCGGCGAAGCGGCCGACGAACTGGCCGCCTGGGTCAACGTCCTGGCCCGGCCCGGACAGGTACGTGCGGCTCGACGCGACCGCGCCCGGCTGCTGGGGGGCGACGAGGCAGCCGCGGTCGCACAGCTGCGCCCGCCGTGGTGGTTGCCCTATCGGCATGGCCTCGACAACGTCTCGGACTTCGCCGAAGCGGCCACCAATCAGGCCCAGGACGTCGCCGAGCGGCGCCGCGCCGCCGCGCTGGTCGACGCGGGACCGGGCGCGCTCCCTGCGGCCGTACGTTCCGATCTCGATCCGTTGGACGACGACGAGGACGACGTCGGCGAGGACACCGGTCTGGTCGCCAGATTCCTCACCAGCCCCGTCGCGCTCGGGCTCGCGGCGCTGGTGGTCGCGATGCTCGTCGGCACCCGCTCGGCGTGGGGCCGAGTCTCAGGGGCGGGTCTCTCGGCGGCTCCCGAGCGTGCCGCGGACTGGTGGCAGCTCTACGCGGAGTCCACCCACCCGCTCGCGCTCGGCACCCAGGTTGTCGCGCCGGCCTACACCGCCGTGCTGGCTGCTCTCGGCACGGTTCTCGGAGGGTCCGGCCCGGCCGCGGTCAGCGCCGTGCTGCTCGCCTCGATGCCGCTCGCACTATGGGGCACCTGGCGGCTGCTGCGCGTGATCGGTCGCTTCCTCGATCCGGTCGGTGCTCCCCGTTGGTTGGTCGCGGCGGGGTCTGCGACCTACGCGCTGACCCCGGCCGTGAGTGGCCTGTGGGGCGACGGCAGACTCGGTCCGATCGTGACCACGGCGCTGTTCCCGTGGTTCGCGCATGCGTTGCTCGGCTTCGCAGATCCCGAACCCGAACGACGCTGGCGTGCTGCCTGGCGTACGGGTGTCCTGCTCACCGTGATCACGGCTTTCGCGCCCTCGCTCTATGTCTTCGCGGTCCTGCTGGCAGTGCTGGTGATCGCGCTCGCGGCCATGTTCAGCCGGTCGTTGCTTACGGATCGTTCGGTGTCGGCTCCGCCCCTGCTGGCCTTGAGCCTGCCCGTGTTGTTGCTGGTGCCCTGGTGGTGGCCGCTGCTGACTGCGGGTGATGGGGCCGGGCTGCTGCTCGAGCCCGGTCGTGTGCCACCGTCGACGACGACGCCACTGGAGTTGCTGGGCGGCCAGCTTGCGGATGCGGCTCCGGGCTGGCTGGTGCTCCCGCTGGGACTTGCCGCGATCGTGGCCCTCCTGCATCCCAGGTCGCGTCCAGCGGCCCTGCTCGGCTGGCTGCTGGTCGCGGTCGCCGCACTTGCGGCGGTGCTCGTGACGACACCGACGCTCGACCTGCGGGTCGGGGACGTGCGCGCGAGTTCCGCATCGCTGCTGCCGGTGCTGGTGGTGGGCTTGGTCGTGGCAGCGGTCTCGCTCGGCCTGGCGCTGGTGCGCTCGGACTGGGGGAGCCGAGCGCGGCTGCGTACCCCCGTGGGGGCATGCTTGATCGCGCTCGCGCTCGCAATGCCCGTTCTGGGTGCCGGCTGGTTCGCGGTCCAGGGCGGGTCGGGACTCAGCGCCGCCGGTGACGACGAGGTTCCCGCGTACATGCGCCAGCGCGCTGCCCTCGGGCCCGAACACGGTGTGCTGCTGGTGCGCGGCACGGTCGAGGATGGCTTCACCTACTGGGTCCGTCGCGGCGATGGTGCCACCCTCGGCGAGGACGAGGTGCTCGCCCTGACGCCACCCGACGCCGACTTCGTGAAGAGCCTGAGCACGCTCGCCATGCGCCCCGCGCCCGCAGCCGTACGCTCGCTGGCCGATGCGGGCGTCGAATACGTCGTCTTCCCCGAGCCTGCCGATGGTCGAGTGGCGGCGCACCTCGACGCGACGACGGGGCTCTCCCAGGCAAGTGCTGAGAATCGCCGGACCCGCGCCTGGAAGGTGGACCTCCAACCGAGCACGCCCTTCCATGCCGGTGCTGTCACGTGGGGTCGTGGGCTGCTGCTCGCGGCCCAGGCGATCGCGGTGCTCGTGGCCCTCGTGCTCTGCGGACCGAGCCGTCCGCGTCGGCGCCGCGAGCCGGACGCGGAGGTCGAGGTGTCGACGCTGTGACCGACTCCATCACGCCACGCTCGGGGCGCCGCGCGGCAGCAGCCCGGGACACCTCCCGGGTCAGCAAGGCCGGTGCCCTGGCTCTGGTCCTGCCGCTGATCTCGCTGGGCCTCCTGCTCCTGGTCAATCCGGATGCGCCGCCGGTCGAGAAACACCCGCCGGCGGACATCGCCCTCGCTCGCCTCGACCTGGTCTGTCCGGCGGCCGTCGCCCCGGGCGACTCGGTGCTCGCTGCTCAGCAGGAGACCGACGGCGAGATAACCGTCCGGGTCGGGAAGGCCGAGCCGGACACCGTACGTGTCGACGTCTCGGCCGCCAAGGTCTCGTCCTCGCGCCAGCCGGTGGTCGTGACCGGCGTCGACCAGGTCGCTCCCGGTCTCGTGGCGGCGCGCGTCGGTCCCCGGGGCGCGACCCAGTGCGCAAGTCCGCGCGCGGAGGCCTGGTTCACCGGGCTCGGCGCGCGACCCACGCACCGTTCCTCCATCCGGCTTACCAACCCCGACGCCGGACCCGCGATCGCCGACTTCGAAGTCTTCTCCCGCCGGGGACCACTCAACGTGGCGGCACTGCGCGGCATCCGAGTGCCCGGCCGGTCCACGCTCACCCTCGACCTGGCCGAGGTCAGCCCCCGGCGCACCGACCTCGCCGCAAAACTCACCGTGCAGAGGGGGAGGATCGGCAGCAGCGTCTGGGACGAGGGAGACCCCTTCGGCCGGGGCGCGGTGCCTGGAGGTTGGCTCGCCCCACAGGCCGAACCCGGCACGGCGCTGCGCCTGCTCGGGGTGCCCAGATTCGACCGGGGCACTCAGACCCTCACGCTGTTGAACCCGGGCGACTCCGAGGCCCGCGCGACCCTGCGCTTCATCGGAGCGGAGAGCGAGTTCGCTCCCGAGGGCCTCGACGACGTCACGATCGCACCCGGAAGCGTGGTCAACGTGGCGCTGCACGATCTAGTGGCCGCCGAGCAGGGCGACATCCTCGGTGTTCTCGTCGAGTCGACCCTGCCCGTCACCGCCACCTTGCGCGCGGAGACCGAGGACCGCCTGACCCACGCGACGCCAGGTGCCGAACTCTCCGATGCGGCAGGAGTGATTCCCGCTGGACAGGCCGCGATCGTGATCGCCGGCGCCACCAAGGCCGGAACAGTGGTGCTCTCCACCGACACCGGCGACGACGTCCGGGCGCGTGTCGGGCCACGTCGCGGCACCACCTTGGAGATCCCGGCCGGCGCGAGCACGTTCCGGGTCCGGTTCACCGGCACGACCGCACGCGCGGCCCTGGTCGTGCGCACGCGCACCGGGATGATCTCCACGCCGTTGGCCCCGCTGGTGTTGCAAGGCCAGGCGCCTTACGTGGGTCCGGCTCTGCCCGGTGCCGATCAGCCGGAGTAGCGGGGGTCGACCTCGTCAGGGTCGAGGCCGAGGATCGCCGCGAGTTGCTCGGCGAGCAGGGACCGTACGCCCGCCTCCAGATCGGCCCGACCGGCGCAGCGTGCCTCGATCGGACGACGGAACAGCACGATCCGGTCGGGCTCGCTCCCGGTCCCACGCAGCAGCGAAGCCAGCGGGACCGGGTCGCTCCAGTCATCGGGCAACAACGGGGTGTCCTCCACGGCGTACTCCACGAGCCCGAGTCGGTCGTGCCAACGGGCGTCGTACTCCGCCACCACTCGCAGCGTCAGCTCGTCGAAGACCTCGCGTGCGGTCGGTCGCGCCGGCCGCCCGGGCAGCAGCGACCCCACCGCGGGACCCCGCATGCCGCGACCGCGACGATCGCGGATGCGTCGAGGACGCGGGCCCTCCACATCGCCTCGACTCACTCCGCGAGCCTACGCGGAGCCTTCCTGCTCGCGGAGTACCGTCACGCCCGTGAGTCTGTCGCGTCGTTGTTCTCGCACTGCGTGCGGTCGCAATGCCGTCGCCACGCTTACCTATGTGTACGCCGACCAGACCGCCGTCCTCGGTCCGTTGTCCACCTACGCCGAGCCCCATGCGTACGACCTGTGTGCCCAGCACGCCGACCGGCTCTCGGTCCCTCGCGGCTGGGACGTGCTGCGCCTGGCCCCGGTGAGCGAGGACCCCGGGCCCACGACCGACGACCTGCTCGCGCTGGCCGATGCCGTACGCGAGGCCGGGCGACCGGCACCGCAACCCCAGCAGATCCAGGAGCCGCCCACCAAGCACGGTGTCCGGCGCGGCCATCTGCGCGCGTTGGCCACCGACTGAGGCGGCACTTCGGTTCGTTAGTCTTGCGCGGTGCCAGACGACAGTTATACCGACGAGCAACTCGACGCGGTCTTCAAGGCCTACGACGTGCGCGGCCTGGTGGGTTCGCAGATCGACGAGCGACTCGCCACCCGAGTCGGGATGGCGTTCGTCGAGGTGCTGGGGGCGGACAGCGTCGTGGTGGGCCACGACATGCGGCCCAGTTCACCCAGCCTGGCGGGAGCATTCGCGGCGGGTGCGACCCATGCGGGTGCCGACGTGACGATGATCGGGCTGGCATCCACCGACCAGCTCTATTACGCCAGCGGCGCGTTCGGGATGCCCGGGGCGATGTTCACCGCCAGCCACAACCCGGCTGCCTACAACGGCATCAAGTTGTGTCGCTCCGAGGCTCGCCCGGTCGGGATGGAGTCGGGTCTGCGTGAGATCCGCGACGCGCTGCTGTCCTCGGCGCGGGCACCCCACGCACGAGAGGGCCTGATTCGCCGCCGCGACGCCCTCGCCGCGTACGCCCTGCACCTGCTCACCCTGGCACCGGTCTCCGGCCGCCGCCTCAAGGTCGTGGCCGATGCCGGGAACGGGATGGCCGGGCACACCGCGCCCGCCGTGTTCGCCCGCCTGGGCGAGGCGCAGGTCGACCTGATCCCCCTCTACTTCGAACTCGACGGCACCTTCCCCAACCACGACGCCAATCCGCTCGACCCGACCACGCTCGTCGATCTGCAAGAGCGTGTCCTGGCCGAGGGCGCGGACATCGGCCTGGCGTTCGACGGTGATGCCGACCGCTGCTTCGTGGTCGACGAGCGCGGGGAGTTGGTCTCCCCATCCACGCTGACCGCGCTGATCGCGACTCGCGAACTCGCCAAAGAACCCGGCGCCACGATCATCCACAACCTGATCACCAGTCGCGCCGTGCCCGAGATCGTCGCCGAGTCGGGTGGTACGCCGGTCCGCACCCGGGTCGGGCACTCCTACATCAAGCAGCAGATGGCCGAGACCGGCGCCGTGTTCGGAGGCGAGCACTCGGGGCACTTCTACTTCCGAGACTTCTGGCGGGCCGACAGCGGCATGCTGGCGGCGTTGCACACCTTGGCGGCGCTGGCGCAGACCGAGCAGCCGTTGTCGGTGCTGTTGTCCCGCTTCGAGCGGTACGTCTCCAGTGGCGAGATCAACAGCGAAGTCGCGGACGTCGACGCGGCGCGCGCTCGTGTCGAGGAACACTTCGCCGACTACGACGGCGTCACCCTGGACCACCTCGACGGGCTCACTGCCACCCACGCCGACTGGACGGTCAACGTACGCCCGTCCAACACCGAGCCGTTGCTGCGCCTCAACGTCGAGGGAGCCGATGCTGCCACCATGGTCACCCTGCGTGACGAGACCCTCGACCTGATCCGGAGTGCCTCATGATCGACCCCCGCCTGCGCGAGATCATCCGTTGCCCCCAGTGCCACGGCGATCTGACCGATGCGCCTGACGAACTGCTCTGCGCCACCTGCGCTCTGGCCTACCCCATCCGCGGTGAGATCCCGGTCTTGCTGGTCGACGAAGCCCGTACGACCCGCTGAGCCCATGGCCTCCTGGTTCGACGACTCCCGGCTCGACGACGCGCGGATCCTCGAGCGTCACGACACAGTGCTGCGCCAGTTGGCAGAGTCCGGCGCCCGGGTACGGCGCGATGCGGCCGAAGCCGAGGCAGCCCTGCGCGAGGCACTGATCGCCCAGCGCGAGGCGGCGCGGCCCCGAGCCGTGCTGGCCGCCGGCCCGGATGCCCGGCTGTTGCGCGCGGTGCTGGAGCAGACCTGCCCCGTGCCGTTCGTGGCGTGGCCCCATCCGGCGCTGCCAGGCTGGGTCGGTGGGCTCGACCTGGTCGTGGTGCTGGCCCCCGAGGGCAGCGACCGAGGTGCCGCCGCAGCAGTAGCCGAAGCGGTCCGACGTGGCTGCCAACTCGTCGTGGTGGCCCCTGAGCGCTCGCTGGTGGCCGAGCACGCGGTGGGCCGCTGGGTGACCCTGCTGCCGACGGTCACCGGGGATCCGCTCGGCACCGCAGTCGTGATGCTCGACTACCTGGCCCGCCTGGCGCTCGGTCCGACCTCGGATGCCGAGGACGTGGCCACCGCCCTGGACGCCGTCGCGACCGCCTGCTCGCCGCACCGCGATCTGGCCGTGAACCCGGCGAAGATGAGCGCCATCGCGCTTGCCGATGCCACCCCGGTGGTGTGGGGCGGCTCGGTGCTTGCTGCACGCGCCGCGCGCCGCGTCGCCGAATCCTTGCGGCGGACGACAGGTCGCAGCGCCGTGGCGGGGGAGTTGGGACAGGTGTTGCCCCTGATCGAGGGTGCGCCGCTGCGTGACGTCTTCGCCGACCCGTTCGCCGAGGATGCGCCGTCGGCGCCGCCGGTGCTGCTGATCCTCGAGGACGGCGCGGAGGAACCCTGGGTTCGTGAGGACCGCGGACGACTGCTTGCCGCGGCCCAGCAGCGTGGCGTACGCGTCGAGACGCTGCGCAGTGACCGGGCGACCGAGGTCGCACGCTACGCCGACCTTTTGCTTCAAGGCACCTATGCCGCCGAGTATCTACGCCTCGGTCTGATTGAGGAGACACCATGAGCGCCGGACTGTTCGGACTGCTGGACGACATCGCCGCGCTCGCGCGGATCGCGGCCGCATCCGTCGACGATGTCGGCGCTGCCGCCGGTCGCGCCTCGGCCAAGGCGGCCGGTGTGGTGGTCGACGACACCGCGGTGACCCCGCAATACCTGCAAGGTTCCGCCGCCGAACGCGAACTCCCGATCATCAAGAAGATCGCGATCGGCTCCCTGCGCAACAAGTTGCTGTTCATCCTGCCTGCGGCGGTGCTGCTGGGGCAGTTCCTTCCTCAGTTGTTGCCGGTGATCTTGATCTTCGGTGGCGGCTTCTTGGCCTACGAAGGCGCGCACAAGGTCCACGAGCGACTCAGCGGGCACGACACCGCCGCCGAGCAGGACATCTCGGGTCAAGGTGAGTTCACCCCCGAGCACGAGAAGGCCACGATCGCCGGTGCCATCCGCACCGACTTCATCCTCTCGGCCGAGATCATGGTGATCGCGCTGAAGGAGGTCGTCAGCGGCGATCCGGACGCCGGCATCTGGATGCGCGCGATCGTGCTCACGGTCGTGGCGATCATGATCACGTTCTTGGTGTACGGCGTGGTCGCGCTGATCGTGAAGATGGACGACGTCGGTCTCTCGCTGGCCAAGCGAGAGTCGGCGTTGAGCCAGCGCATCGGACTCGGTCTGGTCGCGGCGATGCCCAGACTGTTGGCCGCGATCTCGCTGATCGGCACCTTGGCGATGCTGTGGGTGGGTGGTCATATCTTCTTGGTGTCCCTGTACGAGATCGGTGGTCACGACGGCCTGCTCGACGGCACCGCGCTCGGGCATGCCCTGCACGCCCCGTACGCCCTCGTCCACGACTGGGAGGGATCGGTCCACGACGCCATCGGAGGTGCGCTCGGGTCGTTGGCCGGCTGGCTGGTCAACACCTTGCTGTCCGCCGTGGTCGGCCTGGTGGTCGGCTTCGTCGTCTTCTATGTCCTGCGCCTGTTCGGCGTGGGAGGACACGGCGACGACGCGCACGCGGACGCGGCCAGCGCCCAGGCGCACTGATCGGCCCCTCGCAGCATCGAGGATTCCTCGATCCGCACTCGGCACGCCTACTCTCGTGGGGTCAGCGTGGGAGATCCCGACAGCGCGCAGATGCGCGACGCGACACCTACTCCATTTGATCCCAGGAGACAGCTTCATGGACTTCAAGGTCGCAGACCTCACGCTCGCCGAGTTCGGCCGCAAGGAGATCGAGCTCGCCGAGCACGAGATGCCCGGCCTGATGGCGATGCGCGAGCGCTACGGCGCTGACCAGCCGCTCAAGGGTGCTCGCATCGCCGGCTCGTTGCACATGACCATCCAGACCGCCGTCCTGATCGAGACGCTGGTCGACCTCGGCGCCGACGTGCGCTGGGCCACCTGCAATATCTTCTCCACCCAGGACCACGCCGCCGCAGCGGTCGTCGTGGGTCGCGACGGCACCGTCGACGCCCCGGCCGGCACCCCGGTGTTCGCCTGGAAGGGCGAGACGCTCGCCCAGTACTGGGACGAGGCCGAGAAGGTCTTCGACTTCACCGACGCCGACGGCAACCGCGTCGGCCCCAACATGCTGCTCGACGACGGCGGCGACATCACCCTGCTCGTGCACAAGGGTGTCGAGTACGAGAAGGCCGGCGTCGTGCCGCCGCTCGACTCCACCGACAACGAGGAGTTCAAGGAGGTCCTCCGGGTCCTCGCGCGCTCCCTCGCAGCCGACCCCCAGCGCTGGACCCGAATCGCCGCGGACATCAAGGGTGTCACCGAGGAGACCACGACCGGCGTCCACCGCCTCTACGAGCGCTTCAAGGAAGGCTCGCTGCTCTTCCCGGCGATCAACGTCAACGACTCGGTGACCAAGTCCAAGTTCGACAACAAGTACGGCTGCCGCCACTCGCTGGTCGACGGCATCAACCGCGCCACCGACGTGATGATCGGCGGCAAGGTCGCGGTCGTGTGCGGCTACGGCGACGTCGGCAAGGGCTCGGCTGAGTCTTTGCGCGGCCAGGGTGCTCGCGTCATCGTCACCGAGATCGACCCGATCTGCGCGCTCCAGGCCGCGATGGACGGCTACGAGGTCCGCCGCCTCGAGTCGGTCGTCGAGACCGCCGACATCTTCGTCACCACGACCGGCAACTTCGACATCATCAAGGTCGAGCACTTCGAGCGGATGAAGAACCAGGCCATCGTCGGCAACATCGGCCACTTCGACAACGAGATCGACATGAGCGGTCTGGCTCAGATCCCGGGCATCGTCAAGGACGAGATCAAGCCGCAGGTCCACCAGTGGATCTTCCCCGGCGAGAACGGTCAGGCCGGCAAGAAGATCATCGTCTTGTCGGAGGGCCGCCTGCTCAACCTGGGCAACGCGACCGGACACCCCTCGTTCGTGATGTCGAACTCCTTCACCAACCAGGTGCTGGCCCAGATCGAGGTCTTCACCAAGGCCGACGAGTACCCCATCGGCGTACACGTGCTGCCCAAGCATCTCGACGAGGAGGTGGCACGCCTGCACCTGGACTCGCTGGGCGTGGAGCTCACCGAACTCACCAAGGAGCAGGCCGAATACATCGGCGTCGCGGTCGAAGGCCCCTACAAGCCGGAGCACTACCGCTACTGACGTGGTGGCGGTGGCACACTTGCCCCTATGACCGTTGACTCGTCCGGGGGAGTACGAGGCCGGATCCTCGTCGTCGACGACGACGCGTCCCTGGCCGAGATGCTCACGATCGTGTTGCGCCAGGAAGGCTTCGAGTCCCGCGTATGTGCCCGCGGGGACGAAGCCCTCGACGCGTTCCACGACTACCGCCCCGACCTCGTCCTGCTGGACCTGATGCTGCCCGGTGCCGACGGCATCGACGTATGCCGTCAGATCCGGATGGAGTCCGGCGTACCCATCGTGATGCTCACCGCCAAGAGCGACACGATCGACATCGTGGTGGGGTTGGAGAGCGGTGCGGACGACTATGTCGTCAAGCCGTTCAAGCCCAAGGAGTTGGTGGCGCGGATCCGCGCCCGGGTCCGCCGCAACTCGGCCGTCGAGGGGGAGACGATCTCGGTCGGCGACGTCAGCATCGACGTGGCCGGGCACGCGGTGACGCGCGACGGCGAGCCGATCAGCCTGACGCCGTTGGAGTTCGACCTGCTGCTGTGCCTGGCGCGCAAGCCCTGGCAGGTGTTCACCCGTGAGGTGCTGCTGGAACAGGTCTGGGGCTACCGCCATGCGGCGGATACCCGCCTGGTCAATGTGCATGTGCAGCGATTGCGCTCCAAGGTCGAGCACGATCCGGAGAATCCCGAGATCGTGCTGACCGTGCGCGGCGTCGGCTACAAGGCGGGCGCCCACAACGCGGGTGCGTCCTGAGCGTCCGCGAGGGCCCGCCCACGAGAGGCGGCCTGCGTTGGTGGCTCACCTTCTGGCGCCGGTCGTTGCAGGCGCGCGTCGTCGCGAGCACCGTCTTGCTGTCGGCGATCGTCACGACGGCTGTCGGCTGGTTCCTGTTGCAGAACACCCGCGACGGACTGGTGGACCAGCGCGTCAACGCGGTGCTGCGTGAGACCGGCACCGAACGAAACGAGGCGGTCAACGCACTGGTCCGCGTCCCCGGCAACCAGAGCGATGTCGGGACCCAATTGCGAGAACTCGTCGACCCGATCATCGAGCGGGGAGCGGCGCGCGACTTCAAGGTCGTCCTGACCGGACCTGTCGGGATGCAACGGCCCCTGACCGAGGGCGGCACCCATTACAGCGACGGGCTCGACCCCGACAGCGTGCCCGACTCGATGCTGCGCGCGTTCGCCGCCCCGAGCGCTCCCAAGTGGACCTACACCGAGATCCGCACCATCGCGGCCGACGGCACCGAGGACCAGACGCCCGGCATCGTGACCGGCACCCAGTTCCAACTGCCGGCAGACAACAACAATCTCTACACCCTCTACTTCCTCTTCCCGATGTCGGAGGAGCAGAAGACGCTGGCCCTGGTGACCCGCAGTGCTCTCACGGCCGGCATCTTCTTGCTGGTCCTGGTGGCCGGGGTGACCTGGCTGGTCACCCGACAGGTCGTGACCCCGATCCGGATGGCGCGACGTGTGGCCGAGCGATTGGCCGCCGGTGGTCTGCAGGAGCGTCTGCGGGTCAGCGGCGAGGACGATCTGGCCAGATTGGCGACCTCGTTCAACCAGATGGCCTCCAACCTTCAGCGCCAGATCCGCCAGCTTGAGGAACTCAGCCGAGTCCAGCGCCGGTTCGTGGCTGACGTGTCGCACGAGTTGCGCACCCCCTTGACGACCGTACGGATGGCCGGCGACGTCTTGCACGATGCGCGCACCGAGTTCGACCCGGCCACGGCGCGCGCGGCGGAGTTGTTGCAGAAGGAACTCGATCGCTTCGAGACCCTGCTCGCCGACCTGCTGGAGATCAGTCGTTTCGACGCGGGTGCCGCACAACTCGACCTCGACGACGTCAACCTCGTCGACGTGGCGCATCGCATCGCCGACATGACCCGGCCGCTGGCGCAGCAGCGTGGCGTGCAGGTTGTCGTACGGTCCCCGCAGCGGGCCTGCCTGGCGGAGGCCGACGTACGCCGGGTCGAGCGGATCGTGCGCAACCTGGTCACCAACGCCATCGACCACGCCGAGTCACAAGACGTCGTCGTCACCGTGGACAGTGCGGACGATGCGGCGGCGATCTCCGTACGCGACTATGGCGTCGGCCTCGACGCGGCGGAGACCGCGATGGTGTTCAACCGGTTCTGGCGTTCCGATCCGGCCCGGGCACGCACGAGTGGTGGCACCGGACTCGGTCTCGCGATCGCGCTGGAGGACGCGCACCTGCACGGTGGCTGGTTGCAGGCCTGGGGTCGGCGTGGTGCGGGTGCGCAATTCCGGTTGACCCTGCCGCGCCACGCCGGGGATCGGTTGCGGCACAGCCCGTTGCCTCTCGTTCCCGCCGATGCGCAGGAGAGGGTCTGAGATGCGTCGACTCTCCTTGCTGTTGCTGATCGTGCTCGCCCTGACGGGGTGCGTACGCCTGCCCAGCAGCGGACCCGTGGTGGAGGCCACGGACGTGGGCGGGTCCGGGCAGCGGGTCGACTGCTGCTATCTGCCCAACCCGCCACGGGTGGGCGAGACGACCAGCCAGATCGCGGCGCACTTCCTCGAAGCGATGACCGCCACTCCGTTGCAGACGACGGTGGCCCAACAGTTCCTCACGGCGCGAGCGCGTGAGCAGTGGCGCCCCGAGCGGTCCACCCTGATCTACGGCAGTGTCGCGATCAGAGGTCAACGTCAGGTGTCGATCACCCTGCGTGATGTCTACGAGGTGGACGAACACGGCACCTATCGCCGTACGGATCGCAGTCGCAGCCTCGTCTTCGGCATGGAGCGGGAGTCCGGGGAATGGCGGATCAGCGGCGTGCCGGACGCGCTGATCGTCCCCGCGACCTGGGCCAGCGACAACATCGAGACCGCCAACGCCTATTTCGTCGACCCCACCAGCCGGGTCTTGGTGCCGGAACCGATCCACGTGCCGCGCGGGGACGGCTTCGCGACCGCGTTGATGGAGAGCCTGCTCGCCGGGCCCGGTCGGCGACGCGAGGGCGTGATGCAGAGCTTCCTCCCGGCCAACCTCAGCCTCGGCCTGTCGGTCCCGGTCGACGCGGACGGCACCGCGATGGTCGAGTTGGAGGGGGACGCGTCCGGAATCTCGGCCGATCAGGCCGAGTTGATGGCGACGCAGATCGCATGGACGCTGCGCCAGGACACCACGATCCGCAGGATCAAACTCACCGCAGATGGTCGCACCCTGCCCGGACAGCCGACCGAGATCTCTCTGCAGACCGGGGACCAGTTGGACCCTGCGGCCTTCGGTGCCTCGACCCGACTCTGGGGGATTCGGCAGGGACGAGTCGTCTCAGGCACGGTCACGATGCTCGACCCGGTCGTCGGGAAGCTCGGGCGCAGTGATTTCGGCCTGCGCAGCCTGGCGGTCAGTCTCCGCGGCACCGAGATCGCCGGTGTGTCCGGCGACGGCACGGCGGTTCTGCGCGGTCCCGTCGGTGCCGGGCAGGTCGACGAGGTGGTCAGTGCCGCCTCAGACCTGCTGCCGCCCGCGTGGGACGTGCAGGGCCGACTCTGGCTTCTGGACCGCACTCCGGTCGGCACGCAGGTGAGCGTGATCCTCGACTCCGATCAGGCGCCACTGCCGGTGCCGGGACTTCTACCCGGTCGGGTGGCGAACTTCGTGGTGTCGCGTGACGGCACCCGTCTGGTGGGGCTGGTGCGTGGCGAACGCCGCGATCGGCTGGTGAGCTATCGGATCGAGACCCGCGTCAACGGTGCCCCTCGGCTCGTCACTCCGGTCGCGCTCGGAACGGGGGCGAGCCCGCGCCTGCGGCGGATCCGCGACATCGCCTGGCGCACCCCGACAACCTTGGCGGTGCTTGCGCCCCTCGGCGAGTTGTCCCAACTGCGCACCTTGAACATCGACGGGTCACCGTCTGGTCTGCAGAGTTGGCCGACCCTGGCCAAGGAGTTCGCGAACCTTGCCGGCGCGCCCGATCCCGACACTGAATTCCTGGCGACGTACCCGGGCTACGTAACCTTGCCCTACGCCTCCAGCCGCCAGTTGGTGGCGGTCGACGTCGACGCTTCGAGCCTCACCTACGTCGGCTGAACGCCGCTGCTCCAGGCCTGCTCTCCACAGGCCGGACCAGCCTGCTGGCGCGAGCCCGTGACACCTGCTGCGATGGGCGCTATGGCGAGTGCGGCCGAGCCGGGGTGGTTGCGCGACGGACTGCGCGACGTGCTGGCCGGGTCGCGTTGTCTGGGTTGTGAGCGTCCCGGTCGGTTGCTGTGTCCTTCGTGCGGTGCCACCCTGCGCTCGCCCGCCCGGCGGGTCGAGCCTCAGCCGTGTCCGCCCGGGCTGGCGCGGTGTTGGGCGGCTTGGGACTACTCGGGGCTGGCCAAGGACGTGATCAACGGACACAAGGAGCACTCCTACTTCGGGTTGCGTACCCCGCTGGCACGAACACTCGCCGACGTGGTCGTGGCGGCCTCGGCGCCCGCCGTCGACCCGGTCGTACTCGTGCCCATCCCGAGTGCGCGGGCCACCACTCGGGCACGCGGATACGCACCGCTGCAGGTGGTGGTTCGGATGGCCGCGAGCCGGTTGCGAGCCCAGGGGCACGAGGTCAGGACGCAGACCCTGCTCCGGCCCTGGTGCCCCGCGCGAGACCAGGTGGGGCTCAACGCCTCGCAGCGGTATGCCAACCTGCGCGATTCGCTGGTCTGCGACAGTGCCGCAGTCCGTCGGCTCGGGCGACGGCAGTCTCGCGCCTGGGTGGTGTTGTGCGACGACGTCATCACCACCGGCGCCACGGCGTACGAAGCCCAGCGCGCGCTCGTCGCGGCGGGTCTGCGGCCGGCTTCGATCGCGGCGATCGCTGCCACGCAACGCACCTGGCAGCCCCGCGCGTGACGGCGCGTCCCCCCACCCTTTCGCCGCAACCGGGGCTGGACTAACGTCTGGTCATGGAGTCCGTCCGGGTCCGTGGTTGCGCTTCTCGGGCCAGTTGTGTCTTGACACACTCCTCGGGCAGCAAGCCGATGCCAGTCGCAGGCGAAACGGCCCACGTAAGCCCGGCTCCGCGACGGAGTCGCGTGATCACGGTGCGGCTTAGAAGTAAGTCCTGCCTCGCCTCCGACGTCAGATACGTCGGCGCGTCCGTTCCCTTCGGGGTTCGGCGTACGCGGGAGAAGGTCAGTAGTGGCACCAAGCTGCGAGCACCTCAGCAGGCGGCTGTGGGGACGAAGACCAGGTCGGCCGGACGGGCTCCATCCGAGCATTCACACCCAACCCCCTCCAGGAGGAAAAGATGGATGTTGTTGTCAGCGGGCGTCACTTCGAGGTCACGGATCGATTCCGTAGCCATGTGACCGAGAAGCTTGCTCGGTTGGAGAAGCACGATCACCGCATCATCCGTGTCGACGTGGAGGTGGAGAACGAGCGCAACCCGCGACTGGTCGACCGCGCCGTACGCGTCGAGCTCACCGCGTTCTCCAAGGGTCCGATCATCCGTGCGGAGGCTGCGGCCAGCGACAAGATGGGGGCACTGGACCTGGCGCTGGACAAGATGGCCTCGCAGATGCGCCGCGCATCCGACCGGCGCCGCACCGCCAACCGAGGAAAGCCCAAGGCCGGGGTCGCGGCGGAACTCAACGCCATCCTCGACGGTCAGGACGCAGCGGACCTCGACGGTGCGAAGCCCACGGATCAGGCGGGGCCGATCGAAGTCGACGGCGACGGGCCCCTGGTCGTACGCCAGAAGTCGTTCAAGGCCTCGCCGATGTCGCTGGACCAGGCGCTGTACGAGATGGAGTTGGTCGGCCACGACTTCTTCCTCTTCGTGGACAAGGAGAGTCAGCGTCCGTCGGTGCTCTACCGCCGCCGCGGTTATAACTACGGCGTGATCGACCTCGACGTGGAGAACGGCGACGCCTGATCATCTCCAGAACTAGTCCCCGGTGGTCCGTGTGACCCCGGGGACTAGTTTCATTTTGCGTCACAGGACTAGTCCTTCTGTCATGATTCGCGAATGGGTGCTCCCTCATCCTCGGCCGGCGAGCCGATCCGAGTGCTCGTCGTCGACGACCAGGAGTTGTTCCGGCGCGGGATCACGATGCTGCTTGCGGACGAGCCCGGCATCAGCGTGATCGGAGAGGCGGGCGACGGGTTGGCCGGAGCCTCTGCCGCAGCCGAGCTCGCACCCGACGTGGTGCTGTTGGACGTACGCATGCCGCGCCGCTCGGGGATCGAGTCGTGTCGCGAGATCAAGACCGTCTCGCCGACGACCAAGATCGTGATGCTGACCGTGTCCGATGACGAGAACGACCTGTATGAGGCCGTCAAGAGTGGTGCCTCCGGGTACCTGCTCAAGGACTCCTCCATCGAGGAGGTTGCGCAGGCGGTGCGAGTGGTGCACGACGGGCATTCGCTGATCTCGCCGGCGATGGCCATCAAGCTGATCGAGGAGTTCAAGGAGTTGGCGCGCCGCTCGCACGGTGAGGCGGCGTTGCGGCTCACCGATCGAGAACTCGAAGTGCTTCGCCTGGTGGCCCAGGGGCTGGCCAACCGTGACATCGCCGCCGAGTTGTTCATCTCCGAGAACACCGTGAAGAACCACGTCCGCAACATCTTGGACAAGCTCCAACTGCACTCACGGATGGAAGCGGTGATGTACGCCGTGCGCGAGAAGCTGTTCGAGATCGAGTGATCCCCTCGGTGACCACACAGTCGCTCAGCCGGGCTCAGGCCCGACGCATCGGCCTGGCCGCCCAGGGGTTCCTCGATCCACCCGTGGCGCGCCCGACGCTGCGTACGCTCGAGCGCACCGTGGCGCGCACCGGAGTGCTGCAGGTCGACTCGGTCAATGTGTTGCAGCGGGCGCACCTGATGCCGTTGTACGCCCGGATGGGGCCGTACGACACCGACCTGCTGCGTCGAGCCAGCACCGGCACCGCGCGCTCGCCGCGGCGGCTCGTGGAGTATTGGGCGCACGTCCAGGCGCTGATGCCCGTGGAGTTGTGGCCCGCGATGCGGCATCGGATGCGCGACTATCAGGTAAAGGGCAGCCACTGGGGCTTCACCGCCGACCACGGCATCACCCGTGAGGTGCTGGAGGTCGTCCGTGGGCGCGGCCCGGTGACGGCGCGCGACCTTGAGACAGAGTTCGAGTCTGGCCCGCGCAGCAAGGAGCACTGGGGCTGGAACTGGTCACAGGCTCGCCAATCCCTCGACTTCCTCTACCGTTGCGGGGAGTTGGCGATCGCCGGGCGCAACAGCCAGTTCGAGGTCAGCTACGACGTGGCGCAACGGGTGATCCCGGCACGGCACTTCGAGGCTCCTGAACTGTCGGCGGAGGACGCGCGCGTCGAACTCGTGCGCCGCGCTGCACGTTCGTACGGCGTCGCGACCACTGCGGACCTTCGTGACTACTACCGGATTACCCGACTCTCCGACACCCAACGAGCCGTCGATCGCCTGGTCGAGGGAGGCGAGTTGCATCCGGTCGTGGTCGAGGGCTGGCGTCGCCCGGCGTACCTGCATCACCAGGCGCGGCTCCCGCGACGCGTGTCGGCGCGCACCCTGTTGAGCCCGTTCGATCCCGTGGTGTGGCACCGCGAACGCACCGAAGCACTCTTCGACTTTCACTACCGCATCGAGATCTACGTGCCGGCAGCGAAGCGACAGTTCGGCTACTACTGCCTGCCGTTCCTGCTCGGTGACACCGTGGTCGGACGGGTGGATCTGAAAGCCGACCGCAGGCACGGCCGTCTCCTGGTCCCGGCCGCGTACGCCGAGCCGGCGGCGCCCGCCGACACCGCGACGCATCTGGCGTGGGAGTTGCGTCGACTGGCGGACTGGCTGGGGCTGGCGCAGATCGTCGTGCAGCCTCGTGGAGATCTCGCGCCGGCGCTGGGCGCCGCAGTTGGGGGCCTCGGCCTGGCTGGGTAGAGTGACCGAGGCTCGGAATCGGGCCGACACGAACCCTCCAGGAGTCTCCGCACGTGCCTGCCATCATCGACAAACTGCTCCGCATCGGCGAGGGCAAGATCATCCGCCAGCTCGAGGCGATCGCCAAGGCCGTGAACGCAGTCGAGGATGACTTCGTCAAGATGACCGACGAGGAACTCCAAGCCATGACCGAGGAGTTCAAGCAGCGCTATGCCGACGGTGAGTCGCTGGACAAACTGATGCCCGAGGCGTTCGCGACCGTACGCGAAGCCGCGCACCGCGTGATCGGCCAACGCCACTACGACGTCCAGATCATGGGCGGCGCGGCGCTGCACTTGGGCAACATCGCCGAGATGAAGACCGGTGAGGGCAAGACGCTGGTCGCGACCCTCCCGGCGTACCTCAACGCCATCTCGGGCGAGGGCGTCCACGTCGTCACGGTCAACGATTATCTGGCGAAGTACCAGGCCGAATGGATGGGGCGCATCCACCAGTTCCTGGGGCTGACGGTCGGGGTGATCCTGCCGCACATGCGCCCCGCGGAGCGGCGCGAGGCGTACGCCTGCGACATCACCTACGGCACCAACAACGAACTCGGTTTCGACTACCTGCGCGACAACATGGCCGGCGCTCTGGCGGACTGCGTCCAGCGCGGCCACAACTTCGCCATCGTCGACGAGGTCGACTCGATCCTGATCGACGAGGCCCGGACCCCGCTGATCATCAGCGGCCCGACCCAGGACGAGGTCAAGTGGTACGGCGAGTTCGCCAAGATCTCGAGCCGGATGACCCGCGACGTCGACTACGAGGTGGACGAGAAGAAGCGCACGATCTCAGTGCTGGAGCCGGGCATTACCAAGGTCGAGGACCACCTCGGCATCGACAACCTGTACGACTCGGTCAACACCCCGCTGATCTCCTTCATGCACAACTCGATCAAGGCCAAGGAGCTGTTCCACAACGACAAGGAGTACGTCGTCTTGGACGGCGAGGTCCTGATCGTCGACGAGCACACCGGCCGCATCCTGGCCGGGCGTCGCTACAACGACGGTCTGCACCAGGCCATCGAGGCCAAGGAGGGCGTCGAGGTCCAGGAGGAGTACCAGACGCTGGCGACGGTCACACTGCAGAACTACTTCCGCCTCTACAACAAGCTTCTCCGGCATGACCGGCACCGCGATGACCGAGGCGTCGGAGTTCGACAAGATCTACAAACTCGGTGTGGTGCCGATCCGCACCAACAAGCCGATGATCCGCAAGGACCAGCCCGACCTCGTCTACCGCACGGAGGAGGCGAAGTACGCCGCCGTCGTCGAGGACATCGAAGAGCGACACCGTGCCGGCCAGCCGGTGCTGGTCGGCACCGTGTCGGTGGAGAAGTCGGAGTTGCTGGGCAAGTTGCTCAAGCAGCGCGGCATCGCCCACACCGTCCTCAACGCCAAGCAGCACTCCAGCGAGGCGAAGGTCGTTGCGCTGGCCGGTCACAAGGGCGCCGTGACGGTGGCGACCAACATGGCCGGTCGAGGCACCGACATCATGCTCGGTGGCTCGGTCGACTTCCTCGCCGACGAGGAGTTGCGCAAGCAAGGTCTCGACCCGACCGAGGACGCGGACGACTACAACGCGGCCTGGCCGGCGACCGTCGAGCGCATCAAAGCGCAGGTCGAGGCCGAGCACGATGCGGTCAAGGAACTCGGCGGCCTGTACGTGATCGGCACCGAGCGGCACGAGTCGCGCCGCATCGACAACCAGCTGCGTGGTCGTTCCGGCCGTCAGGGTGACCCGGGCGAGTCGCGCTTCTATCTGTCCTTGCAGGACGAGCTGATGCGGCTGTTCAAGTCCGACTGGGTCGACCGTGTCCTGGTGATGATGAAGATCCCCGACGACGTCCCCATCGAGAACAAGCGCGTCACCGGCGCGATCGCCTCGGCGCAGAGCCAGGTCGAGGCGCTCAACTTCGAGTCCCGCAAGAACGTCTTGAAGTACGACGACGTGATGGATCGCCAGCGTCAGGTGATCTACGGCGAGCGTCGTGAGGTGCTCGAAGGCGCCGACCTCGAGGCCCAGATCCGTACCTTCCTCGATGACGTCATCGCCGACTTCGTGCACGCGTCGACCGAGGACCTGGCAGAGGCCTGGGATCTCGACGCCCTGTGGGTCGCGCTCAAGCAGCTCTACCCGGTCGCCATCACCGCCGCCGACGTGGAGGGTTCGACCGGTCGCGGCGGGCTCAGCCGTGAGGCGTTGATCGAGGATCTGCGCAAGGACGCTCAGGCGGCGTACGACGCGCGCGAGGCCGCGGTCGGCGAAGAGGTCATGCGCGAGCTGGAGCGTCGCGTCACGCTGTCCGTGCTCGACCGCAAGTGGCGCGAACACCTCTACGAGATGGACTACTTGCGCGAAGGCATCTACCTGCGGGCCTACAGCCAGCGGGACCCGCTGGTGGAATACCAGCGCGAGGGCTTCGACATGTTCACCAACATGATGGGTGGCATCAAGGAGGAGGTCGTCGGCTACCTGTTCAACCTGTCGGTGGAATTGGAGGACGACGAGGACGACGCGCCCGAGGCTGAAGTGATCGAGCCGATGCGCCAGTCGGTGCCCGACATCCCGTCCGCAGAGGACGAGTCGGCGGCCCCGCCCTCGGTCTTCGAGAAGCAGCCACACTTCCGCGCACCTGGTCTCGACCGGCCCAAACAGCCACAGCATCTCGCCTACTCCGCCCCGCGCGAGGGTGTCGGCGAGATCGGGGACGACGACGTCGAGGTGCGCTCGGAGGCGGTGGCGGGCGATGACGAGTTCGCCGGCGTCGGCCGCAACTCGTTGTGCCCGTGCGGTTCGGGCAAGAAGTTCAAGCGCTGTCACGGTGCGCCGGGTGGCCCCAGCGGCCTCAAGGCGCGGGTCAACTGACCCTCAGGCCCACTCCAGGGCGGTGCACTGCATCCGCCCCTCGATCAGTTCGAAGCGAGCCGCGATTGCGCGATGGCGCGCGCCATAACGCACGACCGCAGCAGCCTCGCAGGTCGTGGCGGCCACGAAACTGGTGTGCAACGACGTGATGCTGGGCCGGACCGTCGGCCCCGCGATCGTCGCTGCCCGCCCGGGCAGGGACGTCACCGACCCGCGGACGAGTTGGGCACGTCGGACCAGATCCTCATAGACCTCCTCCTGCATCCAGCGGACCAGTTGCGTGGCACTGCGTTGGCCGGCCACGACGTCGACAGCCGACTGCAGGAATCGGCCCGCCCATTGGTCGAACCGCTTGCGCCGGAGCGGGTCGATCCGCGCGACATCGTGGGCACAGTTGCGGTCCGCAGGGTCGGGGGGAGCGACGGGCTCGTGCAACGAGAGTGCAAGGGTGCCCTGCAGTGGCGCGATCGGCGCGGGCATTCGTCGGCGTCGTGCTTCCTCTAGGGCGGTCATCGCGGATTCCTTTCCATCGGTGTCGGGAGGCGAAGACGAAGGCCGGGGCGGATCAGATCCGGATCCGGGCCGATCTCGTGCCGGTTGAGCGCGTGCAGACGGGCCACGACGCGGGCGATGTGCGCAGGTGTGGCTCCGGCGGGCAGGGAGCGCTCGGCCAGTCGCCAGAGGCAGTCGCCTGGGCGTACGACCATCACGGCAGGTGGCGGCGCGGCTTCGGTGGGGCCGGTGCTCGGGAGGGTCGGCACGGTCAATCCCTCGAGAGGAGTCGGTGCGTCATCCAGGGCGTGGGAGGGTGCGGCCGAGACGACCAGACCGAACCCGCACGCCGCGAACACCAGGCGGCGGACCAGGAGCGGGCAACCACGTCGTCCCTGCGCCCGGCCGCGCAGCACGTCCACGACTGACAACAGACCGCACAGCCACAGCCAGAGCAGGCACGCGAAGGCCAGGCTTCCGCAGAGATGTCCCAGGGCCTGGTCGAGGGTCTCGTTCGCGCGTACGCCCGGGTGCCGCAGCGCGGCGACCGCGACGAGGTCCGGCCACAGCCAAGCGCAGGCCGCCGACGTCGCGGCGGTCAACAGCACCGCCACAAAGAGTGGGCGGAGTCGAGAGCGTCCGTTCAGCCACATATCCCTATGTTTGCGACTGTTTGCGTGGGTCAAACCTGTTTTGCCAATCTGTGCATAACCCACGGCCCCGCGGGAACGTCACCTCACATGGGCTGGGACGACGACCTGTTCGCGGTGTTCGACGACCTCGAATCGCAGGCAGGGGCGCTGTTCGCCCAGGAGCGGGACCTCGAACTCGCCGACCGGGCGCGCTCGGAGTACGCGTCGGTGACGTTGGCCAGCCGGCTGATGGCAAGCGTCGGTCGATCCCTGCTCCTCGACGTCGAGGGCGTCGGACAGATCCGCGGCGACCTACGCCGCGCCACCGGCTCCTGGAGCCTCCTGGAGGGTCACCGGCAGGAGTGGATCGTCTCGCACGCGTCGCTCACCTCGGTCGTCGGTGCCTCGACGCGGTCAGTGCCCGAGGCGGCGTGGTCGGCACTGGCGCGGTTGGGACTCGGCTCCGCGCTGCGACGACTCGCCGACGAGCAGATGGCGTGTGTGATCCGGCTTCGCGACGGTGCCGCCCATCGCGTGGTTCCCCAACGCATCGGTCACGACTTCGTCGAGGCAGCCGATCCCTCGGGGCACCGCCGGCTCCTCGCGCTCGCCGCCGTGGCGGCAGTTCAGAGCCGTGACGACATCGTCGAGGTCTGAGCCTGCTCAGGTCGCTTCTGAATCGAAGGGTGGCCGTTCGCCGCTCTGCTCGGCAGCCAACTCCGCGGCGACCTCCTGGGTCACCTTGGCGCGCTCCTCGGCATCGAGATCCTTGAGCGCTTCGGCGATGTGCTTGCGTACGATCGTGCGCGGGTCCAGGTCCTGCAGGCGCAGGTCGGCGAACTCGGGACCGAGTTCCTGACGCAGATCGGTTTTCGCCTGGTTGGCCATCTTCGTGGCCGAGCGGACCATCCGGCCAGCCTGACGAGCCAACTCGGGAAGCCGGTCAGGACCCACGACGAGCACCGCGACGAACGCGATAAGCGCGAGTTCTTGAAGACCGATCCCGAACACGGATCAGAACCTACTCGCTGGCGTCAATCCGAGTTGCATTCCTGCCAAACCTCGTCCCCGTCCCGACAGGGTCGAAGCGATCCGGATGAGTTCCGACGCGGCGGGAAGGTCGGGGGAGGTGCCGACGATCGGCTCGCCCGAGTCGCCGCCCTCACGCAGGGTCGACTCCAACGGGATCTGGCCCAGGACGGGCACGTCGTAGCCGAAACGCTCCGACAGGGTCGCTGCCACCTTCGCGCCCCCTCCGGAACCGAAGATCTCCAGACGGTGGTCTTCCTCGGCCGGGCAGTGTGGGCACACCAGGTAGGCCATGTTCTCGATCACGCCGACGACGCGCTGGTGCATCATCGAGGCCATGGTGCCGGCTCGCTCGGCGACCTCGGCGGCAGCTTCCTGCGGTGTCGTGACCACCACGACCTCCGCGTTGGGCAGATGCTGCCCCAGCGAGATCGCGACGTCGCCGGTGCCCGGGGGGAGGTCGAGCAGCAGGACGTCGATATCGCCCCAATACACGTCGGCAAGCATCTGAACCAAGGCGCGGTCGAGCATCGGTCCGCGCCAGGCCACGACCTGATCACGGCGCGGCTTGAGCATGCCGATGGAGATCACCGAGACGCCGGAGGGTGTCGGTACCGGCATGATCAGGTCCTCGACCTGCGTCGGCCGCGCGTCCGCGACGCCCAGCATCGCGGGCACCGAGTGTCCGTAGATGTCTGCGTCCACGACGCCGACCTTCAGTCCCTGGGCGGCCATTGCCTGAGCCAGGTTGACCGTGACCGAGGACTTGCCGACCCCGCCCTTTCCGCTGGCGATGGCGAAGACCTTGGTCAGGCTGCCCGGCTGTGCGAACGGGATCTCACGCTGGGCCTGACCGCCGCGCAGTTTCTCCTGAAGTTGCGCGCGCTGGTCTTGCGTCATCACGCCCAGATCGACCGTCACACCGGTGACGCCGGCGACCGCCGACACGGCTGCCGTGACATCTCGGGTGATGGTGTCCTTCAAGGGGCAGCCGGCGACGGTGAGCAGCACGGAGACCACGACCTGCCCGGCGTCATCGACGTCGACCGAGGACACCATGCCGAGGTCGGTGATAGGGCGTTTGATCTCCGGGTCGTTCACCGTGGCCAGTGCGGCGTTGATGCGATCCAGATCGGGGTGACTCATGAGGTCAGAGCCTACGTCTCGCTCCCAGTCTCGCGGTGGGCGGCCCGCGTCAGCGAAACACCACGTAGCGATAGCCCAGGAAGTTCAGGGTCAGCCCCACGCCGGCAGAGAGCACCTTGCCCACGACCGCTGGCATCCCGGCCCACACCGCGCACCAGATCACGAACGGGACGGCTACCCAGGCCGTGGTGGCGCTCACGCCGTAGAAGAGCACCGCATGGCGCAGATCCAGACGCTCGCGCGAGAAGGTGAACTTGCCGTGCATCAAGAAGCCGGCCGTCATCGCAAGGGACGTCGCGAAGAAGTTCGCCCACCAGATGCCCAAGGACGGCTCCAGCAGCGCGAAGGTGCCGACATCGATGGCGGTGTTGGTTGCCCCCACCAGGAGGTAGCGCACCTTGGGGGACGCGGCCAGTGCCCTCAAGCCAGCGACGGCGCCGGTCATGCCTCCTCGGCCTCGTCCTCGACGGACTGCCTGCCGTGCTCGCGCTCACTCTGGCGCTCCTCGAGTTCGGAGAGCAGCGCGCGCAGTTCCGAACGCAGGTAGTCGCGAGTGGCCACCTCGCCCATCGCCATCCGCAGTGAAGCGACCTCGCGTGCCAGGAACTCCATGTCCGCATGGGCCCTGGTGTTCGCCTGGCGATCCTGTTCGGCGATCACCTTGTCGCGCTGTTCTTGTCGGTTCTGGGCGAGCAGGATCAGCGGGGCTGCGTACGACGCCTGCAGGCTCAGCATGAAGGTCAACAGGATCAGCGTCTCGTCGTCGAACCGGGAGCTCGTGCGGCCCGAGCAGGTTCCACACGATCCAGGCGACTACGAAGATCGTCATATAGACGATGAACTGGGCGGTGCCCATGAAGCGGGCGAATTTCTCCGCGAACACACCGAAGGCATCCGGGTCGTACGACCTCAGTGCCGACCCGCGCCGATGGGTCAGTGGCGTGTCGAGGCCCGGGCGGCGACGCTCGCTCACCATTCACCTCTCTTGTTGTCGCGCCACCCGTCGGGCAACAGGTGGTCGAGGAGGTCGTCGACCGTGACCACGCCGAGCAGGCGGCCCTCCTCGTCCACCACCGGGGCAGCGGTGAGGTTGTAGAAGGCCAGATGCACCGCGACGTCCTGCAAGGACGCGTCGGCTCGGATATAGGTCGTCTCCTGGTCCAACAGCCCGGCGACCTGCGTGGAGGGAGGCTCTCGCAGCAGACGCTGGATGTGGACCAGGCCGAGAAGGCGCCCCGTGGGAGTCTCCATCGGAGGACGGCAGACGTACACCTGCGCGGCCAAGGACGTGGGCAGTTCCTCTCGGCGTACGTGTGCCAGCGCCTCGGCCACCGTCGCGTCCGGAGGCAGGATCACCGGCTCCGGCGTCATCATGCCGCCCGCGGTCTCCTCGCCGTACTGCATCAGGCGGCGTACGTCCTCGCGCTCCTCCGGGCGCATCAACTCCAACAGCGCGGCGGCGGTGTCGGGAGGCAGATCGGCGATCAGATCCGCCGCGTCGTCGGGCGACATCTCCTCCAGGACGTCCGCGGCACGTTCGTCGTCGAGGTGCTCCAAGATCTCGACCTGGTCCTCCTCGGGGAGTTCCTCGAGCACGTCGGCCAACCGCTCGTCGTCCAGTGCCGCGATCACCTGGGCTCGCCGCTCGCTGGGCAGGTCGTGCAGGACGTTGGCGGCATCGGCCGGGCGCATCTCGTTGAGTGCCGCGACCAGGTGGGCCGCGCCCTGGGTCTCCTCGTGCCGAGCCAGGCCCTCGACGTCGTCCCACTCCGCGACATGCTGCTGCCCACGCCGACGCAGTCCCTTGGCCGGCTCTTGTACGGCGACCCGGCTCAGCACCCAGTCGCGATTGCGGCTCTGCTCCATCGCCACGTCGAAGACGGTCCCGGTCACCGCAGTGGAGCGGATGGTGACGCCACGGTCGAGCATCTGACCGATGACCAGCGTCTCGGAGGCGCGCAGTTCGAAGCGGCGCATGTTGAGCAGTCCGGTGGTGTACACGGCCCCGGCATCGATATTGGTCACCCTGGTCATCGGCACGAAGATCCGCTTGTGGCCGAACACCTCGACCACGATGCCCAGTACGCGGGGTTGGCTTCGCTCGGCTCGAATGGTCACCACGAGGTCGCGAACCTTGCCGACCTGGTCGCCGAGCGGGTCATAGACCGGGAAGCCGACGAGCCGGGCGGCGTAGATGCGCGAAGGACCCTGTCTCACCGTCCGCACGCTACCGCCCAGGACGTTCGGGATGGGGGAGCGCCGCGAAGGCGGCTCCCCGCGCCTGGTCGGGGTATGCTCGCTCGGTCCGTTTGCCACGGCGCCGCACTTTGGGGGATAGCGGTGCCGTCATAGAACGAAAACCTGGGAGCCTGTCTGTGGCGAAGCATGCCGGTCGACCGAGCCTTGCGCGGCGCCTGAGCGCGCCCTTCTCCGTGCTGATCACCGGTCTTGCGGTGCTGCTCGGGCTGGTGCTGCTGACGCGACCGGACACGGCCCCTACCTCGCCGGCCCAGCTCGCGGTCGCCGGCGACCCGGCCGCGCAGACAACCGCAGGCAAGATCACCACTTTGTCGCCCGAAGGCGACGCGCAGAAGAACGCGAAGGCGCGTCCTGGCAGCCAGATCGCCTCGCGCAGTCAGACCTCGCCGAGACCGGCCAGCGACCCGCACAAGTTCAAGCTCGCGCAGGAGCAGCGGCGCCTGAACGTGCGCGCTGCCCTGGTCACCGCACGCCAGTCGGCGCAGAAGGCCGAGCGCAAGGCGCAGCGGGTGGCGAAGGCCAAGAAGAGGGCCCAGGCCGCAGCCGCCGCGGGCACGAGTTCGTCGTCCTTCCGGATCGGCACGCTCAACATCCTGGGCAGCCAGCACACCCGTGGATCCAAGCGGTACGCCTCCGGTCCGGTGCGGGCAGGGTATTCGGCCGGACTCATCACCAGCCGAGGCCTCGACGTGGTCGGCATGCAGGAGGTGCAGGACGACCAGTTGCCCGTGCTGCTTCGTGGACTCGGCGGCTATGCCGTCTGGCCGCAGCACTCCATGGGCAGCAACGGCCAGCGCCTGCAGATCGCCTGGCGCACTTCGCGCTTCGAGATGCTCAGCGGCGGCTCGGTGACCTACACGTTCGACAATCAGAACATCCCGATGCCGTACGCCCTGCTCAAGGACCGAGCCACCGGCGCAGAGTTCTGGGTGATCAACACCCACAACTCCGCACGCAACCTCGAGGCGCAGCGCGACTCTGCCACCGCGATCCAGATCAGCCTGATCAACCGCCTCAAGGCGTCGGGCAAGCCGGTCTTCATCCTCGGCGACGTCAACGAACACACCGAGTTCTTCTACAAGGTCTGTGGTGCCACCGGACTGCGCGCCGCCAACGGTGGCGGGCCCGGCTGCGGACTGCCCGGCGGACCGCTGCGCGTGGACTGGATCATGGGCGGCGGCGGACGCGGAGTTGTCTTCTCCGGCTACGTTCAAGACGCAGCGTCATTGGCTCGGGCTTCCGACCACTACTTCCTCTACGCCAACGTCACGATCAACCCGGGAGGCTGACATGAGCGGACTATCCTCTCGCGCCGTCGTCGCGGTCGCGCTGGTGGCGCTCGGCCTGGTCGGGTGCGGCGACAGCGGGGACTCGGCCACCGACCCCGAGACTCCGACGAGCCCGGCGACCTCGGCGACCACGACCGAGACCGAGCCGACGGACTCCGAGTCGCCCCAGACCCCGACCGAGCCCTTGTGCTCGGACGTCGTCGTGGCCGGCGAGATGCTGCCCGAGGAGTACGCCGGCTGTTACGACGACGCCGCATCCACCTGGCTCAAAGCGCAGTCGCGCCAGTGCTCGTCAGGCCAGGGACTGACCGTGCTGGGGCCCAAGGCGTACGCCGTCGAGGGCCAACCGATCGTGGTGACCAAGAAGCCACTGGCCAAGAACAAGGCGTTCTTGGCCCTGGTCGAGAAATGCTCGGCCTGACCGAACCGATGCGAGGAAATTCGCGTCTGTGACCAATGTGGCGCATGATTCTTGTGTTGCCAGTGAGTTAATATCCGTCGACCGTTCCGGTCCCGGCTGTGTGGTCAGCCGCCGCGACCGCCAGCCTCCGTAGGGATCAGAACACGTGCGCAAGTCCATCATCTCGCTCGTCGTGGCCGGTATGGCCGCGACGATGCTGTCGCTGATCGTGCCGACCGCGTCGGCCACACCGGATCACTACACGCCCGCTCGTGGTGTGTTGTTCAACAACCCCTACGGAGCACAGCGCAATGTCCGCAACCTGATCCAGCACGTCAACCGCACGATCGACTCGGTGCCCAATGGTCAGCGGATCCGGATCTCGGCCTGGAACGTGCGCAGCGCGAACATCACCCGGTCACTGGTGCGCGCGCACAACCGTGGCGTCTCCGTGCAGGTCGTCATGGACAACAAGAACTGGAACCCCACCTGGCCCAATATCGACGCGGCGCGCCTGTACGCCGGGCTGAAGAAGGGCAACAAGGAGCGGCCGAAGGAGATGCGCAGCTGGCTGCGCCGCTGCAAGCGGTCATGTCGCGGCACCAACGGGATCCCACACTCGAAGTTCTACCTGTTCAGCGCCGTGAAGGTGAAGGACGGCAAGACCAAGAAGGGCAAGCAGAAGTACACCAGGGTGCCGTGGGTCACGATGTACGGCTCCTACAACGCCACCGAGCTCGGCGCCACCATCCAGTGGAACGACCTGTTCACCTTCCGCAACGACTACCCGCAGTGGGCGGCCTTCGAGGCCGTCTTCGAGCAGATGAAGAAGGACAAGGCGGTCGAGCAGCCCTACGTCAGCTTCGACGACGGCCGGGTCTGGTCGATGTTCTACCCCTACGAGGGCAAGGGCACGAAGAAGGACCCGGTGCTGGAGTGGTTGGCGCCGGTCAAGTGCAAGGGTGCCTCGACGCCCTCGGGACGTACGAAGATCCGGATCGCGCAGACCGCGATGTACGGCGAGCGCGGCATCAAGTTGGCCACCCGGATCGCCCAGTTGCGTCGCGCGGGCTGCGACATCCGATTGGTCTATGCGATGTTCGGCAACGAGGTTCTGGCCGTGATGCGTCGCGCCGGAGTGCCGCTGACCCACCTGGCGTACGACGCTGACGACGACGGTCTCTACGACCGCTACGTGCACATGAAGGCGATGGCGATCCACGGCAACGTGGGCGACAACCCGGACTTCAAGATCACCTACAACGGCTCGGCCAACTGGACGGCGGTGGCTCGCTCCTCCGACGAGATCGTGGGCATGGTGCGCAACCCGAAGGTCGCCGACGCCTACATCGCGCACATCGACTACATGTTCACGCACCGCCCGGCCTGGTGGGGCCCCCAGCACCCGCTGAACAAGACGGCAGCCGGCGAACTCAAGACGATGGGCCGCGCCCAGATGCAGGAGATGCTCGACGAGCGAGTCGAGCGGATCGCGCGCGAACGCGGTGTCGACCCCTACGCACTCATCAAGGCGGAGCTTCGACGTGAACTCCCTGGCCCGGTCCACAACCACTGCACGCACCTTGGGGTTGCGAGCCGGGCTGGCGGGAGTGCTGGCGATCCCGCTCCTCGGCACGGTGGTGTCCTCGACGCCCGCGTCCGGGAGTCCGCCGATGGCGATCACGGCTTCGACCGCGCAGGCGGCGCGCGCCAGTTGCGTCGACACGCTGATCCTCGGCATCGACGGCAACGGCCAGGGCAAGGGCCAAGCGCTCGGCAAGGTCGTGCGCCGGGTGGCCAAGCGGATCGGTCGGACCGGAGCATCCCAGTCCCGGGCCTGGGCGTCGGCTCGGATCCGAGTGCGTACGGCGCAGCCGAGGGTGCTGGTCACCTCGCCCAGGCTCGCCACCCGAAAGGCGCTGTCGAAGCCGGGTGCCCGCACCTGGGCCAAGAGCATCCGTAAGGCCACCAAGAAGGCCAACCAGCGGCTCGCTGCAGCAGCGGTCGCCTGTCCCGAGCAGCAGGTGGTGCTCGTGGGCTACGCCCAAGGCGCTGGCGCCGTGCACACGCTGTTGGGACGCCTGGACGCGGCGGGACGACTCGACCAGGTGGCGGCTGCGGTGACGGTCGCCGATCCCTGGCGCGTCAAGGCGTCGGTGGCCGGCGCGCCCCTGGGCGCGCCCAATGCGCCGCGGCGTTCGGTGGGCGTCCTGACCCGACTGCGCGACAAGTCCGTGGACGTTCCGACCGGTCCGGCCACGTTCCGCACCATCTCGGTGTGCACCAGATCCGACCTCGTGTGTCATCCCTCCAAGGAGTCGGCCAAACGAGGCTTGAAGGCGACGCGCTCCTATGCGACGAAGTCCGGCAAGATCGTGCTCCATCAAGCAGCCGATGTGGCGGCTGCGCAGGTCGCGCAGTGGCCCAAGCCGATCGCCGAGACGATCAGCGTCGTCCAGGGCACGCCGGTCTCGCATCAGTTGAAGGTCTCGGGCGGTTCCGTCGGAACTCCCGCCACCTGGACCGCGTCGTCGCTGCCCGAGGGGCTGAGCCTGTCGTCGACCGGCCTGTTGACCGGCACGCTCACCGCTCCCGGCAGCCACGAGGTGCGCTATACGGTGGCGGGAGTATCGCCTGCCACGTCCGCGAAGTCCGGTGTGGTGACGCTCAACGTGACACTCAAGACGGGTGTGCTCAGCGCCGGTGGCATGACCACCTGTGAGGTACGCGAGGACGCCACCGCCTGGTGTTGGGGCCGCAACGACTGGGGACAGATCGGCGACGGGACTCGCGACCTGCGCACCAGTGCCACCCAGGTGCAAGGTGCAGGGTGGCGCCAGGTCGACACTGGTGGAAGTTCCACGTGCGGGGTCCGGACCGACGGCACTTTGTGGTGCTGGGGGCTCAACAAGTTCGGCCAACTCGGTGGCCGTGACCGCAAGACCGTCTCGACCCCGCGCCAGGTCGGCACCCGGACCGATTGGACCTCGGTGTCGTCGAGTTGGACCCATGCCTGCGCCACGGCGACGGATGGCTCGTTGTGGTGCTGGGGTCAGAACCTGCGTGGTCAGCTCGGCACCGGCAAGGTGTTCGCCGCGAGCAACAAGCCGATGAGGGTCGCCGGGGGCCTTACCTGGTCCAGTGTCACCGCAGGAGGCTGGCACACCTGTGGCATCGCGACGAACGGTGCCGGCTACTGCTGGGGCGACAGCATGCTCGGTCAGGTCGGCGACGGCACGGTGGTCCGGCGCCCGGCACCTACGCCCATCGCGGGCGGGCGATCCTTCAGCCAACTCAGTGCCAACTTCGGCCGTACCTGCGGAGTCACCACGGGCCGGGAAGCCTACTGCTGGGGCGAGAACTCGTACGGCGAACTCGGCAACGGCAACCGCCTCGACTCGCTGGTGCCGGTCGCGGTGATCGGCGGGGCAGTCTGGACCTCGATCGCGGTCGCGAACACCAGCACCTGCGCCACGTCGACGCAGCGGCGGGTCTTCTGTTGGGGAGACAACCGCTACGGACAACTCGGCCCGGCCTCGACGGGCCTGTCGATGAGCGCATCCCCGGCCGATGCGGGGCTGGTGGCTGACCAGATGGGGACGGCCGGGTGGCTGCATCAGTGCGCGGTCGGTGTGTCGTGTTGGGGTGGCAACGAACTGGGCCAGCTCGGAATCGGGGCCGTAACGCCGCCGGGGATGCCGGCCGAGACGCCGCCGACCTTCACGCCAGGGCCGACGCTGAGCAAGAAGCAGGTGTTCAAGCGCACGCCCGCCCGGATTGCGCGTGACGTGCTCGCCTCGCGCCCCGCCGCGAACGCGCGGGCTCGCCGTGCGGGTGGCACGTTCAACGTGATGACCTTCAACCTGCTGGGCAGCCAGCACACCTCGCCGACCGGGGCCAGGCCGGCCTTCGCGCCAGGGCGCCTGCGCTCGGAGTGGGCACGAGAGCTCATCGAGCGACGCGAGATGACCTTGGTGGGGCTCTCGGAGCCACAACCCGACCAGATCGTCAGCCTCGACATCGCCACGAAGGGCGAGTTCACCGCGTTCCCCGGCAACACGATGGGCTACGCCTCCGCACCCCAGTCGGTGATGTGGAAGGACTCGGAGTGGGAGTACGTGTGGGGCACCACCGCGCCGATGCCGTTCATGAAGGGCGTGCGCCCACAGCCCGTCGTACGCCTGCGCAACCGTCAGACGGGCAGCGAGGTCTATTGGATCAACGCCCACCTCTCGCCAGGAGGCATGCAGCGTGACCGCGACCGGGGCACGGCCATCATCGCGGCGATGGTGAATCTGTTGACCCCGGAGGGCCTGCCGATCCTGGTCACCGGTGACCTCAACGAGAAGGCGCGCGCGTTCCGCCGGATCGCGTGCAAGACGGGCATGACCGCCGCCATCGGTGGCACCTCGATCAACGGGTGTACGCCACCGTCGGGGATGCGCGTCGACTGGATCTTCGGCAAGGGCGGCACCTTCGCCAACACAATGGTCGAGATCGGCCCGCGGGTGCAGCGCACCACGGATCACGCAATCGTCAGTTCCCGGTTCACCGTGCAGTAGGGTTTTGCGCAGTCGGCGCCCAGGCCCGGGGCCCGGCGGATCCAGGGAGGAGAACCATGCTTCCGCAGGTGGTGGGCGTCGGCCTCGACGGCATCGTCTTCGGAGCAGGATTCACCGGCTCGCTCGACGTCTTCTTCGATGACTGGCGGACCTGGTCGGTCGCGGTCGACGAAGACGAGCCGTTCACGCTGCGTTGGCCCAAGCGGCTGAGCACTCGGCTGGACGGGGTCGCCACAGTGGTGATCTCGGCCGACGACGAGGAGATCTTTCGAGACGACGTCCGCTTCGGCGACAGCGACGCCCGCGTCGAACTGATGGGACGGCACGGCTCTCGGATCTTCATCGACAAGTGGGGGCTCATCCAGCGTCCCTTCGACGAGCGCCGAGAGTCAGGCGCGGTCGATGCGATCGCCGCGAACGCCGTACGCGTGCTCGACTTCCTCAAGACCGAACTCGACATCGACGCCTGGATCTCCTTCGGCACACTGCTCGGCGCCGCCCGCAGCGGCTCGGTGATCGGCCACGACAGCGACATCGACCTGTGCTATCTGACCGAGAAGGTCGCGCCCGCGGAGATGGCGATCGAGTTGTGGCAGATCGCTCGGACCCTGACCAAGGCCGGCTGGGAGGTGCGGCACAAGACGTCGAGCTTCATCACGATAATGTTCCAGGCCCCCGACGGCGGCGTCGACGGGATCGATCTCTACACCTGCTTCTACCTCGACGGGCTGCTCTACGAGACCGCCACCGTACGAGCCGACGTCCCCCGCAACGCGATCCTTCCGCTGGGCACCTTGCAGTTCGAGGGCCACCCGATGCCCGCCCCCGCCGATCCGGCCGCCCTGCTCAGCGTCTCGTACGGGCCCAACTGGCGGGTGCCGGACCCCTCCTTTCGCCATCTGCCCGGCGATGACACCGTCACCAGGTTCGACGACTGGTTCGCCAGCTTCATGACCCAACGCCGGGACTGGCAGTTGTTCAACAACGAGGCGGCGCTGCAGGCGCGCGATCAGGAGCCGAGCCGCTTCGCGCGCTGGGTCACGCGACAGGTCCCGGTGGGCACCAAAGTCCTCGATCTCGGCTCCGGCGCGAGCGCAGACGTGGTGTTCTACGCCGAGCGCGGCCACCGCGTGGACAGCTATGACTTCGCCCACCCGGTTAAGACACGTCTGAAGGCCGGAAGGCTACGTGGCGGCTCTCGACTGCGGCGCAAACCGCTCAACCTGCTGGACGAGCGCGACGCGTTTACCGCGGGTGCGCTTGCCGCTCGTTTCAAGAAGCGACAGGTCGTGACTGCCCAGGGCCTGATCGAGGCCCTGCCACCGCGCTCACGCGAGACCTTCTGGCGCTTCACCTCCATGGCGCTGTCGCGAGGTGGGCGGGCCTATCTGGAGGGGGTCAGCCGCTCCGCGCGCAGATGCAAGCGTCGACGTGACAGCGGGTTGCCGAGACTTTGGCCCGTGGACCCGGCCGACCTGGTCCGTCAGGCCGAGGCGACGGGAGGCAGACTCGTACATTCCTCCGGATTCGAGGCAGCAGGCAAGGCCAGCCGCGGGGGGCCACCCGCGCGCTGGCGGATGGTGGTGGAATGGCCCGAACAGGAAGAGGTGTGAGATGACCCGGACGCTCTATCTGCATGTGGGCGCCCCGAAGTCAGGCACCACCTTCATCCAGCAAGTGCTCGCCCAGAACAGCGATCTGCTCGCCGAGCGAGGCGTGCTGGTGGTGGGTCCGCGGTTGCAGTTGATCCGTGCCGCGATGGCCGTACGCGAGGACAAGCGGCTGGCCACGCTGCCGCCGGAGGCGGCGCAGTCCTGGGAGCAGGTCGTCGCGAAGGTCCGCGACTGGTCGGGAGAGTCGGCCATTGTCAGTTATGAACTTTTCGCCGGCGCCTCGCAGGAGCAGGCGACCGCGGCGTTGAGCCTGCTTGAAGGCGTCGAGGTACACGTCGTCGTCACGGCACGTGACCTGGGCCGTGCAGTCGCGTCGGCCTGGCAGGAGCAGTTGAAGTTCGGGTTGACGAAGTCGCTGGAGGAGTGGACCCCGCCCGGCGAGGACGCGCCGCGCAGTGAGTGGGGTTGGCGGACCATGCAGCCGGCCAACGTGGCCGTCCGATGGGGCGCCACCGTGGCGCCGTCGCGGGTCCATATCGTGACCGTCCCGCGTGTCTCGTCGGATCCGGGTGAGTTGTGGCACCGGTTCGCCGCGGCGACGGGCCTGGCCGACATCCCCGGTCTCGACATTGCGGTGCCGCCGGCCAACGAGTCCCTCGGCGCCGTGGAGGCCGAGGTGTTGCGTCGAGTCAACGTCGCTCTGGACGGCGCTATCGACAGCAGCCGCGAACGCTCAGTGTGGTTGCGCGACCTGCTCGCGCACCATGTGCTCGCGCCTTTGGGGGGCCGGCCGTTGCGAGCGAACTCCGCGCAACTCCAGGCAGCCCGGGCGCAGGCTACCGACGCCATCGCCGCCATCACGGCTGCGGGCTATTCGGTGCACGGCGATCTCGACGACCTCCTGCCGCAAGGAGAGGCGGTCGAGGTCTCGACGCCCGACGCGGCGGACGTGGCCGACTCTGCGACGAAGGCTCTGGCGGCGCTGCTGTCCTGGGCCCGTACGTCCGGCGCCGACCCACGATCGGAGGTCTCGCCGCCCCAGGTTTCTCCCGCCGCTTCGGGGGTGACGCCCGCTGAGGCACCGAGGGGAGTCGTCGATGCCGCGAAGGGTGTCGTACGCGCCTCTGTCGTGCGTGCCACCGCACCCAAGCGCGACCGACGGATCAAGGAACTCGAAGCGCGGATCAAGGAATTGGAGTCCGAGGTGCGCCGCGCCCGCGCGCTGCACCTGCGGGTCGCCACCTTGTCCGATCTGGTGTCGGACCTGCTGCTGCCCTCGGCATTGCAGCGCCGGTCCATCACCCGCGAGACGCTCAACGACTACCGCCAGGACTCCCTGTGACCTCGCGGATCGACACGCTGCGCGACCGCATCGCCGACATCAGTGGCCTGGACGAGGTGGGCTTCCTGGAGGACCGGGTGCTCAAGTTGGAGGTGGCCGTGCGTGAGAACGAGGCCGTACGACCCGCGTTGACCGCCGTGGTCGACCAGGTCGAGGCCGCGCTGATCAAGGTGATGGACCAGCGGGAGGACGAAACGTGACGGCACCGGTCGAACTCTCGGTGATCATTCCGTGCTTCAACGAGGAGGACTCGTTGCCGCACATGTTCGCCGCGTTGGAGGAGGAACTCGGGGCGATCACCGAGTCGTACGAGGTGATCTTCGTCGACGACGGCAGCCGCGATCGCACCCTGCCACTGCTGCGGGCCGAATCCCAGGTCAGGCCGCGGTTTCGCTACCTCTCGCTGAGCCGCAACTTCGGCAAGGAGGCGGCGATGCTCGCGGGACTGAGCAACTCGCGCGGTCAGCGGGTCGCGATCATGGACGCCGACCTGCAGCACCCGCCGCACCTGTTGCCGCAGATGCTGGCCAAGCTGGATTCGGGCGAGTATTCCCAAGTGGTGGCACGGCGCACCCGCACCGATGACCCCTGGCTGCGGACCCAACTCTCGCGGCTGTACTACCGGATGATGAACCGCCTGGTCGACGTCGAACTCCAAGACGGGGTCGGCGACTTCCGGGTGCTCGACCGGGCCGCGGTCGATGCCCTGCTGACGCTGGGGGAGTCCAACCGGTTCTCCAAGGGGCTGTTCGCCTGGATCGGCTTCCCGACCGCGATGATCGACTACGAGAACGTGTCTCGGGCCGCGGGCGCCACCAAGTGGCGGTTGCGCGACCTGTTCAACTACGGCATCGACGGCGTGGTCTCGTTCAATTACCGCCCGCTGCGGATGTCGATCTGGTTCGGGGTGCTCTTCACCGCGATTGCGGTGGCGTACGCCCTGTGGGTCCTCGTGGACGCCCTACTGCACGGCAACGCAGTCCCTGGCTATGTCACGATCATCGCTGCTGTCACCGGCTTCGGCGGTGTCCAGCTGATCGTCCTGGGTGTGATCGGCGAATACCTCGGCAGGATCTATGCCGAGACCAAGCAACGCCCCCTCTTCCTGGTCAAGGAGAGCAGCGACCGAGCCGCGATCGCCTCCGTCGATCCGCACCAGGCCGGTCGCTCCTCCGTGGGAGGTCCCGAGCATGAGTGAGCCCGACCTCGACGTCACGGCTACACCCGTGCGTCGGCGGGTTGGCGTGCTGTGGGCAGTGCTGGTCTGCGCCGTCACTGCTGCCTACACGGCCATTCCCTACCTCACCACGCCGTTGTTCTTCCAGCGTGGCGACACCGCTGCCCAGTTCGCGCCCACCTGGTTCCACCTGGGCGAGATGGTGCGCGCGGGTCAGTGGCCTCCCACGATGGACACCGCCTCCTGGGCAGGTGGCAACTACGCCGGCGAGGCACTCTTCGGGGTCTACAACCCGCTCAACGTCGCGGTGTGGTGGTGGGTCTCCGGAGCGGACAACCTCGCCTTCGCGACCTACGTCGTCAAAGCCGCCGTGATGGTGCTGCTCGCGCTGGGCACCTATCTGCTCGCGCGCGAGTACGGCAGCCGCCCTGCAGCCGCGGCCGTGGTGGCAGTCGCGCTGCCCTTCTCCGGTTTCACGCTCTTCTGGGACGCCGGGTCGTGGCCCTCCGGGCTGATGTCCTTCGCGTACGCACCCTGGGTCTGGGTGACGATGCGCCGCGCGCTGCGGGGGGTGGGCAGCCCGTTCTGGGCGTTCCTCGCCGGGACGCTCGCCGTGCTCAACGGCAACCCCTATGGCACGTTGGCCGTGGTCGTGATCGGTGCGGCGCTGATCCTCGAAGGGCTCGTGGCGCGTGAGTGGGGCGGCGCGATCCGCCTGGCGCTGACCGGTATCGCGATCGCGGCCTTCCTGCCGTTGGTCTACATCCCGCTGCTGGAGACGGCCGATCTGGCGATCCGTTCCACCGGCGCGCTCTTCGAGAACTCCGGCAAGTTGCGTCCCGAGCCCGGCGATCTGATCTTCGCCAGCTCGCCGCTGCACACCCCGCCGATTCGGGCGATCACCGGACCGATGAAGGTGCCGGCCACGTTTGCGGCCTGGTTCCTGATCCCGCTGCTGCCATTCCTGCGCTGGGAGCTGCTGCGCGGACGCGCCCGCGAGTTCACCGGTGCGGGGATCATCGCGGCGGCGTACCTCGCGATGACCCTGGGGCCGAGCAAACTATGGCTCTTCCGGTGGCCGTTGCGCGTCTTCGAATACTTCCTGCTCGCGGTCTTCGTGGTCTTCGCGATCGCGCTCAGCGCGGGCTTGGCCCGCACCCACCTCAAGACGCGCGCCGCTGCGTCGCTCGGGTTGATCCTGGGCCTGGGCTGGTTGTCGTGGTCGCAAGATCCGGAGATGACTCGCCGGGTCGGACTCGGTGTCGTGCTGCTGCTCGCGCTGACCCTCGTCGTGGTGGTGGTGCACGCTTTCGTACGCAAGGCCGTCCTCGGCGAGGCCGCGATCGCCGCGGCACTGGTGCTCGGCATCGGCGCCACCTTGTTCGTCCAGATCCACACCTTCGGCGAGAACAAGAGTTCGCGGGTCTGGCATGTGCCCAGCGAGGTCGCCCAACTGCAGCAGCGCTTCGACGATCTCGACGGGCGCGTCATGCAGTTCACCGACCTCAAACCCCTGCAGAACAAGGGACAACTGAAGAAACTCGAAGCCTCCTGGCACGACTACCTCCCGGGCAGCATGTATCACCCGGCGGGCGTCGACGCCGTCAACAACTACACCGGCATGGGCTTCCTGCCGTTCACCAAGCGGTTCTGCATGGAGTACGACGGCTTCACCCAGCCGTGTGGCTACCGCAACCTCTGGCAGCCGGCGGAGCCGGGCCAGCCCTCGTTGGCCGAACTGATGAAGCTCGACACCGTAGTGGTGTCGCCGGCGATCGCCCAGGACACCGAGGCCGGAGCGGGATGGAGTGAGGAGTCGTCCGACCAGGACGTCATCCGCCTCGTGCACGACGGCAGCTACCCGTACGAAGGGTCCGAGCTCAGTTGGGCGTCCTCGGGCGTCGAGGTCGGCAACGCGGAGACCACCGGCGTCCACAGCCAGCGCCTCGAGGTGTTCGACGCAGCCCAGGACGGCAGGCTCGTCTTCTCGATGCTGGGCTGGCCCGGGTGGTCCGCCCGGATCGACGACACGCCACTCAAGACCGGCTACAACGCCGCCGGCCTGCTCACGGTCGAGATCCCGGCGGGCACCAGCGGGGTTCTCGACCTGACCTACCGCACCCCCGGGCAGCGCCTCGGCATGATCGGTGCGATCGGCGGCACCGCCCTGGCGCTGATCCTCGCCCTGGTCACCTTCGTGCGCCGTCGCCGCGCCCGACAGGACGAGGAGGCACACGACGAGGTCTTCTGGCTGGATGAGGATGATCACACCGAGCCGGAAAGAACGATCTAGCAGGAGTTTTCGCGCCGCACTTGTGTCAGGCTGAGCCGGTTGAGCGACCGCGCGTGAGAACGGAGAGCCAGATGGCGCGTCTTTGCCAGACCGAGGGACTGACCGAGGACCAGCAGGAGATCCTCAAGGCCGTACGTCAGTTCGTCGAAGAGCAGATCATGCCGGTCGCGACCGAACTCGAGCACAGGGACGAGTACCCGACCGAGATCGTCGAGGGCTTGAAAGAGCTCGGCATCTTCGGCTTGATGATCCCCGAGGAGTACGGCGGCCTCGGTGAGTCGCTGCTGACGTACGCCTTGTGTGTCGAGGAGATCGCGCGCGGCTGGATGAGCGTGTCGGGCATCATCAACACCCACTTCATCGTGGCCTACATGCTGCTCCAGCACGGCACCGAGGAGCAGAAGCAGAAGTACCTGCCCCGGATGGCCGAGGGCGAGATCCGCGGCGGCTTCTCGATGTCCGAGCCCGGCTGCGGCTCTGATGTCTCGGCGATCAAGACCAAGGCCGTGCGTGACGGCGACGACTACGTCATCAACGGCCAGAAGATGTGGCTGACCAACGGTGGCTCCTGCAACCTGGTCGCGGTGCTGGTCAAGACCGACGAGGGCGCCGACAGCGTCTACAAGAACATGACCGTCTTCCTGGTCGAGAAGGAGTCCGGCTTCGGCGAGACCGCGCAGGGCGTCACCGTCCCCGGCAAGATCGAGAAGATGGGCTACAAGGGCGTCGACACCACCGAGATGGTGTTCGAGGATGCCCAGATCGCGGCTGGCCAGATCCTGGGCGGCGCGCCGGGCAAGGGCTTCTACCAGATGATGGACGGCGTCGAGGTCGGCCGCGTCAACGTCGCGGCACGTGGCTGCGGTGTCGCCAACCGGGCTTTCGAACTGGGCGCTCAGTACGCCCAACAGCGCGAGACCTTCGGCAAGAAGATCGCCGAGCACCAGGCCGTCCTGTTCCGCTTGGCGGAGATGGCCACCAAGGTCGAGGCCGCGCACCAGATGATGGTCAAGGCGGCCCGGAAGAAGGACTCCGGGGAGCGCAACGACCTGGAGGCCGGGATGGCGAAGTACCTCGCGTCTGAATACTGCGCCGAGGTCGTCGAGGACTCGTTCCGCATCCACGGCGGCTACGGCTTCTCCAAGGAGTACGAGATCGAGCGGCTCTACCGCGAGGCTCCGATGCTGCTCATCGGTGAAGGCACCGCCGACATCCAGCGGATGATCATCGGGCGGCGTCTGTTGGAGGAGTACAAGCTCTAGAGCGACGGGCGAAAATCGCTCGACTCGCTTGGGGGAGTTTGCCAAGGTGGGGGCAGCAACCGCTGCGACACAGGAGGACCCATGAACCGCCCTGCCGGAGAAGACGGACCCAACGCCGACCTCAAGGCCAAGATGCGCGAGGCCCTGGAGAAGAAGAAGCAACAGCATCACGGCGTCGACCCGGCGGTGGCCAAGGAGTCGGTGCACGGCTCCGAGGTCAGTGACAACTCACCGAAGATGCATCGGCGCAAGGCCGGTGGCGGGGGCTCCTGACCCGTCCGGCACGATTGGGCACATGGCTGCCTCCAAAACCAACCCCGGCAACTTCTTCGAGGACTTCACCCTGGGTCAGGTGATCGAGCACGCCACGCCGCGCACCCTGACCGAGGGTGACCGGGCGGCGTACGGCTCGCTCTATCCGACCCGTTTCGCGTTGCCCTCCTCGGCCGAGTTCGCCCGCGGCGTGGGGCTGGATCCGCACCCGGTCGAGGAGTTGATCGGCTTCCACATCGCCTTCGGCAAGACCGTCCCGGACGTCTCCCTCAACGCCGTCGCCAACCTCGGGTACGCCGAGTGCCGCTTCCACAAGCCGCTCACCCCCGGTGACACCCTGCGTACGACGTCCGAAGTCATCGGGCTCAAGCAGAACTCCAACGGCAAGTCCGGCGTCGTGTGGGTGCGCTCGGTAGCCACCGACCAACACGGCGACGTCGCGATCGACTGGGCGCGGTGGGTGATGGTGCACAAGCGCGACGCCGACGCACCCGCCCCCGAGGTCACGGTGCCGCAGTTGGCTCCCGTCGTCGCGGCAGACGACCTGATCGTGCCGACGGGCCTGGACTTCAGCGCGTACGACTTCTCGGCCGCGGGCGAGTCACACCGCTTCGACGACTACGAGGTCAGCGAGCGGATCGACCACGTCGACGGCGTCACCATCACCGACGCCGAGCACATGCTGGCCACGCGGCTGTGGCAGAACACCGCCAAGGTGCACTTCAACACCGAAGCCCGACCCGACGGCAACCGCCTGGTCTACGGAGGTCATGTCATCTCGCTGGCGCGGGCGTTGTCGTTCAACGGCCTGGCCAATGCCCAGCTGATCGCCGCGATCAACGCCGGCTCCCACGTCTCGCCGGCGTTCGCGGGCGACACCGTCTATGCCTGGTCAGAGGTCCTCGACAAGGCGGAGACCTCCGCCCCGGGAGTCGGGGCGCTTCGACTTCGTCTGGTCGCCACCAAGGGCCGCGACGAGTCGATGACACTGCGCGGCGAGGACGGCAAGCACGCGGGCGGCGTGCTGCTCGACCTGGACTACTGGGCGTACGTGCCGCGCTGAGGCGTGCGGGGACGGCTCAGGCCGCGTCCCACTCGAACGAGTCCAGCACCTCGTCGGCGATCTCGGCGCGCTCGGCGTCGGTCGACGACTTCTCGTGGCTCAACGTGATCACGAAGACGCGCCCGTCGAGCGACACGACGTATTGATCGGTGAAGATGTCCTGGCCACCGGACGACTGACCCGAGGTGACGTGCGCGGCGGGTTCGTCACCGACCTCGGTGTCGTCGAGCCTCTTGACGTCGCTGGCCTGCTTCTCGATCAGCGGCAGCGCGATGTCGAGATATTCGTCCAAGGAGCCCGGGAAGTCCTCGATGATCACGTTGATGTTCTCGGCGAAGCCGTCGGCGGCAGGAGCGCCGGTCGCGATCGCGCCGGTGTCGACCATCTGGTTGAGCTTCCTTGAACCGGGCAGTCGCCTCTTTCCAACCGTCGGGCAGGTCGTAGGAGTATCCGTCACCGGCCACCTCGCCCTCCACATCATCGGCGTCAGTGTCCGTGCCGTCGTCGCCCGTGTCCTCTTCGGTATCCACCGTCGGCGCCTGGGTCGCGGAGGTCGTCGCGTCGGCGGCAGCGTCGGGTGTCTCGTCGTCGGAGCCTCCGCATGCGGTCAGGGCGGCGATCAGCAACAGCGGGGCGAGGGCAGAGCCGAGTCTCTTCATGCGGACAGCCTAGGGGCGAGGCACGAATGCGCGAGCCAACGGGACCAGGGCAAGCGTCAGCACCGCCGGAATCACGAACCCGAGGCGCAGGTCACCGGCCCCCACCAGGCCCGTGACGACCGAACCCATCAGTGCGCCGACATAGTTGAACAGGTTGAATCGCGCGATCACCGCGTCGACCTGACCACGCACCTGTTCAGGATCGCCTCCCGCGCTGCGCGCCAGCGCGGCGGCGGCGGAGAAACTCAGTGGCGCGACGCAGGCCAGACCGGCACCCGTGAGTGCGAATGCCGCCATCGCGACCTGCCACGACGGCGCGAGCACCACACCGGCCAGGCCGAGCGCGCCGAGCACCGCGCCGACTCGAAGCACCGGCACGACGCCGACCCTGCGTACGAGTGCGTCGCCCCCGAGTCGGACGGCGCCCGAGGCGACCAGGTAGGCGAACACCGCCGCCGCGGCCGTGCCCTTGGAGGTGTCGAAGACCTCGTGGGTATAGCTGGCGCCCCAGGTCTGGACCGCCACATCGACGAGATAGAACAACGACATCGCGGCGCCGACGAGCAGGATCGGTCGCCACGGTACGGCGAGGGGCTCCGCGAGGGCGTCTGCTCCGCGCTCGCCAGGCAGGAAGGCCAGGCTGGCCACGACAAGGGGCACCACGATGCTCAGCGCGGGAAGCCAGTCCGCCAGGTCACTGGTCACCACGGCCAACAATGCGGCACCGATGCCACCCATGGTCCAGGCGCCGTGGAAGGAGGGGAGGATCGGGCGGGCGTAGCGGTGTTCGAGAGCGACCGCCTGCATGTTGGAGGTCGCATCGACGATGCCGAGCGCCAGGCCGTACGCCCCCATCCCGATCGCACCGAGGGTGAAGGAGTCGCCCAGGACGATCAGCGGCACCGCCGCGACCGTCAACAGCAAGCCCGCGCGCAGCGTGACCGCACTGTCGCGCCTGGCGGCGACGCGCTCGGCGAGCACCGAGCCGATGCCGGACAAGATCACCATCCCGAGCAGCACCAGCGAGAGTTGGGTGGTGTCGAGTCCCCACTTCTCCTGGGCCCGTGGCAGGCGAGTGGTCATCGCGATGAAGACGAAAGCCTGACTGAAGAAGGCTGCGGCGGTGGCGAGCCGATGCCGCGACAGATCACGTGGGGTCGACGGCACGACCGACATCGTCGCACTTGGCGACCTTGAGTGTCGGCGCTTCCTGCCAGACTCTGGTCATGGCTTCGGACATGAGGATCGATCTGCACTCCCACTCGATCCTCTCCGATGGCAGCGACTCGCCCGCAGAAGTCATCCATCGGGCTGCCCGCAATGGGCTCGACGTGGTGGCGCTCAGCGACCACGACCACGCCCACGGGTGGGACGAGGCCCGAGAGGCGGCAGCCGAAGTGGGCATCGGCTTCGTCCCCGCCGTCGAGGTCAGCGTCACGCACCGAGGCAAGGGCGTGCACCTGCTGGCCTACCTCGTCGACCCGACCCATCCGGATCTCTCGGACGCGATGAGCCGCACGATCCTGGGGCGAGACGAGCGCCTTGATGCCTGGGTCGCCCGAGGCGAGGCGGCCGGCATCCCGATCAATCGGGCCAGGGTCCTGGCCAAGTCGGGTCGGTCATTCTCGGTCAGCAAGAACCACGTGGCGGATGTGCTGGTCGAGGACGGCGTCCGCGCGACGCGGCAGCAGATCTTCGACGACCTGTTGTCCGACGGCAAGCCGCTGTTCGTCAAGCGGTACGCCCTGCAGTTGGAGCCCGCGATCGGGCTGGTTCGCGCTGCTGGCGGAGTGCCCGTGCTGGCGCACCCCTGGGGTCGCCAGCGCGACGAGGTCCTGCCGGTGACCGAGTTGCGACGGCTGGCCGGCCTCGGGCTGGCCGGGTGGGAGGTCGACCATCAAGAGCACGATCAGGACGCCCGCGCCCAACTGCGCAGTCTCGCCGACGAACTCGGCCTGATCGGCACCGGATCAAGCGACTACCACGGTGTGCGCAAGCGCAACCACGAGTTGGGCTGCAATACGACCCGACCCGAGCAGTTCGAGCGGTTGCTGGCTGCTGCCGCCGAGCAGCGGGTTGCCTCGGGCCGTGGCACCGAGCCCAGCCTCTAGGTCCTACTTGCGGCCCATGCTCTGGAAGCGTTGCAGGATCGACGACGGCACGGCCTTGGTCAGCGCGATGATGGTCTTGTACTGCGCGCCCGGGATCGAGAACGTCCGCCCCTTGTCGTAGTCCTCCAGCGCCTTGCGGACGAGGAACTGCGCATCGAGCCACATGAACTCAGGAGCCGACCCGCGCGAGACACCCATCCGCTGATGGAACTCGGTCTTGGTGAAGCCCGGGCACAACGCCATCACGCTGACGCCGCGTGACTTGTATTCGTCGTGGGCCCACTGACTGAACGAGTTCACCCAGGCCTTGCACGCCGAATAGGTGCCCCGCGGCACGAACGCCGCCACCGACGAGACGTTGATGACGCCGCCGCGACCGCGCTGCGCCATCGGACCCAGCGCCGCGTGCGTCAGTCGCAGTACGGCGGTGACCAGGATGTCGAGGTGGGCCTGCTCGGTCTCGATGTCGTTGTCCAGGAAGCGGTGCTTGAGTCCGAAGCCGGCGTTGTTGACCAGCAGGTCGATCGGGCGGTCGGCGTCGGCGAGTCGTTCCTCGACCGCGCGCAGTTGGTCCCTGTCGATCAGGTCGGCGGCCAGGACCTCGACCGAGATGCCATACGTCTGCTCGAGCTCGGCGCGCACCTCGCCGAGTTTGGCAACATCACGCGAGACGAGGACGAGCGCATGGCCACGCTCGGCGAGTTGGCGGGCGAACTCGTGTCCGATGCCGACGGTGGCACCGGTGACCATGGCGACCCCGGGGTCGGAGGTTGTGGTGGGCGACATGGGTCCACTCAAGCAGGTGCTGCCGCGAACCGGCCTGGTGGTCCGGCACAATGGCTCGTGTTATGAGTGCGAAGAGAACCGTCCTGGCCGTCGCCAACCAGAAGGGTGGTGTTGCCAAGACCACCAGTGTCGCCTCCATCGGCGCGGCGCTGGCCGAATTGGGCCATTCGGTCCTGCTCGTCGACCTCGACCCCCAGGCGTGCCTGACCTTCTCACTCGGCATCGACCCCGAGGATGTGGACACGTCTGTCCACCACGTGCTGACCAAGGGCATCGACCCGGCCGAGGCGATCTTGGAGACAGAGGACGGAGTCGACCTGCTGCCTGCCACCATCGAGCTCGCGCGCGCGGAGTCGGACCTGCTGACCCGCACCGGCCGTGAGCACGTGATCAAGGGGGCGGTGGAGGATCTGGACGAGTACGACTGGATCCTGCTCGACTGTCCGCCCTCGTTGGGCGTGCTGACCGTCGCCGCCCTCACCGCCGCAGACGGTGTGCTGGTGCCGTTGCAGTGCGAGACGCTCTCACATCGCGGAGTCGGACAGTTGCTCGACACCGTGCATGACGTGCGCCGCTTCACCAACCGTGGCCTGGAGGTCTGGGGCGTGCTACCCACGCTTTATGACGGCCGCACCACGCACGCGCGTACGGTCCTCGAAACGATCTCCGACACCTATGACCTCGACGTGATCGAGCCGCCGATCCCCAAGACCATCAAGTTCGCCGAGGCACCGGCCGCCGGGCGTTCGATCCTGAGAACGTCCAAGTCCAGCAAGGGTGCGGTGGCCTACCGTGAGGTGGCCGAGAACCTCGTCAAGCGCAGCCAGCGCCCCAAGAAGCGCGCCACCAAGAAGGCTGCGAAGAAGACTTCCGCCAAGAAGGCAGCCGCCAAGTCGTGACTGGTCCGCGACGCCTGCGTACGCTCGGCACGGCCGCTGCCGCGCTGGTCACGGTCGTCGCGGTCCTCGGCGGCCTGGGTTGGTTGCCCGGGTACGACGCGCGCGATCGGGCCGAAGTGCGACTGTCGGGAGCCGCCGCACAGCCCGCGGACGTCACCGGCAGGGAGCACCGGCGCTTGGCGCGTCGTCACCAGCATGCAGCCGAGCGTCGAACCGAGCGCCGACTTCCGGCCGGCACCGGGGTGGGTCGTCGGATCGTCTTCGATCAGAGTCGGCAGCGGGTCTGGCTGGTCACGGGCACGCAGCGCGTACGCCGGACGTACCTCGTCTCGGGCAGCATCTATGACAACCTCCACCCGGGCGTCTACCGCGTCTACAGCCGTTCGCGTTGGGCCGTCGGTGTCGACGACTCGGGCGTGATGGAGTACTACGTGCGCTTCCTGCGCACCGCGCGTTCGACCATCGGATTCCACACCATCCCGCGCAGGCACGGCGTGGCTCTGCAGACGCCACGGCAACTCGGGACGCCGCTCTCGCACGGCTGCATCAGGCAGCGCACCAGCGACGCGGTCGCCTTGTGGCGCTTCGCGCCGGTCGGCACCCGCGTCGTGGTCGTGGCCTGAACCTGGGTAGCGACGGGACTCAGTCGCTGGTCGGTGTCTCCGACTTCGCGCCACCGGAACTGCGACGGCGCCGACGGCGGCTGCGTGCCGGGCGGGTAACCCCGTCGTCTTGGCCCTCGACCTTCGGCGCGTCGGAGGATTCGGAGCCGTCGACCGGCCGTCCGCCACGCGAACGGGTCCGGTTGCGGTCACGCTTGGGCCGCTCGCTGCGCTCCCGGCGCGGTTCGCGGTCCTGGCGCGGTGCCGGGGGAGCCGGATCGACGATGCGGCCCTTGGTGCCCGGCGCGATGCCCTGGTCGTGGAAGAGGTGCTCGGAGGTCGAGTAGGTCTCCACCGGCTCCGGGAAGGGCAGGTCCAGGGCCTTGTTGATCATCTTCCAGCGGTGTACGTCGGCCCAGTCGACCAGCGTGATCGCGGTGCCGCTTGCGCCCGCGCGCCCGGTGCGACCGATCCGGTGGACATAGGTCTTGTCGTCCTCGGGGCAGGTGTAGTTGATCACGTGCGAGACGCCGCGGACATCGATGCCGCGCGCGGCGACGTCGGTACAGACCAGCACCTGGATCTTGTCGTCGCGGAACTTCGTCAGCGCCTTCTCGCGTGCGATCTGGGCCATGTCGCCGTGCAGCGGTGCAGCCTTGAAGCCACGCTCTGCCAGGTCGTCGGCCACCCGCTGAGCCTGCCGCTTGGTGCGCGTGAAGACGATCATCTTGTCGGCGTCCTCGGCCTGCAGGACGCGGCCGATGATCTCGGGCTTGTCGAGGTCGTGGGCCAGATAGATGTGTTGCGCGGTGGCGGGCACGGTCGAGTTCTCGTACGACGACTCGGCCCGGATGTTCATCGGGTGGCGCATGTGGGTGCGCGCCAAGGCCACGATCGCGGCCGGCATCGTGGCGGAGAACAGCATCGTCTGCCGGGTCTCGGGGGTGTGCTTGAGGATGCGCTCCACGTCAGGCAGGAAGCCCAGGTCGAGCATCTCGTCGGCCTCGTCCAACACCAGGGCGTGCACGTGGGAGATGTCGAGTGCGCCGCGGTTCATCAGGTCGATCAGGCGACCGGGCGTGCCGACGACGATGTCGACGCCAGAGTCGAGTGCGTCGAGTTGGGGTTCGTACCCGACGCCGCCATAGACGGTCAGCACCCGGAAGCCGCGGTCGGCGCCCGCCAGGGCGAGGTCGCCCGATACCTGCAGGGCGAGTTCGCGCGTCGGGGCGACGATCAGTGCCTGCGGCTTGCCCTGGGGGATCTCGGAGTAGTCTGGGTCCTTGGGCGCGATCGAGCGCTGGAGGACCGGGATGCCGAAGGCCAGCGTCTTGCCGGTGCCGGTGCGGGCCTGCCCGATCAGGTCGGTGCCCATCAAGGCGACCGAGAGGGTCATCTCCTGGATAGCGAAGGGGGTGGTGATGCCTGCGCGCTCAAGCGCGTCGCAAATCTCGGGGAGCACCCCGAGGTCTCGGAAGGTGGTGATTTTCTTGTCGCTTTCGGTAAGTGTCCTGCGGCGGACACCCACGTCGAACAACGGGTGAGAGTCTGCCGCGCACATGCGGAGCGCGCCTGGCACACCGAGGCGGTGCGTCACTCGCGGCGCGCGGACCATGCAGGTCGAGACCAGATTCTATCGGTAGGGTCCGACCATGGCTGCATCAGCGTCAGACGGCGTCCCGGCGGACGGTTCGCTGGCATTCGAAGAACCTGGCTATCGCGAGGCCGTGGTCGACCTGCTCGGCGTGATCGCGTACGGCGAACTCTCCGCCTTCGAGCGCCTGGCCGAGGATGCCAAACTGGCGCCGACGCTGGAGGACAAGGTGGCGCTGGCCACGATGAGCGCCGCGGAGTTCGGCCACTTCCTGCCGCTGCGCGAACGGATCGAGGAACTCGGCTCCGACGCGTTCGAGGCGATGGCACCCTTCCGCGAGGCACTCGACGCCTTCCACGCCAACACCGCGCCCAGTGACTGGTACGAGGGCTTGATCAAGGCGTACGTGGGGGACGGTCTGGCAGCCGACTTCTATCGCGAGATCGCAGCGTCGCTGGATGTGCGTACGCGAGACCTGATCGTGTCGTCGCTGGCCGATGCCGGTGCCAGCGACTTCGTGGTCGAGCACATCAGCGACGCGATCTCTCGCGACCCTCGGCTCGGGGGGCGTCTGGCCCTGTGGGGTCGGCGGCTGATGGGTGAGGCGCTGCTGCAGGCGCAGCGGATCGCGGCCGAGCGGGACTCACTGACGGCGTTGCTGGCCGGGGGAGTGGATCGTCCCGGGATGGACCTGGCCGCGATCGGACGGATGTTCACCCGGCTCACCGAGGCGCACACCGACCGGATGGGTCGCCTCGGCCTAGACGCATGAGGACTGGGATGTCTGGGGACTGGGACGCCTAGAGACTGGGACGCCCAAAGAGAACAGCGCCCGCCCCTCGAAAGGGACGGGCGCTGAGTGCCCCATGATTCAGACGGTGGTGATCAAGCGTTGGTCTTCGCTCGGCCGGTCACAGTAGCGGCGATCATCACCAGCACCGCGGCAACCGCGATCTGCCACACGTGGCGCCACCAGTCGATTCCGTTGGTGTCGGGGTCGAAGAACTGCGAATAGAGGAACGTGCCGATCAGCACGCCGCCGATGCCGCAGATGATCGTGAGCCACAACGGGATGGAGTCGCGGTGACCAGGGGCCACGAACTTGCCGAGGAGGCCGATGATCGTGCCGCCGATGAGCGCCCACAGGATTGCACTAAGCATGGGGTTGGTCTTCCTTTCAGTGGTTGACCGGAGATCTCCCCGGTCAGCCTGGCGACGCACGCCGCCGGGCGAGATTCCAGTCTCCCACTGCTCACCGGAATGAAACCACCCGAGAGCAGGGGATTTGGCAAGCGCGTCGCGCTCAGCTGCGGAAACCGACGTGACCGGAGACCCCGCCGCCGATCTCGACGTACGCGATCTTGTCACCGGGCACGATCACGGTGCGCCCGCGGACATCCTGGAGCACCAACAACGAGCCGGGCTCGCTGACCGCCTTGGCAACCTGGTCCTCGAGGGAGTCGGGCTTGTCGTTCGAGTCCAGGACCAACTCGCGTGGGCCGTGCTGGACTCCGATCTTGATCTCCATGGGTTCCTTTCAGTGCTCGTCCGTGCGCGGATAGCCACGGATGCCTCGCCACGCTAGCCCGGCCACCAACGCGGCTGCGTCGGCCTGCGACAACTTGCCGCCGGACGAGAGCCAGAACCGCGCGGACACCTGCGCCATTCCGACCAACGACACCGCCAGCAGGCGCGAGGCCTCGGCAGGCAGTCCGGTGTCCTCGGCGATCACCTCGGCGATCAGCGCCGAGCACTCGGTGGTGACGCGCTCGATCTGGTCGCGTACGGCGGGTTCGTTGGTCAGGTCGGACTCGAAGACCAGGCGGAACGCACCCGCGTCGTGGGCGACATAGGAGAAGAACGCCTCGACGGTCGCGCCCACGCGTTGCTTGTTGTCCTGTGTCGACTCCAGCGCCATGCGGCAGTTGTCGATGATCGTGTCGCACGAGGTCTCCAGCAGCGCGAGGTACAACTCGAACTTGCCCGGGAAGTGCTGATACAGCACCGGCTTCGACACCGCGGCGGCCTCGGCGATCCCGTCCATCGCGGCTGCGTGGTAGCCCTGGGCTACGAAGACCTCGAGCGCAGCCTCGAGAAGCTGTGCCCTGCGTTGCTGGCGCGGCAGTCGTACGCCTCGCGGGCGGTCGTCGCTGATGCTCACGACCGCGCAGCCTACGTGACTCGCGAGTCACATCGTCTGCGACTCCCGCTGTCCGGATGCCGGTCGTGGCGGGGGTGATCGACATGGGCAGGAGACGATGGGAAGAACCACGACGTGTGCGTGGTTGGGCCAAGACCGTCCAAACCCACCACAACTTTTCAGAGGAGCCCTCGTGTCCTTCGCGCCGCTCGTGGAGCCCGCCGACTCGCTTTCCATCGAGGAGGTCCGCCGCTACAGCCGGCACCTGATCATTCCCGACGTCGGGATGACGGGACAGAAGCGGCTCAAGAACGCCAAGGTGCTCGTCATCGGCGCTGGCGGCCTCGGCTCGCCCGCGCTGCTCTACCTGGCCGCGGCAGGCGTGGGCACGCTGGGCATCGCGGAGTTCGACGAGGTGGACGAGTCCAACCTTCAGCGCCAGGTGATCCACGGCCAGTCCGACATCGGCAAGTCCAAGGCAGTCTCGGCCAAGGAGTCGATCCTCGAGGTCAACCCGCTCGTCAACGTGGTCTTGCACGAGGGGCGCCTGGAGAACGACAACGTCAAGCAGGTCTTCGAGGGCTATGACCTGATCATCGACGGCACCGACAACTTCGCCACGCGCTACATGGTCAACGACGCGGCGTACTTCCTGGGCATCCCCTATGTCTGGGGCTCGATCTATCGCTTCGACGGCCAGGCCAGCGTCTTCGCGCCGATGCTCGGTGAGGACCTCCCGTGCTATCGCTGCCTCTACCCCGAGCCGCCCCCGCCGGGCATGGTGCCGTCGTGCGCCGAGGGCGGCGTACTCGGCGTCCTGTGCGCCGCGATCGGCGCGATCCAGGTCAACGAGGGCATCAAGTTGCTGACCGGCATCGGTGAGCCGATCGCCGGCAAGCTGATGATCTACGACGCGCTGGAGATGGAATACCGCAAGCTGCGCGTACGCAAGGACCCCAACTGCGCGCTGTGCGGCGAGCACCCCACGGTGACCGACCTGATCGACTACGAGACCTTCTGCGGTGCCGTCTCCGACGAGGCCGCCGAGGCCGCGGTCGGCTCCACGATCTCGGTCACCCAGCTCGAGTCGATGCTCAAGGAGCGCGAGGAGGGTACGCGCGACTTCGTCCTGATCGACGTACGCGAGCCCAACGAGTTCGAGATCAACCAGATCCCCGGTGCGGTGCTGATCCCCAAGGGAGAGTTCCTCAACGGCAACGCCCTGGAGCAGTTGCCGCAGGACAAGCAGGTCGTGCTGCACTGCAAGAGCGGCGTACGGTCGGCCGAGTGCCTGGCGATTGTGAAGGGCGCCGGCTACGCCGACGCCGTCCACGTCGGCGGCGGGGTCGTGGCCTGGGTCAACCAGATCGACCCGAGCCAACCCTCCTACTGAGCAGCTGACAGTTCGGCGAGCCGGGCCAACGCCTTCGAGAAGATCTCCGCGGGCGGGGTGACGAGTCCGGCGCCGACCTGTCCGACGCCCGCGATCCGACCGGCCATGCCGGTATTGATCTGCGGCAGGATGCCGGTGCGGCAGACCAGTGACACGTCGATCCCCGTCGGCGTGCCCTGGAACTCCAACACCGGCACCGACCAGCGCGGGTTCTCGGCCAGGGTGATCTCGTGCATCCGCCGGGTGGTCGCGAGCGCATCCGGCACACTGCCGCCGACGAAACGTACGATCGCCGGCGCCGTCGCCATCGCGAACCCGCCGATGCCTGCGGTCTCGGTGATCGCCGAGTCGCCGATGTCGGGATTGGCGTCCTCGGGGCCGTAATCACCGAGAAACAGACCGTCGGCCAACTGCGCAGGTCCGGTGAACCATTCGTCGCCGGTGCCCGACACCTGGATGCCGAAGTCGGTGCCGTTGCGTGCCATCGCGACCACCATCGTCGAGCCGGGCACATCGCGACCGGCGTCGAGGGCGAAGCTTGCAGGCGGGCATCGCCAGGTTGAGGAAGAAGTGGTCGTTGCCGCCGATGAACCGCATCGCCTGTGCCACATCGGCCGCGTCGCGACCGCTGGTCACCATCGCGGGCGCGAGATCGCGCAGCAACATCAGCGTGCCCGCGCGGTTGCGGTTGTGTGCCTCGTCGCCCATCTGCAGCATCTGGGTGAGGATGCCGGTGACATCGACGGGATCCGTCGACCGCACTGCCGTCTGGAGCAGCGGGCCGAGCACCCCGCTCATCCAGCGCAACCGGTCGAGCACCTCGGGGGCGTACGCGCCGTAGCGCAGCACCTTGCCCAGGCCCTCGTTGAGCGAGCAATACGTACGCCGCCCGCTCTCTGGGTCTTCCAGGACCCACATCCACATCGACGGTGTCACCACACCGGCCATCGGGCCGACGGTGCTGTGGTGGTGGCACGGCTCGAGCGAGACGCTCGTGCCCGACTCGAAGAGGGCCTCGGCGTCCTCGGGGTCGTCGACCAGTCCCTCCAGGGCGGCACCGCCCATCAAGGCCCCACGCATGGGACCGGATGCGCGCGACCACTCCAGTGGGGGACCGGCGTGCAGGAACTGCCCAGGTTCCAGGCCGAGCACCTCACTGGCCGGCGCCACGTCCACCAGATGGGCGGTGACGGCCAGCATCGCCTCGACCGCGCGGCGGTTGGCTGCCGTACGCCGAGGGTCGGTGGCAACGGCGGCGAGGTCACTTTCGGTGCCGGGCATCGGGGGACGCCAGTCGACCCGGGTGACCTGGACGGACTGGGCGGCGACGGCGTCGGCGAACATGTCGGCCCCGACGTTGACTACCTGGGTCATCGTGCTGCTCCGATCAACTCGACCGCACGCCTGGCCGCGTACGCATTCGACAGATGAACCTCGGCGCCCGCGGCGACCAGTGCTTCGCGGGTGGCGTGGAGATCCTGCGGATCCAGGTCCGTGCCCAGCAGTGCCACGATCACGGGGATGGGTCGCGCGCTGCGAGCCGCCGCGATGGCCGGTGCCAGCCGGGAGGCAGGGTCGGGCTCCGCGCCGTGTCCCAGCACCAGGTCGAGCAGGATCACGCCGGTGTCGGGGTCCTCTGCGACCCGGGTGAGGTGCTCCAAGCGCAACGTCGGATCGATCATGGGGTGTGCGCGTCCTTGGGTGAGCGCATCGTCTCCGAAGTCGATCATCAGATGTGTCGGCGCGGTCAGATCCGGTCCCAGCGCGAGGTCGGGAGAGAGCGGGATGTTGCTGCGGATCGGGCCGAGCGTCGATGTCGCGATCAGCATCGCCTCGTCGCACAAGGTGCCGCCGACGAAGAGGCCACGCAGGTAGTGACCGGTGGCCGGTCCGGTGTTGTCGACGCCGGAGACCGGCCATTGGGGTGCCGGCGCGCCCAGCCGGGCCAGAGCCGACTCGGCTACAGCGGTCAGATCGCGCTCCCCAGGTCCGAGGAGGCCGAACTCGACCGGCGTGCCGAGGCCCTCGGCGAACGTCCGCAGGTCGCGGGCCACCTCCTCGGCAGGTGGCTTGGACACCAAGACGACGAGGTCGATCTCGGGATCGTCGTCCAGTCGGCGCAGGGCCGCGCGGGTGGAGATGCCGCCCACGTCGGCCGAGAGATCGCGACCCCCCACCCCGAGAGCCCAGGTGACCCCGACGCCGTCGTGCTCGGCCCCCGCGAGGTGCAGCAGGCACAACAGTTGTTGGCACCCGGTGCCGGAGGCGGCCACGAGCCCGATCCGCCCCGGGCGCACCACGTTCGCGAACCCGAGTCCTACCCCGTCGACGACGGCAGTGCCGCAGTCGGGGCCCATCACCAGACGATCGAGTCGCTGGGCAGCGGACTTCAGCGCGATCTCCTGCGCGACCGGGACGTTGTCACTGAAGACCATCACGTCACTGCCAGCGTCGAGAGCATCCATCGCCTCGACGACCGCGCTGGCTCCCGGCACCGAGATCAGCGCGAGGCAGTCGCGGTGGTCTCGCAGAGCGGCACCCGTCGTACGAGGTGGCGCCACCCTGACGTCGCCGGAGGCGGGGCGCGTAGGCGCGAGCGCATCGTCTACAGCGGCAAGCGCCAGGGCCAGATCGCCGTCCTCGGCCAACCGGAGGGCGACCACGAGATGGTTGCTCCCCGCCTCCTGCGGGATCTGGAAGCCCATGGCGCGCAGCACGTCGAGATTGAGTTCGGTCGCCATCGCGACCTGGGCCGCCGCGACTCCGGGTGTGGACTGCACGGTGCGGCTCACCTGCAGCAATGTCACGGAGTCGGCGTACGCACCGGCTCGAAGCTCGACATGGTCGGTCATGCCACGTTCCTTTCGGCGGTAAGTCGACGCTGCGCAAGAGCAGCGCCGACGAGGAGTCCGGCGCCGGAGGTGGCCCCGACGCGGGTCAGGCGTTCAGCGGAGTCGGCGGCTCGTGGCGAACCGACGTCGCGTAGGAAGTCGGCGAACTCGGGCACCACGTCGCCTGCGACCGCGTGGTCGAGCAGCGTCGCGGACAGTGTCGTCGTGCGCTCGCGATGTGTCCGCACGACATCGGCCACGACGCCATCAGGGCGGCCCGAAGCCGAGTGCACCGCGAGCCAGCCCGCGAGAATGTCGTCGCCCAAAGGAGTCAGCCCCGGACCACGTCCGAGCAGGTCCAAAGCCACCCGCGCGGTGATCGTGCCGGGTACGAAGGCGGCGACGAATCCGCGTACGTCCGGACCCACCTCGGTGAGGGCGCTCCAGGCGTCGCCGCGCAGAGCGTGCGGGAGGAGTGCAGGGGCCTGCTGCGAGCACAGGCGCCCGATCCGTACTTCGACTTCGCCGAATCGCAGGCGCCCGTCCGAGAGGTGGGCGGGCTCGGTGAGGCTCCGCACCGACTCCAGCAGGGTGCCGATGCCGCAGGGCACGCGTACGGCGTGCGCCGACAAGACGCCGACCGCGCTGCCGTCGACGTCGAGATACACCGCGTGCTCGCTGCGAGACAGGACGGGCAGTGTCCCGGCCGCGGCGCCGCGCAGCCGATCCACGACGGCCGGCGTAGCGACTCCGGGAATCACAAGCCTGACCGTAACGACGTCGCTTAGAGTGCTGAATGTGGGTTAGTGCCAACCCGGACACTCAGAGGGGCCAAGAGTTGATAAAGGGACGGGATGTCGCGTCGGCGATCGCGCGGGCAGATGCGTTGCACACCGCGCTGACCCGCATCGTGTTGGAGGGCGGTGACCTCGACCGGATCGCACAAGAAGCCGGCGAGGTGATCGGCTGCGAGGTGATCGTCACCTCCACCGACGGTCGCGAGCGCGCGGCTCATCTGGGCGACGAGGCTCGCGCCACGCTCGATCAGGCGGGCCTGCTCGACCCCACCGGCCGCGTCCGTGTCGAGCGGATGCTCACCAACGCCAACACCAGCACCCCCCATGGCGACGTCTTGATGGTGCGTGTCGGCGCAGCCGGCATGGACCTTGCACGCCTGATCGCCTACCAGCACGGCGGCACCCTGGCCGCGCATGATGTCCACTCGCTCGAACGCGCCGCGACGGTGGCCGCGTTGTTGATCACGAGGGAAGAGGCCATCAACGCGGTGCAGAACAAGTACCGCGGTGACTTCCTGCGGGACCTCTTCTTGGGTCGTGCGGGTCCGCGTGCGTACGTCGACGAGCATGCGGCCGCCTTCGGCTGGGACCTGGATCGCCCGATGGTCGTGGTCTCCGCCGAGCTCGACCCCTCGGGGCTGGACGGCGAGCACGCGTCGAGCGAACGTCGCCGGGAGTGGCAGGAGCGGTTCGCGGCAGCCTGGCGCCAGGTCTGTGCGGGCCTCGACGGCTCTGCGCCGAGCGTGGACTTCTCGTCCGAGGTCGTGACGCTGCTGCCAGTGGGTGACGAGCCCGGGTTGCCTCCCGGTGCCGACGTCGTGCGCAGCGCGGTCACGGGTGTCAGTGGCGACCGTGGTGGAGGGCGCCTGCCCTTCTCCGTCGGCGTCAGCCGGCTCGCCTCGTCCACCGACGATCTGCCGGCTGCCTACCAGCAAGCCCGGCGCGCGGTCGAAGTCGGACGCCGGGTGCGCGGCGGTGGCTCCACCACCTTCTTTGATCAACTCGGGCTGCACCGGCTGCTCGCGCTGGTGCCCGATCCTGCCGAACTCACGGCGTACGCCTGCGACATCTTGGGCCCGCTTGCCGAGAAGACCCCCGAGGCTCGCGACCTGCGCGAGACCCTGCGCGTCCTGCTCGACACGAATTTCAACGTGGCCGAAGCCGCGCGGGCGCAGTTCTTCCACTACAACACCATGCGCTACCGGGTGGGCAAGCTCGAACGCATCCTCGGGCCACTCTCGTCGGATCCGCACCTGCGACTCGATGTCGCCGTGGCCTTGCGTGTGCTGGAGATCGGCAACTAACGCCCCGCGAGAGTCTTCGTGGCCGAATCGTTGCCAGCGTGTCCGGTGTTCCTTCGGCATCTCCTGCCATGCAAGGTGTGTGATGGACGCCACTAGTTTGTGGCATCTCGGGCCATTGGGGCAGGGCGCTCCGCGACCGAAAGGGATGTGAACATGTCGATGTTCAAGTGGGAAGTCGTCGATCCGGCTCCCGACGAGGCCGTAGCGCCGCATCAGCGGCTGCCCTGGGGCAAGACCGTCGGGCTGGGCGCCCAACATGTTGTCGCCATGTTCGGCGCGACCTTCGTCTTCCCGCTGATCATGGGCCTCAACGCCAACCTGGCGATCATGATGAGCGGCATCGCGACGATCTGCTTCCTGCTCATCGTCAAGGGCAAGGTGCCCAGCTATCTCGGCACCTCCGCGGCGTTCGTCGGCGGAGCGGCGGCGATCTACGCCCAAAACGGCGGCCCGGAGGATGTCACCGGTGCCATCTTGATCTCCGGCGTCGTCTTGGCGCTGGTCGGCGCATTGATCCACTTCGTCGGCACCGACATGCTCAACCGGGTGCTGCCCCCGGTCGTGACCGGCGCGGTCGTGATGTTGATCGGGTTCAACCTGGCGCCGGTGGCGACCAACGTCTATATGCCTGCGGACTATTGGATCGCGCTGCTCACCATGGCCGCGGTGATCTTCATGGCGGTCGGGCTGCGCGGCTTCGCGGGCCGGATCGCGATCTTCCTCGGCCTGCTGTTCGGCTACGTCGTGTCCTTCCTCGCGGACAAGATGTTCGGCCAGATCACGTCCGTCACGCCGGACTCGGCCGGTGAGGCGGTGAAGCACTGGCGCGTGGACTGGACCATGGTCAAGGAAGCCGACTGGTTCGGTTTCCCCGTGCACACCGCAGACGGCTTGGTGGGCAGCCAGGCATTCACGGACGGCTATGCGAAGGTCGGCTGGCACGCTCCTTCGTTCAGCATCGGATTCGCGTTGTTGGTGCTCCCGGCCGTGATCGCGCTGGTCGCCGAGAACGTCGGCCACGTCAAGGCCGTGGCCGATATGACCAAGACCGACCTCGACCCGATGATGGGCCGTGCCGTGGCCGGTGACGGCGTCGGCACGGTGATTGCGACCGCCGTCGGTGGCTCGCCGACCACGACGTACGCCGAGAACATCGGGGTCATGGCCGCGACCAAGGTCTATTCGACTGCCGCCTATTTCGTGGCCGCCGGAGTCGCCATCCTGCTCGGTCTGGTGCCCAAGTTCGGGCAGATCATCAACGCGACGCCACCTGCTGTCCTGGGCGGCATCACCTTGGTGCTCTACGGCATGATCGGCTTGCTCGGCGCGAAGATCTGGAAAGAGAACAACGTCGACTTCTCCCGTCCACTCAACCTGGTCCCCGTGGCGGCTGGTCTGATCATGGGCATTGGGCTGGGCACCGACCGGTTCTTCCCGGTCACCGAGAACTTCACGCTCGGCGGCATTGCCATCGGTACGTTGATCATCGTGATCGGCTATCACCTGGCGCGCTTGATGGCACCGGCGCGGGATCGCGACGGTGGCTCGGTGATCACGATCGGACAGGCTGGCTCCCAGACCCAGCTTGGGGATGAGCCCGAGACTCGATGAAACCTGCCCCGTTCGCCTTCCTCCGTCCGGCGTCACTCGACGATGCGCTGCACGCTCTCGCGAGTGATCCGGACGCGAAGGTGCTCGCGGGCGGACAGAGTCTCGTACCTCTCTTGTCGATGCGTCTTGCAGCCCCCTCGCTGCTCATCGACATCAACGCTCTCCCGGATCTCGGTCACGTCAGCGTCGACGCGGCCGGGGTCCGAGTGGGAGCACTCGTACGCCATGCGGACCTGCTGGCGCACCAGGAGGCTCGGCGAGTCCAACCGTTGATCGCCGCGGCCTTGTCGCATGTCGCGCACGCCACGATCCGCAACCGCGGCACCACCGTCGGCTCGCTCGTACACGCCGACGCCGCCGCCGAGATGCCGATGGTGCTGAGCTTGCTGGGCGGCTCGCTCACGGTCGCTTCGGCCTCCGGCACGCGTACGATCCCGGCCGCCGAACTCTTCGCCGGACCTTTGGAGTCCACGCTGGCCCATGACGAGATCGCGCTGGAGGCGCACTTCTCGGCATTGCCGCCCGGTGGCGGTGTCGCCTTCGACGAGGTCGCGCGACGCCACGGCGATTACGCCCTGGTCGGGGTCGGGGCGCTGGTCGAGGTCGAGGGCGAGACGGTGAGATGCGCCAGGCTGGGTTTCGTCTCCGTCAGTGACGTGCCAGTGGTCGTTGACGTGACGGATGCCCTTGACGACCCAGGTGCTCGTGCCTTGACCCACGTCGAGCCGCTGGGCGATATCCACGCCAGCGCCGACTACCGTGCCCACCTCGTCTCGACCCTGAGCCGGCGAGTGCTCGCCGCCGCGATCGATGACGCCCGTGAGAGGAGCACGCGATGACCGAAGAGCGCCATCACATCCGCCTGCGGGTGAACGGCAACGCACACGAGATCAGCGTTCCGGCTCGTCGCCTGCTCTCCGACGCGTTGCGACACGAGTGCGGGCTGACCGGCACCCACGTCGGCTGCGAGCACGGTGTGTGTGGCGCCTGCACGGTCCTCATCGACGGTCGGCCGATGCGCTCGTGCCTGATGCTGGCCGTGTCCGCCGTCGACGCCGAGATCACCACCGTCGAGGGACTCGCCGACCAGGACGACACACTCTCGCCGGTGCAGCAGGCCTTCCACGAGTGTCACGGCCTGCAATGCGGATTCTGTACGCCGGGCTTCCTCACCACGATCACCGCCGGGCTGCACGAAAACCCCGACCCGAACGAGGACGAGGCGCGCGAGATGATCGCGGGCAACCTGTGTCGCTGCACGGGTTATCAGAACATCGTGAAGTCGGTGTTGCGGGCGGCCGAGATCGAGCGTGAGCGTCGATGACCACCAAACTCTTCGGCGCCAAGGTGCCCCGCGTGGAGGACCAGCGCTTCGTCCGCGGGCAGGGCCGCTATGTCGACGACGTGCTCAGCACCGACGAGCGGGTGCTGCACGCGGCCGTACTCCGATCTCCGCATGCGCACGCACGCATCCTCGACATCGATGTCAGCGGTGTGCTCGACGTCGAAGGCGTCTATGCCGTCTGGACCTACGACGACCTCGACGGTCCGATGGCCCAGCCGTTGCCCCTGCTGATCCCGCACCCGACGCTGACACACGGGCGTACCCAATATGCCCTGGCCAAGGACGAGGTGAACTACGTCGGAGAGGCGATCGCGTTCGTGGTGGCCGAGGACCGCTATGTCGCCGAAGACGCGGTCGACCGGATCCGCGTCGACTACGAGTTCCTGGAGCCGGTGGTCGGCATCGCGGCAGCGCGGTCAGCCGAGCGCCTCGTCCACGACGACGTCCCCGGCAACGTCGGGGCGCATCTGGAGCAGGAGAACGGTGATGCCCGTGCGGCCATCGCGTCCGCGCCGCACACGCTCAGCCTCGACCTCTTCGTCGAACGCTCCGCCTGCACTCCGCTGGAGGGGCGTGGCACGGTCGCGCGCTGGGATCGCGACACCTCCCGACTGACCGTCTGGTCCTCGACCCAGACCTCCACGGGCGTACGCGGCTGCGTCGCCGCCAAGTTGCAGTTGGACCTGGCCCAGGTTGACGTGATCACCCCCGATGTGGGTGGCGGTTTCGGCGTCAAGATCAACCATCCGTGGCCCGAGGAACTCCTGGTGCCGATGGCCGCGCGGCTGCTCGGTCGACCGGTGAAGTTCACCGAGGACCGCCGCGAACACTTCATCTCCTCGGCGCACGAGCGCGCCCAGGAGCACCATGTCGAGGTCGGCTTCGACGACGAGGGACGCATCCTCGGGCTCGACGTGCGCTTCTGGCACGACCACGGCGCCTACACGCCGTACGGCCTGATCGTGCCGATCATCACCTCGACCCAGTTGCTCGGCCCTTACAAGCCCGCCAACTACCGCGTCGTCTTCGACTCGCTCTACACCAACACCGTGATGGTGACGCCCTATCGCGGCGCAGGGCGCCCGCAGGGCTGCTTTGTGATGGAGCGAACGATGGACGCGATTGCGGCGACGCTGGGCAAGGACCGCACCGAGGTCCGTGAGGCCAACTTCATCCAGCCCGACGAGTTCCCCTACGACCAGGGCCTGATCTTCCAGGACGGCCGGGAGTTGGAATACGACTCCGGCGACTATCCGGCGTCCCTGGTCAAGCTCAAGGACCTGATCGGGTGGGACGAGTTCCCTGCCTTCAAAGCCGAGATGGCCGCCGAGGGACGTACGGTCGGCATCGGGCTGGCCTGCTATGTCGAGGGCACCGGCGTGGGACCGTACGAAGGCGCGCACGTCCACATCGAGACCTCCGGCAAGGTCAAGGTCGCCACCGGCCTGACCACGCAGGGCCAGGGCCATCAGACCGCGTTCGCGCAGATCGTCGCGGATACGCTGGGGGTGAAGTTCGAGGACGTGGAGATCACCACGGGCGACACCCGCAAGATGCCGTACGCCGTGGGCACCTTCGCCTCGCGCGCCGCCGTCATGAGTGGCTCCGCCATCCACCTCGCCTCGTTGCGGGCGCGCGAGAAGGCGCTCCGGATCGCCGCCGAGGCGTTAGAGGCCAGCGAGTCTGATCTGGAGATCGTCGAGGGAGTTGTGTCGGTGAAGGGCACCGACTCCTCGATCGACCTCGGGACGGTCGCGGTCCTGTCCAATCCGCTGCGCTACGCCTTCGACGAGGCGTCCAAGGCCGCCACCCAGTTCTCCGTCGGCGACCCGGGCAAGCCGCCGGTGGCCGAGGACGACGAGCCGGGACTGGAGGGGCGCGACTTCCACTCTCCCGAGCGCTCGACCTTCGCCAGCGGCATGCACGCGGTGATCGTCGAGACCGACCGCGAGACGGCCGAGATCAAGATCTTGAAGTACGCCGTGGTGCACGACTGCGGCTACCTGATCAACCCGCTGATCGTCGAGGGCCAGATCCACGGCGGGGTCGCCCAGGGCGTCGGCGGCGCGCTCTACGAGCGGATGGCGTACGACGAATCCGGACAGTTGCTGAACGCGTCCTTCATGGACTTCTTGATGCCCTACGTCACCGAGGTGCCGACCTCGCTCGACATCGACCACCTGGAGACCCCGTCGCCGCTGAACCCGTTGGGCATCAAGGGCGCCGGTGAGGCAGGTGTGATCCCCTCGGCCGCCGTCTTCGCCGCCGCGATCGAGGACGCCGAGGGGCTGGCGATCCACGCGATGCCGATCTCGCCGTCCGAACTGTTCGAGTTGCGCCGAGCCCATGCCATGAAGGAGTCCTGATGAAGATCTCCGGAGACAACATCATTCACGCACCCGTCGAGCGAGCCTGGGACGCGCTGCTCGACCCGGCGGTGCTGGTGCGCACCATCCCGGGCTGCGAACGACTGGCCGCGACCGGCGAGCACACGTACGACATGACGGTCACCGCTGGTGTGGCGTCGATCAAGGGCACCTATTCGGGCACCTGCGAGCTCAGCGACCTGCATGAGCACGAGTCCCTGGTGATGAGGCTCGCCGGTGCGGGAGCCCCCGGCACGATCGGCGCCGATGTCGACGTCACCTTCACCGACCTCGGTGACGGCACCACCCGCATCGGTTATGCGGCGGACGCGATCGTGGGCGGGATGATCGGCGGGGTCGGCCAACGGATGCTGAGCTCGGTCTCGCGCAAGATGGCCGGTGAGTTCTTCGGCAACGTGGACGCGGTGCTCCGCGGGGCCATGGGCGTCAGCACCCCCGATCAGCCGGCGAACGCGCCTGCGGCACCTGGTCAGGTCTTCACCCCGCCCGCCCCCGCACCGTCGTCGCAGCAGGACTTCCTCAAGGGGGTCGCGCTCGGCGCGGGACTGGTGCTGCTCGGCGTGGTGGCCGGCGGCGTCTTCTGGCGACGCTGACGTGGACGTCACGGTCGAGTCCACCGCGCGCGACCAGGCGGCGGCCGTACGCTCGCGCGCGATCAGTGCTCGCGAGTTGCTTGATCTTCATCTGGCCCGCATCGACGAGCGCAACCCCGAGCTCAACGCGATCGTCTCGCTCGATCCCGAACGCGCCCACGTCGCGGCAGGGGAGGCGGACGCCGCGCTGGCTCGCGGCGATGTTGTAGGGGCGCTGCATGGTCTGCCCTTCGCGGTGAAGGACACCCACGCGCTGGGCGGGTGGCGTACGACCTACGGCTCGCCGCTGTTTGCCGACCATGTCCCGCAGCGCGACGAGTTGCTGGTCGAGCGGATCCGGCGAGCGGGTGCGGTGTTCGTCGGCAAGACCAACGTGCCGGAGTTCGCGGCGGGGTCGCACACCTTCAACCGGGTCTTCGGGGTCACCCGCAACCCGGTCGATCCGACCCGGTCCGCAGGCGGTTCCAGCGGGGGAGCGGCCTGCGCGTTGGCAGCCGGGATGGTGCCGCTGGCCGATGGCTCCGACATGGGCGGCTCGCTGCGCAACCCGGCCTCGTTCTGCGGTGTCGTCGGGATGCGCCCGTCGTGGGGACGGGTGCCCGAATGGCCCCACTACAACCAATGGGAGACCACCTCGGTGGGCGGACCGATGGCGCGCAACGTCGGCGATCTGGCGTTGCTGTTGTCGGTGCTGGCCGGGCCCGACCCACGCGCGCCGCAAGCGCTCGGCGACGACGGCGCCAGCTTTGCTCCCCCTCTGGTGGGTGCCGAGGTGACAGGGCTGCGGGTAGCCGTCAGCGCCGACCTTGGTGGCGCGCTCGTCGTCGACGACCAGGTGGCGGCCGTCGTCGACCGGTTCGCCGACGACCTCGCACGTGCAGGTGCGCACGTGGAGGCGCGAGCGCCCGACCTGGCGCTCGCCGATGGCTGCTTCCGTACGCTGCGTGCCTGGCACTTCCAGGCGAAGTTCGGCCGACTGCTTGCCGAGCATCCCGACGACTTCAAGCCCTCGTTGGCCGCGAACATCAGGGCGGGGGAGTCACTCACCGGCGCTGACGTGGCGCAGGCGTACGCCCAGCGCACCGCGCTCAGTGAGACGATGCGCCGGTTCTTCGAGGAGTACGACCTGCTCGTGCTGCCCACGTCTCAGGTGCCGCCGTTCCCGGTCGACCAGGAATTCCCCCGCACCATCAACGGCCAGGAGATGCCCGACTATCTGGCGTGGATGCGCTCGGCCTACTTCATCACCGTCACCGGCTGCCCGGCGTTGTCGCTGCCGGCAGGGCGTACGCCCGAGGGACTGCCCGTCGGCGTGCAGTTGGTGGCCGCGCACGGCACGGATCGGCGACTGCTGGAGAGCGCCGCGGCATTCGAAACGATGGCGCGCGCCTGTCCGAGTGGTCTAGACCACTAATGCACATGTTGTGCACATCGTGGCAGTGGACCTGTGTGCAAGCGTCCGAAACTGTGGACAAGATCCGCTCGACTGTGGGTGAACAGCCGGAAAATGTGGACGGTCCTGGGGATGAAATTCTCCTCCCGAAACTGCTTGCGCACAGTGGCCGAACTCACGTAGAACTTCTCCTACGCAGCCCCTCCGGGGGAGGCGGGATGGCTCGGAAACGAGGATCCACACGGTGCGAACCACTTCGGTGGAACGGGCCGCGGTGACAGGCTGACGACGTCGCCGGGATCTGAGGACAAGAGCGCATCGGCCGGAGGCGTCAGCATGATCCGACCACCACGATCAACCGGACTCCGGTCCGCGAGATCACCGATCAATCCGAGCCTCGGTTCGGTGAGATCACCCCGAGAGGCCCTTGTAGCTCATACCTATGAGGGCCTCTCACCTATTTCGGGCACCGCTCCTGGCCCCGTCGCGGACACGGCATGATGGACGCCATGCTCTATGAGCGACTCAGCCGCGTCGTTCCCCCTCTGCTCAAGGCCGTCTATCGTCCTCGCGTCGAGGGGCTCGACAACATCCCCGCCACCGGTGGCGTGATCTTGGCCAGCAACCACCTGTCCTTCGCCGACAGTGTGTTGATCCCTGCGGTCGTGCCACGCAAGGTCGCCTTCCTGGCCAAGTCCGACTACTTCACCGGCACCGGCCTCACCGGCGCGCTCAGTCGCGCCTGGTTCGAGGGGCTGGGGATGCTTCCGGTCGACCGCGACGATCCACGCGCCGCCCTGACCAGCCTGGACACCGCTCTCGGTGTCCTCAACTCCGGCGGCGCGTTCGGGATCTATCCCGAGGGCACGCGTTCGCGCGACGGCCGCCTCTATCGCGGACGCACCGGAGTGGCACAACTTGCGTTGACGGCCCGGGTCCCCATCGTCCCCGTCGGCCTGATCGGCACCGACCGGCTGCAACCTGTCGGGAGTTCGTACGCGCGCCCCTGGGTCCGCGTGAGCATCAAGTTCGGCCAGCCGCTGCACGTGGCCGGCCAGTACGACGGGGTTCCTCCAGGAAAGGCCCGTCGTGAGGTCACCGATGCCATCATGGGTGGCATCGCCGAGTTGACCGGTCAGGAACTGGCCGGTGGCTACAACGAGCGGCCCACAGGTGAGTGAGGATCAGATGAGCGAGCAGGCAACCTACGTGGAGGGCCTGATCGGGCACCTCGAACCCTTCGAGAACAGGCCCCACGCGCAAAAGGTGTTGAAGACCGAGAGCGCCCACGTCGTCGTCTTCGAGTTCGGGGCAGGCCACCACCTGCGCGACCATGCGGCAGCGCACCCCGTGGTGATCCAGGTGGTGCGCGGCCACGCCCGGTTCACCTACACCGAGAACGGCGACGAGCACACCGTGGACCTGCGGCCTGGCGACCTGATCCACCTCACCGCCATGCTGCGCCACGAGGTGCTGGCGGTGGAGCCGACCACGCTCACGGTCACCATGCTGCTCGCCTGAGCATTACCTACCAACGAATCCACGCCCCGTCGGCAGATTGTGCCGTGGTCGGGCAGTTCGCGGGCTCGCTTGACTGGACCAATGGCAGGCACGCAGGCGGGTGCGCGACGCATCCGGATCGGCATCGACACCGGCGGCACTTTCACCGACGTGGTCGCCTTCGACGAGGGCTCCGGCAGAGCCGTCACCACCAAGACTCCGAGCACGCCGAGCAACCCGGCGGACGGCTTCCTGGCAGGCATCGACAAGATCCTGGACCTGATCGAGGGCGCGTCGTACGACGACATCGCCGCGGTCTCACATGGCACCACCGTCGCGACCAACCAGTTGTTGGAAGGCAAGGTGGACGCCCTCGGGTTCATCACCACCGCCGGCTATGAGGCGATGCTGGAGATCGCCCGCCAAAGCGTGCCGGACGGGTACGGCAACTCGTACTTCTGGGTCAAACCGGACCGGATCGTGCCCCGCCACCTGGTCAGGGGGGTCGAGGGCCGCCTCGACTTCACCGGCGCCGAGGTGCGCCCCTTCGACGACGAAGCAGCACGTGCCACGGCCCGGTGGTTCAAGGACCAGGGCATCGACACGATCGGCGTGTGCTTCCTGCATGCGTACGCCAACTCGGACCACGAGGATCGGATGCGCGCGATCCTGGCCGAGGAGCACCCCGAGGCGGTCGTGAGCGTGAGCAGCGAGGTGTTGCGCGAATATCGCGAGTACGAGCGGGCGATGACCACGCTCGTCGACGCGGCCGTCAAGCCTCGGCTGAGCAGCTATGTCAACAACATCAAGGCCCGGCTGGAGGAGAAGGCCGGCCGACCCGTCCCGTTCTATGTGATGAAGTCCAACGGCGGCGTGTTGTCGGCCGACGAGGTCGTGGGGCAGCCGATCACGACCGTGCTGTCCGGTCCGGCGGCCGGCGCCCTCGGGGCCGCGCTGATCGGCCAGGTCGCGGGTTTCGACAAGGTGCTGACCAGTGACGGCGGCGGCACGTCGACCGACGTGAGTGTGGTGATCGGAGGTGAGCCGACGCTGACTACCGAGGGTTCGGTGGGCGTCTACCCCAGCAAGATCCCGATGATCGACGTGGTCACAGTCGGGGCGGGCGGTGGCTCCATCGCCCACCTCAGCCCGGAGGGCACGCTCAAGGTCGGTCCACAAAGCGCCGGTGCCGACCCGGGCCCCATCTGTTATGGCAAGGGCGGCACCGAGGTCACGATCACCGACGCCCACGTGTTCCTGGGCCGCATCCCACCCCACCTTCTGGGCGGTGAGATCCCGCTCGACACCGCCTCGGCAACGGCTGGCATCGAAGCACTCGCCGAGCGGCTGGCCCTGCGCCCCGAGGCATGTGCCGCCGGCATCTTGGAAATCTCCGCGTGGAACCAGGCCAACGCCCTGCGCCAGGTCACCGTCAAGCGTGGGTTGGACGTACGCGACTTCGCCCTCACCACGTTCGGCGGCTCCGGGAGCCTGCTGTTGTGCCGGCTGATGGACATCCTCGGCATCCCGACGGTCCTCGTACCCCCGAACCCCGGCAACGTCAGCGCGTTCGGGCTGCTGACCGTCGACGTGAAGAACGACTACGTGCAGACCCACGTGGTCTTGCACGACCGACTCGACGCGCCCGCGCTCGCCCAGGTGTACGACGACCTGGCCGGCCATGCCGCGCAGGCGCTGACCAAGGAGGGCTTCGCCGAAGCCGAGCATGTCTTCGCCCGCACCGCCGACCTGCGCTATTTCGGCCAGGCCTTCGAGGTCCGGGTGGCGGTGCCCGAGGGTGCGTTGGACCAGGCTGCCCTGGACTCGGTCGCGGACGCCTTCCACGCCGAACACAAGACGCTGTACGGCTACGACTTCTCCGGCGATCCGACGCAACAGGTCGAGTGGGTCAACCTGCGGGTCTCGGGGATCGGCCCGATCCAGCGTCCCGAGATCGCCCGCGTTGCCGCGACCGGCGAGCCGCGTGCGAGGGGCGTACGCCAGGTCTGCTTCGACCCCGACGAGGGCTACGTGGAGACGCCCCTGCTGTGGCGACCCGCACTCGCCCCTGGAGAGCAGATCAGCGGTCCCGCGATCATCGAGGAGTTCGGCTCCACCGTGCCGTTGCACCCCGGGTTCGTCGCCCGCATCGACGACTTCGGCAACATCATCGTGACCAAGGAGCAGCCGTGAGCCGCCGCGCCCCTACCGACTTCCCCTACGCTTTCCTCACCGACGACGCCGGCGCGAGCGTCGACCCCGTGTTGGTCGAGATCGTCCAAGGCTCGCTGGCGAGTGTGGAGATGGAGGTCGAGACCGCGATCGCGCGCACCAGCCGCAGCCCGATGATCCGCGACGCGCACGACTTCCGTGCGGGCATCCACGATCGGCTGATGCGCAAGCTGACCGGGCGCTCCTACTCCGCGCTGGTGCATCCGGTCGCCCGCGACTTCCCGCTCGACGAGATGCGCGAGGGCGACGTGTTCTTCCACAACGACGTCTATCGCTCCGAGGGCGGCATCGGGCACCTGCCCGATCTGTGCGTCACCGTGCCGGTGTTCAGCGGCGGGAAGGTCGTGGCATTCGTGCAGGCCTTCGGTCACCACGACGACATCGGGGGAGCGGTGCCGGGTTCGATGCCCAGCGCCGCCACCAGTGTCTTCGAAGAGGGGCTGATGGTCCCGCCGATCAAGCTGTGGGATGCGGGCGTACCCAACCGCAGCGCACTGGCGATCATGACGCGCAACTCCCGGATGCCGGAGTCCCTGGCAGCGGATCTGGACGCCGAGTGCAGTGCCTGTCTGATGGGTGCGCGCCGCCTCGGCGAACTCTTCGACCGTTACGGCGTCGAGACCGTGGAGTCCTGCTTCGACGCGATCCTGCAACGCACCACCGACACCTATAAGCGCGAGATCCTGGCCAAGATCCCGGTCGGATCGTGGGTGTGGGAGGACTACGCCGAGCACGACGGAGTCGACGACCCCAAGCTGCACGCGCAGCGGATCACCCTGACGCGCACGGCGGCTGACGACCCTGAGGGCGAACGCCTGATCCTCGACTTCGAGGGCACCAGTCCGCAGGCCAAGGGACCGATCAACCACTGCGGCGACTACGCCGACGGCGTCTTCTTGAAGAAGTGGCTCGCGCCGATCCTGCGCAACCTTGCCGACACGCCCGAGCGGATGGCCGAACTCGACGTCAACGAAGGCATCGTCCCGCTGATCGAGATGCGGTTCCCCGAGCCGGGCACCTTGCTGACGCCGATCTTCCCGGCCCCGACCAACGCGCGTACGTTCGTGATCTTGCGGCTGCTCGGGGTGCTCGCCGGCGTCGTGGCCAAGGCGGTCGACGGCAACATGCCGGCCGATCAGGAGACCATCCGCTACACCGGCGTCTACGGAGAGGACCGAGACGGGCGCTCCTATCTGATGCGCGAAGTGCTCGGCGGTGGCTCGGGCGGGCGCTACTACGCCGACGGTGAGGACACCATCCACGTCGTGCCCGACAGTCGCAACCTGCCCAGCGAGTTCACCGAGTCGCGCTTCCCGTTCCTGGTCGAGTCGCTCAGCCTGGCGGTGGACTCGGGCGGCGCCGGCAAGTACCGCGGCGGCCTGGGCTACGAGAAGCACATCCGGATGCTCAAGGACGCCCACTTCATGTCCATCGCCGACCGGTCGATCCTGGCCTGCTGGGGGGTCAAGGGCGGCAAGGCCGGGTCACCCTTCCAGGTCACGATCGACCCCGGAGGGCCGAACGAACGCGAGGCCGACGCGCTCGCCGACGCCGATCCGGTCAAGGCCGGTGAGGTGATCCGGATCCGTACGACCGGTGGCGGCGGCTGGGGCGACCCGCTGACGCGTGATCCCGAGTTGGTCGTGCGCGACGTGGTCTGGCACAAGGTGTCACCCGAGGCTGCCTTGCGTGACTATGGAGTGGTGCTCGTCGGATCGCTCGACGAGTTGTCGTACGACCAGGCCGCCACCTCGGCCGAAAGAAGCAGTCGGCACTCCTGGAGCCAGGGTGATGACGCCTTCTTCGACCGCGGGCCGGGCTATGCCGCGCTGGCCGGCGGAGCAGCGTCCGCGACCGTCGACCATTTGAGCTGAAGAACCCCGTGGAGAGTTAAGTTTCAACCGCTGTGGGTCCCTTCGGCTCAGATTCTTCGACCAAAGTCCTAAATTGCCTCGCATATTTCGGAACGGCCTTCCGGGACTGGCGAGTAATAAGCAGTCTGGCGAGTCAAGACCTTGACCCCCATCGAAAAGACTGTCCATGAAGCCCAAGAAGACCCTCGCGAGTCTGTGCGGACTCGCGTTGGCGGCCACCGGGTCGCTCGCCCTCGTCCACTCCGCCACCGCCGTCCCTGGTGCGGCCGAGCCGCCGTTAGCCCGCGAACAGGATCGTCGAGTCGACCAGCAGACTCTCGACCGGGCCAGCAGGGCTCGCGACGCGCAGATCGCCCAGCCTGGAGCGAGCGCTGCCACGTCCGCTCGTGACGACGTGGTGCTGCCGACCTCCTATCCCAGCCAGCCCGCGCTCAACTTCTATCGCGACAACGTCACCGGCCCCAACGGCGAGCCGGACTTCAATACCGAGGTCCCCAACCTCATCAGCCATCCCGACATCGCCCCGTTCCTGACCGACCTGATGCAGCGCAGCAACCGGATCTCGGTGCAGACGGTCGGCCAGTCCACGCAAGGACGCGATCTCTACCTGGTGACCCTGACGGCGCCGGAGACCGAGGCCTTCACGGCGCAGCAGACGGCATGGCGCGACAAGATCCGCAACAGCCCGGCCGAGGCCGCCGCGGACGATGCGCTGCTCGCCGGGTACAAGACCCCCATCTGGATCACCAACAACATCCATGGCAACGAGTGGGAGGGCACCGACGCGGCACTGCGCTTCATCGAGCACCTGGCCACGGCACCGTGGACCGAGGTGGGCTCGATCCTGCGCAACAACCGGATCTACTTCTCGCCGTCGTTGAACCCTGACGGGCGTACGTTGGCCACGCGCGCCACGGCCCTGGGCTTCGACCCCAACCGGGACATGATCACGCTCACCAACCCCGAGCCCGAGTCGTTCGTGGAGACCGCCGATGCCCTCCAGGCGATCTATGCCGCCGACTTCCACGGCTACACCGGTGTACTCCAGATGGAGCCCACCGGCCCGCCGCACGGTTCCAACTACGAGTACGACCTCTACATCCCGCACAACTACGCGTTGGCGCGGGCGGTCGAGGATCACATCGTGGCCGAGGACATCCCGGGCAACACCTACTTCAGCGTCGCCACCCGGCGCGTCGTACCGGAGAACATCGACGCCGACACCGCGCACATCAAGATTCCCTACCGCGACACCCCGTCCGGCTGGGACGACTTCCCGCCGATCTTCACCGCGCAGTACGCCGCGTTCTACGGCGCCATCACGGCCACGGTCGAACTTCCGCTCTCGCGCAACCGGAACGCGTCCAACACCGGCTCCGGTGGTGTGTTGATCAGCCCCGAGCGAGCAGCCGTCAACAGCGAGGTGGCGTACGAGACGATGGAGGCGATCGTCGACTACCTCAACAAGCCCACGACCGCGCGTGATCTGCTCAAGAACCAGATCGAGACCTTCCGTCGTGGTGATGCGGGTGAGAAGAAGACCGCGTTGACCGCGGCCAACATCGCCGACGTCGCCGGGCCTGATGAGTGGAAGTCGCAGTGGGACGTCGCCGACGACCAGGAGGCCGTCACCATGCCGCGCGCCTACGTCATCCCGGTGGGATCGACGCAGCGCTCCCTGACCGACGCCACCCGCCTGGTCGACCGGCTGATCGACGTAGGCATCGAGGTCAAGCGCCTCGACGCCGAGGCGAGCATCGCGGGCACGACCTACCCAGCCGGCTCGTACGTCGTGGACATGCACCAGCCGTTGCGTGGCCTGGCCAACGCGCTGCTCGACCTTGGTGAGGACATCTCGCAGAAGTTGCCGTCGATGTACGACATCTCGGCCTGGAGCCTGTCCTATCTCTGGGGTGCCACGGTCGACAAGGTCGGGCTTACCGAGGACGGCTCCGCCGTTCCCGGCACCCGGGTCAGTCACACGGCGAAGGTAGCCACCATGCCGGCCGGCGGCCACACCACGTTCGACCTGGCCGGTATTGCCGACTATCAGGCGCTCAACGCGCTCCTGGAGGACGATGTCACGGTCTCGATGATCCCGGACGGCTCGGTCGTGATCGGTCCGGAGGATCATGGCGCGGTCGCGGCGGTGTCGCAGAAGTTCGACATCCCGGTCACCGAAGCCTCGGCCGCCGACCTCGCGGCGCTGGCAGACGACGCGACGAAGGGTCTGGCGGACCTCACTGTCGCCTATGCAGGCACCCAGGACGACCGCACCTCGTTGGCTGAGCTCGGGTTCGACGACCTCGTGCAGGTAACCGCGGCGAGCGTGTCCGCTGACCGCCTGGCCGACGCCGACCTGCTCTGGGTCGGCAGCAACTTCAACCCGACGGGTGAGGCGCGAGACGCGGTCACGCAGTGGCTCGCAGCGGGCGGTTCGTTGTTGGGACGAGGATCGGCTGGTTTCAACGCGGCGTCGAGCTTCTCGCTGCTCTCGGCCACGATGGTCGCGGGCAACGGGTCGGGCAACGGCATCGTCGCGCTCGACACGCCGCAGGGTTCTGTGCTGGAGCCGTACGCCCAGGACTACGGCTTCGTCTATCCGGCCGTCTCGTTCACCGAGCTCGCCGACGGGACAGTCGCGGAGCAGTCCTACGACGACTCGTCGGTGTTGCTCGCCGGGCACTGGCGGGAAACGTCCGCGACCAACGGTCCGGCCCAGGCGCGCGGCAACGCCGCGGTGATCTCGCGGGTCAACACCACCACGGGGTCGAAGAGCTTGGTCTTCGGCACCCAGCCGGTCTACCGCAACCACCCGAAGGGGTCTATCAGCCAAGTAGCGCGTGCGCTGCTGTGGGCGTCGGCACCCGGCGAGGAGGTGGTCGCGCCGACGGTGACGCCGACGCCGACCGTGACCCCGACGCCGACGGTGTCCCCGACCCCCACGGTGTCTCCCACGGTGTCTCCCACGGGCACCCCGACGCCCGTGGTCAAGGTCGCGTCGAAGACCAAGCTCAAGGCCAAGGTGATCAAGAAGACCCGCAAGGGCAAGTTGATCATCAAGGTGAAGGCTGCCGGTGAGGTGCCGACGGGCAAGCTGCGAATCAAGCGCAATGGCAAGGTGCTCAAGACGGTCAGGCTGGGCGCGAAGCACCAAGGCAAGCGCGTGGTCAAGGTGAAGTTGCGCAAGGGCAAGAACGCCTTCAAGGTGCGCTACCTCGGCAGCGCCACCGTGAAGCGCAGTTCGTCGCCGGTACGCACGCTGCGCTGGCCCTGACGGGCGCGGTGCCTGACGCCGAGGGGTGAAGGGTGTGCTCTGCTGGCAAGTATTGCCAGCAGAGCACACCCCCACCCGTCGAACTTGTCTGTGGGGCCCGACCTCGGCCGCTCACTAGGTTCGTCTGCATGCGAGTGCTGTTGGCCCTCGGCGGCAATGCGATGACGAACGCCGATGGTCGCGCGCGTCCCGAGGACCAGATCGCGGCTGCCGAGACCGCGATGGCCGCCGTGGCTGATCTGCTGCGGCACGACCACGAGGTTGTGATCACCCACGGCAACGGACCTCAGGTAGGCAATCTGCTGGTCAAGAACGAGTTGGCCGCGACGGTCGTCCCGCCGGTGCCGCTGGACTGGTGCGGCGCCCAGACGCAGGCCACCTTGGGGTTCGTCCTCATGGACGCCCTGGAAGCCGCCCTCGCGCGTGGTGGCACGCAGCGCCGCACGGCCGCGCTGGTCACCCGGGCGCTCGTGGACGCTGACGACGAGGGCTTCCGCCGCCCGACCAAGCCGATCGGACGCTATCTGAACGCCGAGGAGGCTCAGGTGCTGATCGACCACGGCCAGACCTGGGAGGATCGCGGAGACAGAGGGTGGCGTCGCGTGGTCGCCTCGCCGGAGCCGCTGGAGATCCTGGACGCCCCCGCCGTGCTCGCGCTTATCGAGGCCGGCTTCGTGGTGATCGCCAACGGCGGCGGCGGCATCCCGGTCGTACGCCGTCCTGACGGCTCCCTGAGCGGCGTCGAGGCCGTCATCGACAAGGACCTCGGCGCCGCGCTCCTGGCGGACAAGGTCCGGGCCGATGTCTTGATCATCGCCACCGACGTCTCGCAGGCCGTACTGTCGTACGGCACCCCGGACGCGGCACCGCTCGGCGAGGTCAGCGCCGTCCAGATGCGGTCGTACGCGCGCGAAGGTCACTTCGCCTCCGGCTCGATGGGGCCGAAGGTCGACGCAGTGTGTCGTTTCGTGGAGCGCACCGGTCATCGTGGCGTCATCACCAGTCTCGACCAGATCGTCCCCGCGGTCGCCGGGTCCGCCGGCACCGTCGTCCTGCCCTAAGAGAGGAAACACAGATGCCTTCTGCTATCGAGGTACGCAAGGTCCCCATCCACTCCGTCTCCGACGCCTCGGAACTCACCACTCTGATCGACGACGGGGTGATCGCCGCCGACCGGGTCTTCGCGATCATCGGCAAGACCGAGGGCAACGGCGGTGTCAACGACTACACCAGGATCATCGCCGACCGTGCGTTTCGTGAGGCCCTGATCGCCAAGGGCGCCGACCCGGCGTACGTCAAGGGAGTCCCGATCGTGTGGTCAGGAGGCACCGACGGCGTGATCAGCCCACACGCCACGATCTTCGCCACCACCGACGTGCCCGACGACGACCCCTCCAAGCAGGAACTCCGCCTCACGGCCGGCTTCGCGATGAGCGAGGCGATCCTGCCCGAGGAGATCGGCTATCGGCCGATGATCGAGAAGGTTGCTGCCGGGGTGAAGGTGGCCATGGAGAAGGCCGGGATCACCGATCCCAAGGACGTGCACTATGTGCAGACCAAGACCCCGCTGCTGACCATCCACACCATCAGGGACGCGAAGGCGCGCGGCAAGAAGGTGTGGACCGAGCACACTCACGAGTCGATGGACCTGTCCAACGGCACCACGGGCCTGGGCATCGCCGTCGCACTCGGAGAGATCGAGATGCCCACCGACGACGAGATCATGGAGAACCGCGATCTCTACTCTTCGGTCGCCTCCTGCTCCAGCGGGGTCGAGCTTGATCAGGCCCAGATCGTCGTGGTCGGCAACGCCACCGGAGTCGGTGGCCGCTACCGGATCGGGCACAGCGTGATGAAGGATGCGCTGGATGCGGACGGCATCTGGGAGGCCATCCGCGACGCGGGACTGGACCTGCCCGAACGCCCCCACACCCACGACCTCGATGGACGGCTGGTCAACGTCTTCCTCAAGTGCGAGGCCTCGCTCAGCGGAGAGGTGCGAGGTCGACGCAACGCGATGCTCGACGACTCCGACGTGCACTGGCACCGCCAGATCAAGTCGTGTGTGGGCGGCGTGACGGCGGCTGTCACCGGCGACCCGGCGGTGTTCGTCAGCGTGTCCGCGGCCCATCAAGGACCCGAGGGTGGCGGTCCGGTCGCGGCGATCGTGGACCTCGGGTGAGGACCCGGTGACGCGAGGTTAAGAGGGCGGCTGATTGGGTAGAGGGCGAGAGCCGCTCTCCCTGTGGCGGCTCAGCTTTGATGAAAGGACCCATCCCATGCGGATCTCCCGTCTTGTCGCTGGCACGGTCAGCGCCGGCCTTCTCGGCCTCGTTCCCGTCGCTGTTTCTGCCCCCGCGCAGGCCGCGACCGTCGCCACGGCGACCTCGCTCGAGTCCTACAGCAACGCCGTCGAGTTCGGCAACACCGTCACCTTGTCGGGCAACGTGACCGACGCGGCCGGCGGCGGCGTCTACACCGGCACCGTGACCCTGTATGCCATGTCGAGCAAGAACCCGACCTGGGCCGCGGTCGGCACCGACGCGGACGGCGGCTACTTCTCGTTCACGGTCAAGCCGCGCAGCAACACCGCCTACAAGGCCGTGTACGCGGGCGGTGCCTCCACGACCGATCAGTACACCGGCTCGGAGTCTGCTCCCGTCGCCGTCGGTGTCGCACGCAAGGTCACGGTCTCGCTGCTCAGCAAGAGCCTCACCGTGAAGTTGAAGGTCAAGCCCGAGTTCAAGAAGGGCGTCGTCAAGGCCTTCATCAAGAAGGGCGGCAAGTACCGCTTCCTCAAGAAGGTGCGCGCCAACAAGAAGGGCGTGGCGTACGTGAAGCTGCCCGCGCCGCGTCGCGGCAAGAAGCTCTACTTCAAGCTCAAGATCGCCAAGAACAAGCACTACCTCGGCTGGCAGGACGCCTACTACACGTCGGCGTACTGAGTCGACTGAGCCGTGAGCACGAGCCCCGCGCCGGAAGGTGCGGGGCTCGTGTCATTTCTGCGCGTCGGCTTCCAGCCACGCCCGGATCTCGTCGTTGTGCTGCCCCAGCGTGGGCGGCGCCTGGTGATGCGTACGCCCCCCCGAGTGCGCGTTGTCGTCATAACGCAGCGGGGACCCGGGCAGTTGCAGCGGCCCGAGAGTCGGGTGTTCCACGTCGAGCAGCAGACCCTGGGACAGGGCCTGATCCCAGGAATAGACGTCATCGAGGGTGCGTACCTTGCCCGACGGCACCCCGGCCGCCGCGAGCACGTCGAGCCAATGCTCGGCAGGTGCGGCGGCGAAGAGTCCCTCGAGTTTGGCGATCAGGGCATCGCGGTTGGCCACGCGTTCGGAATTGCTCGACAGCCCCGGCTCGGTCGGATCCCAGCCGAAGGCCGTGCACATCGTGCGCCAGAGGTTCTCCGAACCACAGGCGATCTGGATCGGCGCCGTCTGTGTGGTGAAGAGTCCGTACGGCGCGATCGCCGGGTGGTGATCACCCGCGAGTCCCGGCACTTCGCCGGCCACGGTCCACCGGGTGCCCTGGAAGGCGTGCACGCCGATCATCCCGGCCAGCAGTGAGGTGTGGACGACCTTCCCGACGCCCGTCGTCTCGCGTTCGTGCAGCGCGGCCAGCACGCCGAAGGCACCGTTCATGCCCGCGACCAGATCGGCGATCGGTACGCCCACCTTGGTCGGGTGGTCGCTTCCGGTCAGGGACATCAGGCCGCCCTCGCCCTGCGCGATCTGGTCGTACCCCGCGCGCGTGGCCTGCGGTCCGTCGTGACCGAATCCGGTGATCTGCAAGATGATCAAGCGCGGATTGAGTTCGTGCATCCGCTGCTCGGAGAACCCGAGTCGAGCCAGCACCCCGACGCGGAAGTTCTCCATCAGCACGTCGGCGCGTGCGATCAGACGAGCCAGCACGTCGGAGTCCGGAGGGTCCTTCAGGTCCAGCACCAGCGACTCCTTGTTGCGGTTGGCACACAGGAAGTACGTCGACTCGCGCGCGTCGTCAGGACCGACGAAGGGCGGCCCCCAGCCACGGGTGTCGTCACCGGCGGGCGCCTCGATCTTGATCACCCTGGCCCCCTGATCGGCCAACATCATCGCGGCCTGCGGGCCGGCCAGGGCGCGGGTGAGGTCGAGAACGAGCAGATCGGCCAGGGGGCCATCCCGGTCAGGTGTGGGCATGAGCCCAACGTAACCGTTTCCTGTCCCGGCCCGTCGGACCTCTCGCAGCGGGTAGGTTTCGCCCCATGCGCCACGAGCGGGAGTTGCCCCAAGGCGCTCCGCGGCGGGGGCGCGCGGACGTACGAGCGAGTGTCACGGCCGTGTTCGCCGTGGCGTGCGTGACGGTGTGCGGAGTCCTGATCGGATGGGCCGCGCTCGCGGGCCCCTCGGCAGTGCTCACCGGCGACGGGATCGAGCGGGCCAGCCACCAGGTGCAGACGCCCACGACGACGACGACCGCCACCACCACGGCAACCGCATCGCCCGCAGAGTCGGCCGTGTCCGGGGCCTCCTCCAGCGCGCCCTGGCTGGTCGACGTCCTGGCGTACGCCCTCTCGGCGCTGGTGCTGGGACTGATGCTGGTGGCCGCCGTCGCCGCCTTGCGCTGGTTCTGGTCCCAGCGCGGGCGATCGCTGCTCCTGCCGGGTGATCAGATCGACTTCGAGACCCTGGACGTGCCTGCGGCGGCTGCCGTGATTCTCGAAGATGAGGACGTCCAGGCTCTGCTGCTCGCCTCCGGGGAGTCGCGCAACGCGATCGTCGAATGTTGGGATCGCTTCCAGCGGCAGGCCGAGGCCGTGGGCGTCCGCGCGCGAGGGTGGGAGACCTCCTCGGAATTCACCGTGCGCCTGCTGGGCCAGGTGCACGCCGATCCTCGGGCCGTGTCCGAGTTGGCCGAGAGATTCCGGGAGGCTCGGTTCAGCCCACACCCGATCACCGAGGCCGACCGGGCGTCGGCACTCCAGGCGCTGGCGGCGATCCACGCGAGCCTGCGCCGGGTGGCGGCGCAGCGACGGGAGCAGCATGTCGACCCGTGAACTGTGGGTGCGTCGCCTGGTGTTGACCGGCGTGCTGTGGGCGGTGGCATACGTCGCGCTCAGGCTCTTGGAGTTCGCCCCACTGCCGATCCCGCTGGCGCTGGTGGTGCTGGCAGGCATGGCGGTGTGGTGGTTGATCACCGACGTCGTCGCCGATGACGTGGGCGACTGGTCCATCCCCGTCGAGGGCATGTCAGGGGGTGTCGAAGCCCGGGACGACAGGCTGGGCCTCTACTGTCGCCGGATCGAGAGCAACCTGACCGCGCGTACGCCCGACGCAGGCGTGCAAGACCTCCTGCGCACCGTCACCCAGAGCCGCCTGGCGTTGCGTCACGGACTGACCCTGGCGGATCCCGGGGTCGAGGAGATGCTCGGCGCCCGACTCGCGAAGACGCTCGTGGAGCCCCCGCGCCGCATCCCGCTCGCCGAACTCCACGATCACCTCAACAGAATCGAGTCACTATGACCGACGCGATCAGCGTGGCCGAAACCTCCCGGCTCGCCGGTGAGGTCCTCGACGAGGTTGCGAGTGCCGTGCTCGGCAAGCGCGACGCTCTCGAACTGGTCCTGGCCGCGATCCTGGCCAAGGGCCACGTTCTGCTGGAGGACCTGCCCGGCCTGGGCAAGACGCTGGCGGCACGCTCGTTCGCCCACGTGCTCGGACTGGACTTCACGCGCGCCCAGTTCACCCCCGATCTGTTGCCCGCCGATCTCACCGGTTCGTTCGTCTACGACCAGTCCCAGGGCAGTTTCGAGTTCCGCCGCGGGCCGTTGTTCACCGGCCTGCTGTTGGCCGACGAGATCAACCGGACCCCACCCAAGACGCAGTCGGCGTTGCTCGAAGCGATGCAGGAACGTCAGGTCACCGTGGAGGGGGAGACCTTTCCCCTGGCGGATCCGTTCCACGTGCTCGCGACCGCGAACCCGATCGAGTACGAAGGCACGTTCCCGCTCCCGGAGGCTCAACTCGATCGGTTCTTGATGCGGGTCTCGTTCGGCTACCCGACCGCACAGGAGGAGTACGACGTGGTGGCCGCACGAGTGTCCCGAGGTCGCGAGGAGATCCAACTGTCACCTCTGGTCGATGCGGACACCGTACGAGCCATGCAGGCGGCCGTCGAGACGGTCGCGGTCGACGAGTCGGTCGGACGGTATTGCGTCGCGCTCGCCGTGGCGACCCGCTCCCATGGCGACGTCATCACCGGCGCGTCCCCGCGTGGCTCGCTGGGCCTGGTGCTCGCCGCCCGAGCGTTGGCCGTGTTGCGCGGTCGCGACTACGTGGTTCCCGAGGACGTGAAGCGGGTGGCGCCCGCCGTGTTGGGTCACCGGATCACGGTGAAGCCGGAATTGTGGATGACCGAGGCATCGGGGCCTCGGGTCGTACGCGCGGTCCTCGATTCTGTGCCCACCCCTACGCCGCTCGAAGCGGTCGGACGGGATTAGGGCGACCTGCTGATGCAACGCTGGCTGCCCACCGCCGCACTCGGTCGTGCCCTTGCCGTGGGTGCGTTGGGGCTCGTGGGGGCGGTGCTTCTGGGGGACCCGGTGATCGTGGTGCTCGTCACCCCCTTCGCCCTGCACGCATGCCTGGCGATGATCGGCCGCCCGCACTCGCGACCCTCCGTACGCTTCCGGCTCGATCACGCCACGCTGCACGAGGGACAGGGCACGGTGTCCCGGTGCGTCGTGACGGATGCCCGGGGCGTCGAGCGCGCCACTCGCCTGAGTGGTCAGAACGCCCGGCTGGCGCTGCGGCCCGTGCACGGTCTGGTGTCGGCACCGGTGGTGCGCGCGTCGGCAGCCGAGAGCGAACTGGCCGAGCTTCGCCCTGGAGGTGTCGCCCCGGCGCTGGGGTCGTCACCTGATGGGCGGCCAGCGCCTGGGGTTGTGGAGTTCGTGGGCCGGATTTCGCTGGGAGTCCGGTGTGACGGTCGGGCAGTATCTGCGCGCCCTGCCGGTCGCCGCGCCGTTCGACAGCCGGGCACCGATGCCGCCGCCGGAGGGGCTCGTGGGGGCCCATCGGGCGCGTCGCTCGGGCACCGGCACCGAATTGGCGGGCGTACGACCGTTCGCGCCCGGCGATCGGTTGCGGCGGATCAACTGGCCGGTGACCCTGCGCACCGGTGACCTGCACGTGGTCGACACGCTCGCCGAGCAGGATGCCGGGGTGTTGCTGGTGCTGGACGCTCTGGGTGATCACGGCGTGAGTCGGGGAGTCGACGGCTCGGCCAGCACCCTCGACGTCAGCGTCCGGGCCGCCGCCGCGATCGCCGAGCACCTGATCCGTCAGGGTGACCGGGTCGGGCTGCGCATCCTGGGTCGGGTGGGCACGCGCATTCCGGTGTCGAGCGGATATCGCCAACTCACCCGAGTGCGCGAGGCACTCGTCCGGGCGGTGCCCGGCGTGCCGGCCGAGATGCGCGAGGGGGTGCCGCCGATCCAGGTGCCCGACGGGACGATCGTGATCGTGTTGTCCCCGATGCTCGACAACCTCGCCGTCGGCGTCGCGGTCACCTTGATGCGGCGCGGGCTGCCCACGATGGTCGTGGACACGATGTCGGGCCAGGTGTCCCCGGAGGTGGCGCGGGCCACGAGTCCCGAGGTCGCGCGCGCGGCCTGGCGGTTGCGCCTGCTGGAGCGCGAGTCGACGCTCGATCGGTTGGGGCGTTCGGGGTGCCCGGTCGTGGTGTGGCGGGGGCCGGGAACGCTCGATGAGGTGCTGCGCCGGCTCGCCCGGCGGGCGCGGGTGCCCAGGGTCGGTGTGCGATGAGTCAGGTGCTCGAAGGTTCGGTGCAACGATGGTCAGCGTGGGCGTGGGGATGTCGAGCCCTGATCCTGCTCGGACCCCAGGTGGCGCTGTGGAGCACCGGGTTCGCGGGGCAGCGGCCGGCGCCGTGGCTCGCGGTGCTGGTGCTCGGCACCTGCCTGGTGTGGGCGGTGCTGCCCGAGTCCGTGCTGGGTGTCGTCACGCTGGGTCTGGCGATCACCTGGTGGGGAGTGGGTCTGCGTGAGGGCCTCTCCTGGTGGGCACTGGTCGCGACTGCCGGCCTGGTAGCCGCGCACCTCGGGGCGGTGTGCGCGTCGTACGGCCCCCCCGAACTCGCGCCCGATTCGGCTCTGCTGCGGCACTGGGCTTGGCGTGCGCTGGTCCTGCTGAGCCCGGCAGTGGCCGTGTTCGTGGTGTTGGCCGCGATCGGGCGCAGGCCTCCACCGAACGGCTTGTGGCTGCTCGGGCTCGCCACGACGTGTGTGGTGACGACCGGAGCGTTGGTGGCCTACTCGCTCGTACGACAGGCGCCGAAGGCCACCGTGGCGCGCCACGATGTGCGAAAATGAGAACACGTTGCAAAATAGCGAGGTGGCGCTGAGTTCCCCCCGGTCCCCAGCGCCACCGGTTGAAGAATATCGGCAGGATTTTCACAGGTTGCCCTCGGGTGTGAAAGAAGGGATCGGGAGTGCACAAGAACCACCTCGAGTCGCTGGGTGAGGTCGGACGTGCGTGAGCGCGAACTACCCGAGCCGACGCCGTTCTCCAGTGCGTTTGCTGCGGCGGTCGACGCCCGGGGGCTGAGCCTGGAGAAGTTGTATCGGCGCCTCCAGGATGTGGGGTCGCCGGTGTCGATCGCCACCTTGAGCTATTGGCGCGCCGGGCACCGTCGCCCCGAGCAGCCGGCCTCGTTGGAGGCATTGGACGCCCTGGAGGAGATCCTGGGCGTCCCTGCGGGCCACCTGCGTACCAAACTCGAGATGACGCGACGATCTCCTGGGTCGGGAACTCGCAAATCGCTGGACGAGGTGATGCCGCAGGGAGACCGTGTTCGCGAGTTGTTGACCGACCTCGGCTTCCCTCAGACCGTCGAGCTTCCTGGAACTCGCCACGCAGGTCACCGTCGACATGGACGAGCGCGGACATGGCTCGTCCTACACCGCTCGCGGCGTGTTCCGGGGCGTGCGTGACGGCGTGGATCGACTCCCGTTCGTCTTCTGGATGGAGGGCCCCGACGCCGAGTTGCCGAAATTCGAGCCGATGCACGGATGTGAGATGGGCCGCTCGGTCGTCGACGCCGAAGCCGGGATCTATGCGCTGGAGTTGCTGCTCGAAGCTTCCCTCGGGGCGGGGGAGAGCACGGTCCTGGAGCACCGGGTGCACATCCCACGCCAGGCGATGGCCGGGACGTCGTACGAACACGCGCTGGTGCGTCGGATGAACGAGATCTTGTTGTGGGTCCGGTTCCACCCGGACAAGGTTCCCGAACGCGGCGAGGCCTACATCAGGACCGAGGACTCGGAGGAGACCTTCCCTCTCGAGACTGCGGGGCGCCTGTCCATGCACTTCCAGGGCCAGAACGTCGGCCCGGGCCAGGTGGGGATCCGCTGGTTCTGGTGACCGTGTGTGTCGGCTCCTGGCGATCCGCATGGTGTCGACTGTCGGCGCTGGCTGATTGGGTGCTCACATGACCTCCCCGACACCGGCCGCGACCGCGCGCCTGGTCCGTCCTGCGCAGACGGCGACCAGCGTCGTGACGCTCGACGAGCACCAGCAGCGGGTCGTCGAACATCCCGGCGGACCGCTGCTGGTGCTGGCGGGTCCCGGCACCGGCAAGACGACCACCCTGGTCGAGGCGATCGCTCACCAGATCGAGCACAGGGGAGTGCACCCCGATCGCATCCTCGCCCTCACCTTCTCCCGCAAGGCTGCCGAGCAACTTCGGGATCGGGTCACGACGCGGGTCGGACGGACGATGTCGACCACCCTTGCCTCGACCTTCCACTCGTTCGCGTACGCGTTGATCCGGGCGTACAGCCCGACGGAGTTGTACGACGCGCAGCTGCGGCTGTTGTCGGCTCCCGAGGCCGACGTGGTGTTGCGCGAGTTGTTGCGCGATCACGAGGAGTCGGTGACCTGGCCCGACCGCTTCCGCGAGGCCACCCGCACCCGCGGTTTCGCCCGAGAGGTGCAGGCCGTCTTGGGCCGCGCCCGAGAGAAGGGGCTCGACGGTGCTGAGTTGTTGGCGCTGGGTCGGCGCGAGGGTGTGCCCGAGTTCGTGGCGGCCGGCATCTTCTTGGATCAGTACCTCACGATCCTCGACAACCTCGGCGCCACCGACTATCCGGATCTGATCAGGCGTGCCGTCATCGAGGCCGAGATGCACCGCTCGGAGTTGCGTGAGCGTTTCTCGCACGTCTTCGTCGACGAATACCAAGACACCGACCCCGGCCAGGTGGCTTTGTTGCGGGCCCTCGCCGGCGACGGCCGCAACCTCGTGGTGGTCGGGGACCCGCACCAGTCCATCTATGCGTTCCGAGGCGCCGAGGTGCGCGGCATCCTCGACTTCCCCCGGCAGTTCCCGACGGTCAGCGGGGCGCCGGCGCCGACCGTGGTGTTGCGACACACCCGACGGTTCGGTTCGCGACTCCTGCGCGCAGCCGGGGCGGTGTCATCCAGACTGTCGCTCGCGGGCAGCATCTCCGCCGATTCCCTGGCGGACTTTCTCCGCCCCGAAGCCGACCCGCAGGCTGCTCCCGGCACCGTGGACGTGCTCACCTTCGACACCGACCGCGCCGAGGCCGAGCACCTTGCCGACCTGCTGCGCCGCGCGCATCTGGAGGACGGCATCGCCTGGGATCGGATGGCGGTGCTCGTACGGTCGGGACGCGCCACGCTGCCGGCCCTGCGACGAGCGTTGGCGGCGTCCGGGGTGCCGGTCGAGGTGGCGGCCGACGAGTTGCCGCTGGTTCGAGACCCGGCCGTGTTGACGCTGCTCGACGCGCTCCACGCGGTCGTCAATCTCGACAACGAGGATGCCGATTCGCCCGGATTCCTCGACCCGGGGCGCGTCGAGGCCTTGCTGACGTCGCCGTTGGGGGGCCTCGATGCCAGCGACATCCGGGTGCTGGTCCGAAAGCTGCGGGCACGCGCCAAGCAGGAGTCGACTCTTGACTCTGGGACCCCCGCTGTTCCTGGGACCGACGCTCCCACGACGTCGCGAGCACTGCTGCGCGCCAGTCTGGTCACCTCGGGCTTCCTGGAGGGGCTGGAAGGCGTCGAGGTCGAGAAGGCGGCGGCACTGGCCGCCTTGTTGCGCGCCGGGACCGAGCTGCTCGTCGCGCGCGCCACCGCTGAGGAGGTGCTGTGGCAGTTGTGGTCCGAGACGTCGTGGCCGAGTCGATTGCGGCGTCGCGTCGACCAGGGTGGCGCCACCGCACGACGCGCGCATCGCGACCTGGACGCGATCTGCGCGCTCTTCGAGAGTGCCGCGCGTGCCGAGGGCCAGCGTGGCCACAGCGGAGTTGCGCCGTTCTTGGACAGCTTGGCGGCTCAGCAGATCCCGGCCGACACGCTCGCCGAGCGCGGGGTCCGAGGCGGAGCGGTGCGGTTGCTCACGGCGCACCGTTCCAAGGGTCTGGAGTGGGATCTGGTGGTCGTCGCCCACGTCCAGCAAGACGCCTGGCCCGATCTGCGCAGGAGGTCCAGCCTGCTCGGTGCCGATCGGTTGTCCCTGGAGAGTGACGGCTCGGCCGTCGTCGCCGAGCCGCCCAGCGCTCGCACCCTGCTGATGGACGAGCGCCGGCTGTTCTACGTCGCGTGTACGCGTGCCCGGCGCCGCTTGGTGGTGACAGCGGTGCGTTCGGCCGAGGACGACGGTGCGCAACCGTCGCGCTTCCTGCACGAGCTCGACGCGTCGATCGTGCACATCGACGGACGTCCCTCGCGGCCACTTTCGCTGGGTGGGATCGTCGCCGAACTGCGGCGCTGTGTCGCCGATCCTGACGCTTCACCCGCGCTGCGTGATGCGGCCGCCAGGCGGCTGGCGGCCCTGGCGCGAGAACGGTTGGAGGGCCATGCGCTGGCACCCGCCGCCGATCCGGACCAGTGGTGGGGGACCCGGCGGGCCAGCCGCGCCGAGGTTCCCGTACGTCCGACGGACTCGCCCGTGCCGATCTCGGCCAGCATGCTCGACAAATTGCGTCAGTGTCCGGCCGCGTGGTTCTTCGAGCGTGAGGCCGGGGGGTCCTCGGGCGTACATCAGTCGGCCAACCTGGGCCGGATCCTGCACGCGCTGGCCGAACGCGTGGCAACCGGTGATCTGGCCGCGGATCCGGTCGCGTTGATGACCGAGGTGGACAAGGTGTGGGACCGCCTGGCTTTCCGCACGCCCTGGTCACGCAAGCGTGAGCGAGATCGCATGCAGGCCGCTGTCGCGCGGCTGGTCTCGTGGCTGAATTCGAATCCGCGCGGGCTCGTCGGCACCGAGGTCGACTTCAAGGTCGTGGCCGGGACCGGCGCCGACGAGGTGGAGTTGGTGGGCCGAGCCGACCGCATCGAGTTGGACGAGACCGGCACCGCGATCGTCGTGGACTTCAAGAGCGGACGACGCCCACCCACCGGCCCGGAGGTGGTCGGCAATCTGCAGTTGGCGCTCTATCAGTACGCCGTGGATGCGGGTGCGCTCGACCGGCTGGTGGGTCACCAGGTCAGCTTCCGGGGGCGCCGAGCTGGTCCAGTTGGCGTTGCTCGACGGTGGCCCGGACGCGGTGGTGCAAGCACAGCCGGCCCATCAGGAGCATGGTGACGAGCGGGCGGTCCTGCGCGACGAACTCGCCAAGGCGGCTGCCCTGGTTCGCGCGGAAAACTTCCCCGCGCGCGTGGGCCAGCACTGCCGCGACTGCGCGTTCGTGGCGATCTGCCCCGCCAAGAGTGCCGGGTCGGTGACCGTCGGATGACTCGGGCGGGGTTCGACAGTGCCGAAGCGTTGGCGGCTCGGATGCGCAGTCATGTGCCGAGCCCGGAACAGTGGGCCGCGATCACTGCTCCGCTGCGGCCCGCGGTGGTGGTGGCGGGCGCCGGATCCGGCAAGACCACCTTGATGGCCCAACGGGTGGTCTGGCTGGTCGGGACCGGGCAGGTGCGCGCCGACGAGGTGCTCGGCTTGACCTTCACCACCAAGGCCGCCGCCGAGTTGCGGCACCGGGTGTTGCAGGCCCTCACAGCCGCGGAGTTGCTGCACCGCAGCGACGACGACGAAGACGCGTTGGAGCCCACGGTCGCGACCTACCACGCGTACGCCTCCTCGTTGCTGCTCGATCACGGGCTCCGGATCGGGCACGAGCCCGACACGCGGGTGATCTCCGATGCCTCGCGATACCAACTGGGTGCGCGGGTGGTCGAGCGGTTCACCGGCGCGATCGAGTTGCTGACCGACCATCCGCCGACGGCGATCCAGAACCTCCTCGCGCTCGACGGTGCGATGAGCGAGCACCTGGTCGAGCCGGAGCAGGTGCGCGCCTTCGACGCCGAGGCGCTCGCCGGTTTCGAGCGGGCGTACGCCGAGGAGGCGGTCGGCAAGGCTCGCAAGACCCACTTGAAAGCTTCTCGGCGCCACGCTCAACGCGCTCGAACGCCGTGGCGAACTCCTGAGTCTGGTGGGGGACTACCGCCGCCTCAAAGACGAGTTGGGACTGATGGACTTCGCCGATCAGATCGCCTTGGCCGCTCGCCTGGTGCAAGAACAGCCGGTGGTGGGTCAGACCGAGCGTGGTCGTTTCAAGGTCGTGCTGCTCGACGAATACCAAGACACCTCGGTCGCGCAGGCGCTGATGCTCGCGCGGCTCTTCTCAGGACCCGACGCGCAGTCCGGTCTCGGGCATCCGGTGATGGCGGTCGGTGACCCCAACCAGGCCATCTATGGCTGGCGCGGTGCCTCGGTGTCCAACATTCTCAAGTTCGAGGAGACGTTCCCCTCCCAAGACGGGAGGTCGCTGCGGCTCCCGTTGACGGTCAACCGCCGCAGTGACGGCCGGATCCTCGACACCGCCAACCTGCTGGCCGAGCCGCTGCTCGCCGCGTACGGCGACAAGGTGGCCCGCCTCGCGGCGCCTGAGGGCGCTGAGCCGGGGCACGTGGACACGGTCGTGTTCCGGACCGCTGCCGACGAACTCGGCTGGCTCGTGGACGAGGTCAAGGCGACCTGTCCCGACGGCATCGGCTGGTCGTCGATCGGTGTGCTCAGCCGCGACAACGCCCAGGCGGAGGAGGTGTACGACGCGCTCACCTCCGGTGGAGTGCCCGTGGAGATCGTCGGTCTGTCCGGTTTGCTGCGGCTGCCCGAGGTCGCGGAGATCGTCGCCACCTTGAGTCTGATGCAAGACGTCACCGACAACGCGTCGCTGCTCACCCTGCTCACGGGTCCACGCTGGGCGATCGGCCCTCGCGACCTGCGCCTGCTGGCGCGGCGGGCGGTGGAGATCTCCGGAGCGAGCATCGGGAAGAAGGCCGACTCCATCGTCAGCCAGTTGCTGCAGATCACCGACGGTGTCGACCCCAGCGAGATGCCCGCACTCAGCGATGCGCTCGAGTCTCCGGGAGAGGCTGCCTACTCGGCCGCAGCACTGGAACGCTTCGACCTGTTGGCAGCAGAACTACGTCGCCTGCGTACCCATGTCGCAGACCCGCTGCTCGACCTGGTCCGGCGCATCATCGACACCACCGGCGTCGACGTCGAACTCGCCGCCGTCACTAATCCGGCCGGTCAGGCACGCCGAGACAACGTCGACCTCTTCGTCAAGGCGGTCGCCGAGTTCCAGTCCCTCGACGGCGACGTCTCGCTGCCCGCCCTGATGGCGTTCCTGACCGCGGAGGACGAGCACGGCAACGGCCTCGACGTGGCCACGCCGACCGCCGCCGACTCGGTCAAGTTGCTCACCGTCCACCGCGCCAAGGGACTGGAGTGGGACCACGTCTTCTGTGTCGGGGTGGGCGAGACCCGCTTCCCCAGCAACCGGTCTCGCACCTTGTGGACCAGTTCGCCGGCCGTACTTCCCGCGCCGCTGCGTGGCGATGCCGTCGACCAACCGCAACTCACCGGTTTTGATCACGCTGCTCTCGACCGTTATCGCCAAGACACCCGAGCACACGACGCCCAGGAGGAGTTGCGGTTGGGGTACGTCGCGTTCACGCGCGCAGCCAGACGGCTGATGGTGACCTCCTATCTCTGGTCGACACGGGCGACGTCGTACGGCCCGTCCGCCTATCAGCAGGTGGTGAAGGACGCGATGAAAGCGTGGGGGGCCGAGCCGCTGCAGTGGCTGGAGAAACCGCCACGCGGGACTCCCAACCCGGTCCTGGCCCAGGACCGTTCGGTGCCGTGGCCGGTGCTGGGTCCCGGGCTGGAGGCGCAGCGTCGACTCGACGCAGCCACGCGTGTGCGCAGTGTCGACCCGACGGCTGCCGACGAGGATCTCGACCTGCAGGAGTTGTCGCTCGTACGAGAGTGGGACGACGAGATCCATCGCCTGCTCACCGAGGCGCGGCGCACCCAGGCGCAGAAGACCGACGTGCCGTTGCCTTCCAGTCTCTCCGCGACGGCACTCACGCGCCTGGCGCACGATCCGGAGGGGCTGGCCGAGGACCTCGTCCGCCCGATGCCGCGACCGCCTTCGCCGCAGGCCAGATTCGGCAGCGACTTCCACGGCTGGGTGGAGGCGAGGTTCGAGCAGTTGCCGCTGCTCGATCCCGACGACTTGCCCGGCCGAGCCGACGCCGGGATCGACGACGACTCCGACCTGGCGGAGGTCATCTCGCGTTTCGAAGCCGGCCCCTTCGCCGACCGGGTGCCGTTCGCGGTCGAGGCGCCCTTTGCCCTGGTGTTGGCCGGCCAGGTCGTGCGCGGTCGCATCGACGCGGTCTATGCCGACGACGACGAGGACGGGCCGGGGTTCTTGCTGATCGACTGGAAGACCAGCCGTTCGGAGTCGGCCGATCCGCTGCAGTTGGCGGTCTATCGGGTGGCATGGGCCGAGTTGGCCGAGGTGCCGTTGGAGCGCGTACGCGCGGCCTTCCACTACGTGCGCACCGGACGCACCGTGGCCCCGGCAGACCTGCCTGACCGCGAAGGTCTCGAAGCCCTCGTACGAGGAGAGTGAGCCTCGCTCAGCGCGCGAACGCGGCCGAGAGGGCGACCTCGACCATGGCGCCGAAGGTCTCCTGACGCTCCTGAGCGGTCGTCTCCTCGCCGGTGACGATGTGGTCCGAGACGGTGCACACCGCGAGCGCGCGGGCGCCGTGCTTGGCCGCGAGGGTGTAGAGCGCGCTGGCCTCCATCTCGACCGCGAGTACGCCGTAGTCGACCATCCGCGAGGCGAGTTCGGGACGCGAGGCGTAGAACGAGTCGCTGGAGAAGATCAGGCCCACGTGCACAGCCGCGCTCTCGGCGCGTGCAGTCGCGGCGTCGTACGCACGGCGGAGCAGGCCGAAGTCGGCCACCGGCGCGTAGTCGAGCCCCTCGAAGGTGATCCGATTCATCGAGGAGTCCGTGCAGGCACCCGAGGCGATCACGAGGTCGCGCAGCGCCACATTCTCAGTGAGGGCACCACACGATCCGACCCGGATGATGGTGGTGACGTCGTAGTCGCGCATCAGCTCGTTGACATAGATCGCCATCGAGGGTTGCCCCATCCCCGACCCTTGGACCGAGACCGCGTGACCTTGCCAGGTGCCCGTGAACCCATACATGCCGCGCACGTCGCTGTAGCAGCGAACGTCGTCGAGGAATGTCTCGGCGATCCACTTGGCGCGCAGCGGATCGCCCGGCAGGAGGACGACGGGGGCGATGTCGCCGGGCGCGGCGCCGATGTGCGTACTCATGCAGGGCAACCTAACGGACGCGACAGCTAGCGTGGGCACGTGAGCGATCGCGACCTCCCGCATGTGGCCTTGTCAATCCATGCCCACAATCGTGAGGGCCTGCATCGCACCGACGAGGCATGGCTCGCCGGGCGCTGGAACGACCCGGCCACCCAGGTGCTGGTCCTGTCGGGCACTCGGGTGCGTCCCGTCGACGGGAGGATCGCCTGGGTGCCGCCTCATGAGGCGCCGCCTGGTCGGCGGATCCTGTTGGGGCAGCGTGACGACGTGACCCGCTTCGCCGTCGTCGTCGAGAGAGCCCAAGCCCCTGGCTCTGCTGAGGAGTGGGTGCCGTTGCGCGCAATGCTGCCCGCGATCGCATCGGCTGCGGCCGATCAGGCTCCTTGGCTCTTCCACGCCGTGGGTCTGGCCGAGTGGCACCACACCACCCGGCACTGTCCACGGTGCGCCGGGTCGCTGATCTCCGCCGCGGCCGGGCACGAGTTGCGCTGCACCGAGTGCGGCCGTTCTCAGTTCCCACGGACGGACCCCGCCGTGATCATGGCGATCACACATCCCGACGACGACGCGCTGCTGCTGGGGCGCCAGCGCGTGTGGCCGCCCGGAAGATGGTCGACCCTGGCTGGCTTCTGTGAGCCCGGCGAGACTCTGGAGGACGCTGTCCGGCGTGAGGTTGCCGAAGAGACCGACGTACGTGTCGGGGATGCTCGCTACTTCGGGAGCCAGCCGTGGCCGTTCCCGTGCAGCCTGATGCTGGGGTTCACCGGTGTGGCGACTAGTCGCGAGATCGAGGTCGACGGGGCCGAGATCGAACAGGCGCAGTGGTGGACGCGGGAGGCGTTCATAGCCGCCGCCGAGGCGGGGAGAGCTGGAGGTTCCCCGCGGGGTCTCGATCAGTTCGTCACTGATCGAGGACTGGCTCGGCGAGCCGATCCGTCACGGATGGGGTGAGCGCAAGTCGCGCTGACGTTCAGGCCAGCTCGGCCAGCTTGTTCTTGACCTGAGCCAGACTCGGATTGGTCATGGCGGCGCCGTCGCTGAAGACCAGAGTCGGCACCGTCAGGTTGCCCTTGTTGACCTTGGCGACGATGTCGGCGGCCTCCGGCACCTGCTCGATGTCGACGACCTCGCACTCGATGCCCTCGCGGTTGAGTTGGGCCTTGAGACGGTGGCAATAGCCGCACCAGGGCGTCGAATACATCGTGAACGTCATGACGACAGCCTACGAGCGGGCTCGTGCGTGAGTGTCCCCGGTCGCGTCTAGGGTCGGAGCATGCCCGATCCCGCCGCACTGCTCGCTCCGCTCGATCCCGAGCAGCGTCAGGTCGCGGAGGCGTTGCGTGGTCCCGTACGCGTGTTGGCCGGTGCCGGCACCGGCAAGACCCGGGCGATCACGCACCGCATCGCCTACGGCGTCGCGACCGGGGTGTATGCGCCTACCGAAGTGCTGGCCGTGACGTTCACGACCCGAGCCGCAGGTGAGATGCGCGAGCGACTGCGGGCGTTGGGTGTCTCGGGCGTTCAGGCCAGGACCTTCCATTCCGCCGCCCTGCGTCAGCTCAGGTATTTCTGGCCGCGATTGCGCGGTGGTGCGGATCTGCCGCAGCTGACCGAGTCCAAACTGGCGATGCTCGCGCTGGCTGCACGTCGGCTGCGCGAGACGGTCGAGCAGGCGGACCTGCGCGACCTGGCCTCCGAGATCGAGTGGGCCAAGGTGTCCAATGTGGTCCCCTCGGACTACCCGGTCCGCGCCGACAAGGCCGGACGCGAGGTGGCGCGATTCGACCCGGACACCATCGGCCGGCTCTTCGAGGCGTACGAGCAGGTCAAGGCCGAGCAGGGCCGGATGGATATGGAGGATGTGCTCCTCCTCGACGCCGGGATGCTGAGCGAGGACGAGCGGGTCGCGGCCACGATCCGCCAGCAGTACAAATGGTTCGTCGTCGACGAGTTCCAAGACGTCAGCCCGCTGCAGTCGGCGCTGTTGGATCTGTGGCTGGGTGGGCGCGACGAGATCTGCGTCGTGGGTGATCCGGCGCAGACCATCTATTCGTTCGCCGGAGCTGACGCCGACTATTTGCGTCGTTTCCCGGTGAAGTTTCCGAGCGCGACCTCCCTGGAGTTGGTGCGCAACTACCGCTCCACACCCGAGATCGTCGCGGGTGCCAACGCGCTGCTGGCCGGCACGACCAGCGCCGGGGTGACCTTGAGTGCGCAGCGTCCGTCGGGAGCGGCGGTGGCCCACCGGGCGTACGCCGACGAGCCGGCCGAGGCCGCTGGTGTCGCGGACGAGATCACGCGACTGGTCTCGTCAGGTGTCCCCGCGCACGAGATCGCGGTGCTGTTCCGGATCAACGCGCAGTCGGAGTCGTTCGAGGAGGCCTTGGCTGAGCGTGGGGTGTCTTATGTCGTGCGAGGTGCGGCCAGATTCTTCGAGCGTCCCGAGGTGCGGCAAGCGGTGACCCTGCTCCGCGGCGCCGCGCACGGCGGTGGCCCCGACGACGTCGCGGAGACAGTTCGCGCCACCCTTGCCGGACTGGGGTGGACCACAGAGGCGCCGACGGCGCGAGGGCAGGTGCGTGATCGCTGGGAGTCCTGGCAGGCGCTCGCGGAACTCGCGACCGACTTCGTCACCGCCCACCCTGACGGCGGTCTGGGTGACCTGGTGGGCGATCTCGACCGGCGCGCTGCCGAACAACACGCCCCCACCGCCGGGGGAGTCACTCTCGCGACGCTGCACGCCGCCAAGGGTCTGGAGTGGGACGCGGTGTTCGTCACCGGCCTCCAGGACGGCACCTTGCCGATCACCTACGCCGAGACCCCGACCGAGATCGAGGAGGAGCGGCGGCTGCTCTACGTCGGGGTGACGCGAGCCAGGCTGCACCTGTCGTTGTCGTGGGCCAGGGCACGACAGCCGGGCGGGCGTCAGTCGCGCAAGCCCACGCGGTTCCTGCCCGTGCTCGACACCGCGGGCGGGCGCGCGGGCGTACGCAAGGGTGCGGCGGCCAGATCCAAGGGGGCGGTGACCTGCCGGGAGTGTGGAGCGCGACTGGCCACCGGTCAGGAGAAGAAGCTCGGGCGTTGTGGTGACTGCCCTGCAGCCTATGACGAGGCCCTATTCGAACGGCTGCGGGCCTGGCGGCTGGCCACGGCGACGGCTGAGAAGGTGCCCGCGTACGTCGTCTTCACCGATGCCACGTTGCAGTTGGTGGCCGAGCACCTGCCTCGCACCGAGCCCGAGCTGCTGAAGATCAGCGGGATCGGTCGGGCCAAGCTGGACAAGTACGGAGACGACCTCCTGGAGGTCCTTGCCGGCCCCCAGACAGACCTCTGAAAAAGATCCGCAATAAATGAGTTGCGCCGTTCGCGCGGGTGTCCGCTACTGTTCTCGAACGCACTGACCTGCGCATCAGGAGCCTGACAAGCTCCGCGCCCGACCCACTGAGGAGGTGGACCACATGATGACGAACACGATCTCTCGCAACCGGGGCATCGCCATGTCCACGCTGGCCACCTTCGGTGTTGCGGCGCGTCTTCGCAAGGACGCGAACGCCACCGTCCCGGCCACGGGTTGCTTCCCGGGGGCTTCTGCCTGGAGCCCGCCGATCTAGGTCCACACCACCACGATCGGCACCTCCAGGCCGCGAACCCTCACCACGGGATTCGCGGCCTTGTTGTATTTCCAGTCCTCGATCAGGTCAGAAAAGGAGGTGACACACATGACCATCAGCGTTCTCGACCGCCCCGAATGCGCTCAGACCACCGAACACTCTCTCGGCGGACTGCACCAAGCGGCCGGTCGGGCCGACGACCAGGATCTGCCGTGCCGGAGCAACAACCCGGAGCTGTGGTTCGCCGAGTCGCCGTCCGACGTGGAGTTCGCCAAGGCGTTGTGCCAGGAATGCCCGGTGCGCTCGCTCTGTCTCGACGGCGCCCTCGACCGAGGGGAGCCGTGGGGTGTGTGGGGCGGCGAACTGTTCTTGCAAGGCGTCGTGATCCCGCGCAAGCGCCCTCGCGGTCGTCCTCGCAAGGACGACCCCTATCGCAGCGTCGCGTGATCTCCTGCGGCCGGTTGCCCTCTCAAGTCCTGAAGTTCCTCTTTCTCATCGAACGGATATCGACATGTCCTACTACCTCGCCCAAGAGCAGGCGCGAGCCGAGATGCGTGAGCGTCTCGGCTCGGCACGCCACCGGCGTCGTGGCCACCAACTGGTCATGGCCCGGCGGCTGGGTCGCAAGGCCGAAGAGGCCGCACAACAGGCCCGGCTGGCGCTGGCCCGGCTGTGACGCCGAGTCGGCGCCCCACGCCTGCACCTGACGATCGGGGCCGGTTCACTGTTTCGGGCAGTGGCCGGCCCCGATTGCTTATGCTGACCCGGTGGTCACCTGCGACTTCTGCGGCCGGCAGGCCGAACCCGAGCGGACCCTGACCTGGACCCTCTCGGTCGAGAACGGCCGTACCAAGCGTTTCTGCGACACCTGCTCGCGCGAGAATCTGCGCGCGATGGAGGGAAAACTCGACAGTGAGCATTGGTGAGCGGGTCAGCCCGCCTCCAGGTCGGCCCAGGTGCAACCACAAGCAGGGTGTCGAGGCCACGGCCGCGGGCTGAGATCGAGGTCGTGATCCACCCGGATCGTCGCTGACCAGGTCGGCACCGGTGCCCCCTCGACCCACGCCGTCACCTGGGCGACCGCCAATGCCACCGCCAACTGGGTCAACGTCGGATCGGCTGGACTCGGCAGGTCGCGCGGGTCGTGACAACGCGCCGACTGCTCGACCAGCAGCGGCCATCGCGGGTCGCGGTCAGCGACGCTGTGATCCACGCACCGCTGGCACGCAGTCACGCCCGGATCGACGAAGGGACCGAGCAGCCAGGCCCCTTGATGCAAGACCACCGGCAGGTGAGGGATGTCCTCGCGCATCAGGCGATCGGTGCGGGTGCGACTGAACTGACCATCGCTGACCAGGACGACCACACTCGGTCGAGGGCGGGTGGGTTTGGCGCACATCCCGGCGCGCGACAGCGCAGCGCGAAGTGCGTCGGCGTGGAACAGTGCGTCTCGCCCGTGCGTACGCACCTCGACCTGGGCTTCCTCCCGGGCCCATGCGAAGGCGGCGGCGTTCCCGCCGGCGCGCGCAGCCAACGCCGCCGCCTGCTGTTGTCCGGGGCGGTCGGACGGCAACAGATCCTCCAAGACGCTGCGACGGATGAGCAGTCCGGCGTCGACCAGACGCGAAAGTGCCTCGGACGGGGGCACCGGCTCGCCGAGAGCCAACGCCTGCAAGAGCGTGCGGACCGCGGCGGAATCCGGGAGTGCCAGGCGTGCGCCCGGTGGCAGGCCGACCTGCCACTGCGTGGGTGAGCGGCGTACGACTCGCACACCCGGTCGCAGCAACCAACTGTTCGACGCTGGTGAGGTCATGGCGCGAGAGCATGCCACCCAGGCACCCTGCCCGGACGGGTTCTCCACAGGTGGCTCGCCGCCCGCGGGGAAATGGCCGACGGCGGCGCCTCTTGCGAGACGCCGCCGTCGTTGGTCGCTTCGCGACCGAGCCTAGGGTGTTGCTCAGGCCTTGCCGAGGATGCGGTTCAGGTTGGTGCCGCACTCGGGGCAGACAGCCTTGGCCATCTTGGTGCCCTTGTCGTTCACGCGCGACCTCGCCCTCAGCCTCGCGCTTGGCCTTGCACTTCACGCAGTAGAACTCGCCGCTCCAGGTCTCCGCCATGACGGCCTCCTTGCTATCGATCTTTGTGGTCGTCGCGACGGGGTTTCATTGGGGGAAGCCCGCCGGGTTCCGGCGATCGACACGGCGTGTCGACCACGAGGGAACACAGAAACCCTACGGCACGGCTGAGCGTGAATCACGCAGGCGCCCCGCTCACGGGCGCGTCGTGCCGACCGGGCGAGCGCCTTCGGAGACGGTGAAGGGGCCTGCCCGACCCGGTTGACGTTTGCCTTCCCCTTGCGAACGTCTCGTGGTCGAGCTGGCCCCGACGGATCCCACGCTAGGAGGGGGTGCCGCCGCCGGTCAACGCGAGCGACGCGGTGCCTGTGGAAAACGTGTGGAGAAGGCTGGGGACCACGCGGCCGAACGTCGCGAGCGCTGTGGAGAACCAACCGTCAGGATCTGATTCTCCTGTGGAGTCGACGCGCTCACGGACCGCGCGGACGGCCGCTGACCTGCCTTGATGGTCGTCACCAGGCTGTGGACGGGAAAAACGTAGGCTGTGCCGGTGAGTTCTGATCCGTACGACGCCACGCCGGTCGCCGCGTTGCGGCGGATCGCCTTCTTGATGGAGCGCCAACGCGAGGAATCTCGCCGGATCGAGGCCTTCCGCAACGCCGCGCGGGTGATCTTGCCGCTGGACACGGACGAAGTGGCCGCGCGCGCCGCGGGCGGCACCCTGACCCAGTTGGCCGGGATCGGGCCGAGCACGGCAGCCGTCATTGCCGATGTCGTAGCCGGTCGAGTGCCTGATCGGCTCTCCAAACTGGAGCAGACCGCCGGGCCGTTGGCTCCCGGAGGGCGAGAGTTGCGCGCGAAACTGCGCGGAGATCTGCACTCCCACTCGGACTGGTCCGATGGTGGCTCGCCGATCGAGGAGATGGCGTTCACGGCGCTGGAACTGGGTCACGAATACCTCGTACTGACCGACCACTCGCCGCGGCTCAAGGTCGCCCGCGGACTCAGCGCCGAGCGTCTGGCCCGACAACTCGACGTCATCGAGGCCGTCAACGACCATCTGGACGGAGGCTTCACGTTGCTCAAGGGCATCGAGGTCGACATCCTCGA